>NZ_VDYR01000001.1:1618750-1942500 GCF_006346325.1 Sphingomonas japonica | reverse complement strand
CAGGCCAGGGGGTAGCGACTGTTTAGCAAAAACACAGGGCTCTGCTAAGTCGGCTTCAAGACGACGTATAGGGCCTGACGCCTGCCCGGTGCCTGAAGGTTAAGTGGAGGAGTGCAAGCTCTGAAATGAAGCCCAGGTAAACGGCGGCCGTAACTATAACGGTCCTAAGGTAGCGAAATTCCTTGTCGGGTAAGTTCCGACCTGCACGAATGGCGTAACGACTTCCCCACTGTCTCCAGGACATGCTCAGCGAAATTGAATTCTCCGTGAAGATGCGGAGTACCCGCGGTTAGACGGAAAGACCCCGTGCACCTTTACTGCAGCTTCAGAGTGGCATTAGGAAAGAACTGTGTAGCATAGGTGGGAGGCTTTGAAGCGTTGGCGCCAGCTGACGTGGAGCCATAGGTGAAATACCACCCTGTTGTTTTCTGATGTCTAACCTCGATCCATGAAACTGGATCAGGGACCCTCTGTGGCGGGTAGTTTGACTGGGGCGGTCGCCTCCTAAAGAGTAACGGAGGCGTGCGAAGGTTGGCTCAAGACGGTTGGAAACCGTCTGTTAGAGTGCAATGGCATAAGCCAGCCTGACTGCGAGACTGACAAGTCGAGCAGAGACGAAAGTCGGTCATAGTGATCCGGTGGTCCCTCGTGGAAGGGCCATCGCTCAACGGATAAAAGGTACGCCGGGGATAACAGGCTGATGATTCCCAAGAGCTCATATCGACGGAATCGTTTGGCACCTCGATGTCGGCTCATCACATCCTGGGGCTGGAGCAGGTCCCAAGGGTTTGGCTGTTCGCCAATTAAAGTGGTACGTGAGCTGGGTTCAGAACGTCGCGAGACAGTTTGGTCCCTATCTGCCGTGGGCGTCGAAATTTGAGAGGAGTTGACCCTAGTACGAGAGGACCGGGTTGAACATACCTCTGGTGTACCTGTCGTTCCGCCAGGAGCGCAGCAGGGTAGCTATGTATGGACGGGATAACCGCTGAAAGCATCTAAGCGGGAAGCCTCCCTCAAGATAAGATTTCATAGGACGGTCGAAGACCACGACCTTGATAGGCTGGATGTGGAAGTGCGGTAACGCATGGAGCTAACCAGTCCTAATTGTCCTATTCGCGCTTGAAGAGTCCCACCATCAATGACAGCGCTGGTTCAGCCGGCGGTTGATGTGGATATTGTTCTTCAGCCTTTAAGGTGCATCGATTTGAAATCCCCTTTGCGAATACACCGGCTTCATTGCTTGGTGGCTATAGCGTCTGTGACCCACTCGATCCCATCCCGAACTCGAACGTGAAACCGGACTGCGCCGATGGTACTATCGTCTAAGCGATGGAAGAGTAGGTCGTCGCCAGGCATTGCAGCCGGTGTAAATCGCACAGGAAAACCCATTCACATGTCGAGCCGCAAGGCGCCCTATTCGGGGTGCCGAGCGGCTCAACCGCTTTGGCGCGGGGTGGAGCAGCCCGGTAGCTCGTCAGGCTCATAACCTGAAGGTCACAGGTTCAAATCCTGTCCCCGCAACCAACGCCGAATATCGACGCCGTCTCAGGATATCCTGGGGCGGTTTTTTTGTGTCCGGCGATGTTGGGGGCGGGTCTGGACCAACGTCGTCGCCGGATCGGCCGCGAGGCGGCTTGTCGGTACCGCTGGCCGGCGGTACTTCCGTGCGTGAACGACACGGATCCGATCGCGATGACCCGCCACCGTATCTTCACGACCAGCGTCGCCAGCGTCTACCCGCACTATCTCGCCAAGGCCGAGAAAAAAGGACGCAGCAAGGCCGAGGTCGATGCCATTCTGTGCTGGCTGACCGGGTATAGCCACGCGACGCTCGACGAGCAGTTGGTGCGCAAGGTCAGCTTTGAGGCGTTTTTCGCCCAGGCGCCGCGCATGAACCCAGCGCGATCGGGCATCACCGGCACGGTCTGCGGCATCCGGGTGGAGGACGTCGAAGAGCCGACGATGCGCGAGATTCGCTATCTCGACAAGCTGATCGACGAACTCGCTAGGGGACGGCCGATGGCGAAGATTCTGCGTCAGACTGATGCCGACAACTGAGCCGGGCTGAGCGCCTTACCGTCGCTTGTTAAGGGCCGTCAGACGCGCCGCATCGATGAGCGGCAGACAGGGGAGCGGCAGCCGGGCGCCGCACGCTCCCCCCGCGGCCTAGCCCTTCATTTCTTCCAGTTCCTTGCCTTTGGTTTCGATGATGAACTTCTGCACAAGGAAGAAGCTGATCAGCGCGGCGACGGCATAGAAGCTGTAGGTTACGGCCAGCCCGAGTCCTGCCGCCATGACCGGGAAGCTCTGCGCGATCAGATAGTTGGAGAACCACTGTGCGAAGCCGCACACCGCCAGCGCCGAACCGCGCAGCTGGTTGGGAAACATCTCACCCAGCATCACCCACATGATCGGCCCCCAGCTGACGTTGAAGAAAATCACGTAGAGATTGGCGGCGATCAGCGCGAGGATGCCGAGCTGTTCGTTGAGCTGCAGATTGCCATCGGCGTCGAGCGTGCCGTTGCCGAACGCATAGACCAGCGCAAACAGCGTAACGGTCATCCCCGCCGATCCGATCAGCAGCAGCGGCTTGCGCCCGATCTTGTCGACCAGCGCGACGGTCACGAGGCAGGCGAGGATCGATACCACACCCGAGACGATGTTGATCTGCAGCGCCTGATCCTCGGTGAAGCCGCCCAGCTGCCACAAAGTCGCGCCATAGTAGAAGATGACGTTGATGCCGACGAGTTGCTGGAACACCGCGAGCAGCAGGCCGGCCCACACGATCGGGCGCACGCCGCCCTTCACCGGATCGAGCACGTCGCGGAGCCGTGGGCGGTGGTCGGCGGAGAAGCTGGCCTGGATCTCGACCAGCTTGCGTGCGGCGGTATCACGGCCGAACAGGCTGGTAAGCACGCGCGTCGCTTCGTCGAACCGTCCCTTCGCCACCAGATAGCGCGGGCTTTCCGGGATGAAGAACAACGCCACCAGGAACACCGCAGCCGGGATCGCCTGCATCCAGTACATCCAGCGCCATGCCTGATATCCGCCCCAGAACGGATTGGTCGATGCGCCCGCGGTGGCCGCGAGATAATAATTGACGACAAACGCCGCGGTCAGGCCCGAGATGATCATGATCTGCTGGATCGTCGTCATCCGCCCGCGGATATTGGCGGGTGCGACTTCGGAGATATAGGCCGGCGACAGTACGCTCGCCGCACCGACCGCCATCCCGCCCATCATCCGCGCCGCGACGAACAGCCACTGGACCTCGCTAAACCCCTGGACCAGCGCACCGATCAGGAACAGCACCGCGGTCAGCATCATCACCTTGCGCCGCCCCATCAGATCGGCGAGGCGCCCGGCCAGGAAGGCGCCGACGAAGCAACCGATCAGCAACGATCCGACGGTAAAGCCGAGCCCGGAATCGCTGAGCGCAAAGGTCGATTTAAGACCGTCCTGTGTGCCGTTTACTGCGCCGCTGTCATAGCCGAACAGCAGTCCGCCGATCGTCGCCACCGACACGATCGCGATGATCAGCCCGATATTGGCGCGGTTGCCCGTCTCATCCATCCCCATGCTCCTGTTCGTGGACGGCATTTCGCGTCCTTATTGTGTTAGCGGTAACCTTTGGCCGCAATCGGCGAGCAATTGCAAGCGCCGAGCGGTGCGGGCGATCAGGACGCGGCGCGGTGGTGGCGTACGCCGACCGCGATACGGGGAGTGGGGGGGGCGGCGGTCGATTCGCGTACGATCAATTCGTGGGCGAATACCTGTTCATGCATGGCATCGACCGGATCGCCTGCCTTGAGCCGATCGAGCAGCATGGAGATCGCGGTTTCCGCCATCTGGGCGATCGGCTGGCGGATCGTCGTCAGTTCGGGCCAGACATTGGTGGCGATGGCGGTATCGTCGAAGCCGACGATGCTGATGTCATCGGGTACGCGCAGCCCCTGGCGGTGCGCCACGCCGATCGCGGCCGCGGCCATGTCGTCGTTGCAGGCGAAGATCGCGGTGGGCCGCGGCGCACGGGCGAGCAGGCGTTCGGCTGCAAAGGTTCCCGAGCGAAAGGTGAAATATCCCTGTTCGACGCGGGCTTCGGCGGGGTCCAGCCCGGCCTGCTCGAGCGCGGCGACGAAGCCGCGGAAACGCTCGCTGCTGGCGAGCTGGTTGGGATGCCCGCGGATGAATGCGATTTCGCGATGGCCCAGTTCGAGCAGGTGACGGGTCATCGCCTGGGCCGCATCGAAATCGTCGATGCGGACGTTGAGGCTGCCGGGCGAAGGGCGTCCCATCGCGATCGCCACCGACGGGATCTCGGCGGCATCAAGCTCGGCGCGGACCGGCGCGGATTCGGACAAGGGCGGCGGCAGGATGACGCCCTGTACCCCGGCACCGGCAAACTGGCGCGTGGCCTCGGCCTGCTCATCGGCGCTTTCGCCTTCGCACGGCTCGAGCACGAGATGGCATCCCGCGCGGCGCGCGCCGGCGAGCGCGCCGATCAGGAACTGGCTGAGATAAGCGGCCGACGGGTTGGAATAGAGCAGCCCGATCTGCGTCGCATCGCCCGCTGCGAGCGTCCGCGCAGCGGTATTGGGCTTGTATTGCAGGTTCTCGATTGCATCGAGCACCGCCTGGCGCTTGTCGGCGCGGACATTGCTGTTGCCGTTGACCACGCGCGAGACGGTCATTGCCGAAACGCCCGCGGCTTCGGCGACGTCCTTGACGGTCACGCCGCGTTGCCGCCTCCGTGCTGATCGCATGCACCTTCCTCCTGGCACTGCGATATTGCGCGACCGCGCACTTGGCAATCGACAGCTGGAACCGGTTGCAATCAGGCGGCGCAATGCTCGGCGATGAAGGCGCGGTGGTCGGGCATATAGTCGGCGGAATTGGCGATCGCGGTGCGGATCTTGGCGAGCCGCTCGCGCGTGTCGGCAAGCGACCAGACGTCCGCGACCGGATCGTGCGCTGCCGGACGCAACATCTGGCCGAGCATCACCGCGAACCAGCTGGTGTCGTTGAACAGTTCCTCATTCTCGCGGAACACGCGGCCATGCGCGGCGAACACCCGGATCTTCTCGGCCAGGCGCTCGGGGATCGCCATCGTCCGGCACGCTTCCCAGAACGGCGTGTCGTCGCGCTGGGTGACGTGGTAATGCAGGATCAGGAAGTCGCGGATCTCCTCATATTCGGTGGTGAGGATGCGGTTGTAGCGATCGCGCGTCGCAGCGTCGAAATCGCGATCGGGAAACATCGCCATCAGCCGCGCGATGCCACTCTGCACCATCCACAGGCTGGTCGATTCAAGCGGCTCCATGAATCCCGACGCGAGCCCGAGCGCGACGACGTTGCGTTCCCAGAACTTTGCCCGGTGACCGGTACGGAACGGGACATAGCGCGGTTCGGCGAGCGGCGGCCCGTCGAGATTGGCAAGCAGCACTGCCGTCGCCTCGTCGTCGCTGATATGGCTGCTGGCATAGACATGGCCGTTGCCGATGCGATGCTGCAGCGGGATGCGCCATTGCCATCCCGCCGCCCGCGCGGTCGAACGCGTGTAGGGCGCCAGCGTCGCGACGCTTTCGCACGGTACCGCCACCGCGCGGTCGCAGGGCAGCCAGTGCGACCAGTCGATATGCTCGACGCCCAGCGCTTGGCCCAGCAGCAGCGACCGAAAGCCCGAGCAATCGATGAACAGGTCCGCCTCAATCCGCGTACCGTCTTCGAGCAGCACCGCTTCGACATGGCCGTCGCCGCCGCGCAATCGCACTTCGACGATGCGGCCTTCGCGGCGGACGACGCCGCGCTCCTCGGCATAGCTGCGCAGATAGGCGGCATAGAGCCCGGCATCGAAATGATAGGCATAGGCGATGTCGGACAGCGGCGAGCGCCCGGCATCGATCGAGCGCATGAACTTGCCCTCGCGCGCGGCCATCGCCTGCAGTGACCAGTCATCGATCGACGGCGCCTCGCCGGCGCGGTGCAGCTTCAGCCAGTGCGCGTGAAACGAAACGCCGCCCATGTTGACGCCGTAATGGCCGAACGGGTGGAAATAGCGGTGGCCCCGGCGGCCCCAGTCGACGAATTCGATGCCGAGCTTGAAACTGCCCTGGGTGCGGCGGATGAAATCGTCCTCGTCGATGCCGAGCATGCGGTTGAAGGTCGCCATTTGCGGGATCGTCGCTTCGCCCACGCCGACGATGCCGATCTCGTCGGATTCGACCAGGGTGACCGCGGCATAGTCGCGGCCGAGAATCCGCGCGAGCGTCGCCGCGGCCATCCACCCCGCGCTGCCACCGCCGATTACAGCGATGCTGCGGATGCGGCGGTCGCCCTCGGCCCGGTCGTGCGTCACGCTCGTCATGCCCTCTCCTGCTGCGACGATGCAGCGCATTCATGCGCCGTCGGAACCGCCCAAGCCCCGGAGATAAAGGTATCGGTATCGTGCGCGCAATTCAACGCGCCGCCGCGCGCGAAAAGCGCTTGCGTCAAATCACGAAATCGATAAGCTGGTAGCGATAACAAGGCGCGACCGGGAAACGGCCGCCGCACACAGGGAGTAGGGGCATGAAGGGAATCACGCTCGAGCCGTGTCACGATCTGACGAAGATCGGGCGGATCGCGTTGCGCGGCGGATGTTCGGCGCTGGCAATGGGGGCGTTTCTGGTTGCGGCGCCGGGCCATGCGCAGACCCTGCCGGCCAATGAATCGACCGAGGCGGCGCAGACGACGACGGTACAGGAAGAAGACGAGATCATCGTCACTGGGTACCGCCAGTCGCTGCAGAGCGCGCAGGACATCAAGCGCAATTCCGACGTCATCGTCGATTCGATCACTGCCACCGATATCGGCGCCTTGCCCGACCGTTCGGTGACCGAGGCGCTGCAGCGCATTCCGGGCGTGACCATCAACCGCTTCGCCGCCGGCGTCGATCCCGACCATTTCTCGGTCGAGGGATCGGGCGTGGTGGTGCGCGGGCTGACCTATGTCCGGTCGGAATTCAACGGGCGCGAGGCGTTCAGCGCCTCGAACGGGCGAGCGTTGAGCTTCGCCGACGTGCCGTCCGAACTGCTCGGCGGCGTCGATGTGTTCAAGTCGCCATCGGCGGACCGCATCGAAGGCGGCATCGCCGGCGTCGTCAACTTGCGCACGCGCAAGCCGTTCGACGCGACCGGGCTGGTCGTGGCCGGCTCGCTCGAGATGAATTATGGCGATTTCATCAACAAGGGCGCGCCGACCGGATCGATCCTGTTCAGCGATCGGTTCAGCACCGGCATCGGCGAGATCGGGATTCTTGGCAGCGTCGTCTATTCGCAGCTGTTCTCGCGCGCCGACCGCCTGCAAATCTCCAGCTTCCGCCAGCGCAATCTCTATTCGGACGGCGACGTCAATCAGAATGGCGACGCCTCGATCGTCGGCCCGGTGCTGTTCCCGCGCGGCGCGACAATGGGCACGCAGGAATTCGACCGTCAGCGCCGTGGCTTCGCCGGTGCGCTGCAATGGCAGAGCCCCGACGGATCGATGGAGGCGGTGTTCCAGTTCCTGCGGTCCGACGCGCGGCAGGCATGGACCGAACGCAATATCGAGATCGCCACCGACAACGTCTCGGCCAACGGCGATTCGCGCCGGGTCGAGGGTACGGAGCTGGAATTCGACGATGACGGATTGTTCGATAACGGCCTGATCACCGGTCCGACCGGCTGGCGCGCCGACCAGTTCACGGCCGATCCCCGCACGCCGATCCTGGGACTGCAGAGCAACAATATCCGCCGTGACCATTATGAAAAGCTGGTCACCGAGGATTACGGCTTCAATTTCAAATGGGACGTCAGCGACCGCATCGGCATCGTCTTCGACTATCAGCATGTCGGATCGTCGGGCTATGTCATCGACAACGGCCTGTGGATGTCGTCGTACCAGAACGTCTTCATCGATCTGGACGGGTCGAACCTGCCGACGGTCGAGTTCCTGCCGCCGCAGGTGTGCAGCGGCCCGGCGCAGAATTCGACCTGCGATGGCGCCCCGGGATCGCAGAACAGCCCGACCTATTTCGGCGCCGGGCACACCAGCTTCACCGATCCGTACAACAGCTTCTATCGCTCGGCGATGGACCATATCGAGGACAGCACCGGCGATTCGGATGCGCTGCGCCTCGATGCCGAAATGGCGTTTCCCGAAAGCGGCTTCCTGCAGGCGATCCGCGTCGGCGCCCGCTATGCCGATCGCCAGCAGACCAACCGCTTCTCGACGTACAATTGGGGCCGCTTGTCGGAGCAATGGGGCAATGACGGCCCGGTCTGGCTCGACGACAATGTTGATGGCGTGCCCGGCGGCAACGGAGGGTCGCCCGCGGGCAATTACGAGCCGTATTTCTTCCCGCAATTCTTCCAGGGGCAGGTCGGCAATCCGATGGTCGGCGACGGACGGCTGTTCTATTCGCAGGATACCGCTCGCAATTACGAAGACTATGTTGCGTTCGGACGCCGAATCAACAGCGAGTGGGAAGCGCCGGTGGTGGGCCCCGACGGCGTGACGCGGCGCGGCTGGAACGGCCTTGCCGGGCGTTTCGGCACCGTCGATGGCGGTCCGTTCCTGCCGGGCGAGATCAATCCGCTGCGCGAGGAGAATATCGCCGCCTATGCGATGGCGCGGTTCGACACCGAATTCGGCAACGGCATGAAACTGAACGGCAATGTCGGCCTGCGCTATACGAAGACCGATCGAACCTCCGTGGGCGGGGTGGCATTTCCGTACCCGGGGGATTCCTTTCCGACCGAGGAACAATGCAACGTCACCGACAACATCCCCAATTTCTGTTTCCTGTCGCCCGAAGAGCGGCAGGCTGCGCGGACGATTTCGGATAACGCTTTCACGCCCTCGACCGCCAAGCTCAGCTATGAATACTGGCTTCCCAGCGTCAACGTGAAGCTGGAGGTGGGCGACGGCATCCAGTTCCGCGGTGCCTATTTCAAGGGGGTGAGCCCGCCGGCTACCGGCCTGACGCGCAATTTCTTCAACGCGTCGTTCGGCCCGGTCGCCAATGTCGACGAGAACGGCAACATCATCCCGCAGAGCTTCCGGCTGCAGGGGACGTTCGGCATCGGCAATCCCTATCTGTTGCCGGTCGAAGCGGACAATTTCGACCTTACCGCCGAATGGTATTTCGACGATGTCGGGCAAATCACCGTTTCGGGCTTCTACAAGCGGCTCAAGAACGTTCTGACCAACTCGACGACGCGGCAGGACGTCACCAACAACGGCGCGACGGTGTCATCGGTGATCTCGCAGCCGATCAACGCCGACGGAATTGGCGAGATCAAGGGGGTCGAGGTCGCCTATCAGCAGACCTACGACTTCCTGCCGGGGATCTTCAGCGGGCTGGGGCTGCAGGCCAACTATACCTACATCGAATCGACCGGCGTGCCGCAAAGCACCTTGTCGGAAACCGATCCCGATGTCGGCGCGGGCCGCGTGACCACGGTCGATCTGTCGGCACTGCCGCTTCAGGGTCTGTCGAAGCATGCCTTCACCGTCACGCCGTTCCTCGACATCGGCAAATTGTCGATGCGGGCGTCCTATTCGTGGCGTGACGATTTCCTGCTGACGATCCGCGACGTGATCTTCCCCAACGACCCGATCATCAACAAGGCGGGCGGGCAAGTCGATGCGTCGATCTTCTATGACATCACCGAAAACTTCAAACTCGGCGTGCAGGCGGTCAATCTCAACAACCAGGTGACCAAGACCACCGCGGTGGTTCAGGACGTCGATGGCGGAACGCGCGAAGTGCCGCGCGGCTGGTACATCAACGATCGCCGCTTCACGCTGGCCGCACGCTTCAACTTCTAACCCGGCTCCGGTCCCCCGGACCCCTCGCGCCGCCGATCCTCGTGGTCGGCGGCGCTTCTTTTTAGCCCGGGCGCAGTGTCAGGAAGATGTTGGCGGTCAGGCGTCCGCGACGGGGATCGGACGATAGCCGCGAAGGATCGCCGATCCGCCCCGAGTGCAGCAGGCAGCTGCGATAGACGATCAGGCGGTCGAACGCCGCATCGACGCTATAGGCCATGTCGAACCCGGCATCGCTTGCCACGATATAGCCGTCGCCGTCCGCATCGCGCGCCCGCGCTTCATCATAGGCAGGCAGCCGGTCGGCGGACAGCGTCTCGAACCCGGTGGCGCGATGGCGAAAGAAGGCGGTGCCGCCATGTTCGGGACCGCAAAGATAATGGAGGATCGCGAATTGCCACGGATCAACGGTGTCGATGTGCGGCGCGCGCTGGCTGGCGTGCAAGCGATCGGGCGGCAGCGTCACCAGCGAGAAGTTACATTCGGCGCGGCGCAGTTTCGCGCGCGGTAGCGCGAAGCCGTCGATGAGCACCGGCAACAAACTGCGCGCCACCGCTTCGACATAGTCGAGCGGGGCAGGGGCGCGGACGCCCGGATAGCCGCCGGCGGCTCCGTACGCTGGAGCGAATGCTGCGCTCGTGGCAGCAGCGACCAGCCGCATTGGATCGGCGAGGACGCGATCGAGGATCAGCAGCGGTTGACGCTCCACACCGATCTCGTGCCGGGTCGCTGTGCATGCCGGGTCGAGCGGATGGCGGTTCATCGGCATTGCGGCGCAGCTTTCGCCGCCCACGACCGCGCGGACAAGCCCTTCGCATTGACAATCGCGCGCATGTGACGATGATAGCGTTACCAGCGAGCAGTGCCAACTGCCGACAGGAGAGAGCATGATCGGCCGCGATACTGATGATTCCAGCGCGCGTAATCCCTGCGCGGGTGCGCACCTGTGAGCCGCGGCGTGAGCGGCGGCCTCCCGATCGACCGTCGCAGCCTGTTGCAGACGGCGGCGCTCGCCGGCGCTGCTGCGCTGGCACCCAGGGTAGCGCGTGCCGCTCAGGAGCCGGGGCTTGATGCGATCGCGCAGGCAAGGGGGCTGCGCTTCGGATCGGCATTCGCCTGGAGCCGAGCAGGCGCCGATGCCGGGTCGTTCGCCAATCCTGCCTATGCCGGGTTGCTCGAGCGCGAGTGCGGCGTGCTGGTGCCCGAGAACGAATTGAAATGGCAGGCCATGCGGCCGTCCGCCGAGAGCTTCGCGCCCGAGCGGTTTGATGCGATGATGGCCTACGCCAAGGCGCAGGCGATGCCGGTGCGCGGGCATACCTTGCTGTGGCATTATGTGCGCTGGTTTCCGAAATGGCTCAACGAACATGACTTCGGCGATCGTCCGGCGCGCGAGGCGGAGCGGTTGCTGACCACGCATATCGATACGCTGGCCAGGCGCTATGGCAACGCGATCTACAGCTATGACGTGGTCAACGAGGCGGTCGACCCCGATACCGGGGGCTTGCGCGAAACCGTGCTGTCGAAGGCGATGGGTGGGGCGGAGTCGGTGCTCGACCTCGCCTTCCGTACCGCGCGCGCGGCGGCGCCGCATGCCGAGCTGGTCTATAACGACTATATGAGCTGGGAAGCCGGCAACGAGCGCCATCGCGACGGCGTGCTGCGGCTGCTCGAGGGGTTTCGCAAGCGCCAGACGCCGGTCGATGCGCTGGGCGTCCAGTCGCACATCAAGATCGCCGAAGCGACGCCGTCGATCGCCGCGCTGGTCGGGCAGCTGACGCCCGAATGGCGCCGCTTCCTCGATGCGGTGACGGGGATGGGCTATCGTCTCGTCATCACCGAGTTCGACGTGCGCGATCCGGGGCTGCCCGCCGCGATCGGCCATCGCGACCGCGGCGTGGCCGATTTCGCCGGGGCCTATCTCGACCTGATGTTGTCCTATCCGCAGCTGAACGATGTCCTGGCATGGGGGATGAGCGATCGGTTCAGCTGGCTGCGCGGGTTCGAGCCGCGTGCAGATGGCGCGGTGACGCGCGGTTGTCCCTATGATTCCGAACTGCTCTCCAAGCCGCTGCGCACGGCGATCGCACGATCGCTGGCGGCGGCGCCGGTGCGTGCACCTGCCCCGGTGCGCGGCGCATGATCGGGTGGCGGGCGATCGCGGTCGGCGCGATGCTGCTATGCCCGGCTGGCGCGGCCGCGCAGGACTGGACGACCAGCTGGGCGACGTCCTCGATGGCGATGGTGGACGAGAACGTCCTGCCGCCGGGCGAAGGGCCGGTGACGGTCGAGCAGACCGTGCGGCTGTCGGTCGGGGGCGAGCGGATGCGCATCCGGCTGACCAATCGCGACGGCACGCAGCCGCTGGCGATCCGCGAGGTATTGCTGGCACCCGAGGGAGAAGGGGCGGGCCGGCCAGTCACCTTTGGCGGGGAGGCGTCGGTACTGATCCCGGCGGGCGCCGAGTTCGTGTCCGATGCGGTCTCGATGAAGGCTCTGGAACTCGGCCGCGTACGCGTCCGGCTGCGCTTCGATCGGCCGGAGCAGGCGACCGGCCATCCCGGTGCGCGCGCGACGACGCGCGTGCGCTTCGGCGACGGCGCCTCGGTCGAGGTGACGCAGTGGTTCCATATCGCTGCGATCGACGTCGCAGGGCCGGCGGCAGGCACCGTCGCGATCCTCGGCGATTCGATCACCGACGGCTATGGCGTCGTGACCGACAGCGATGGGCGATGGAGCGATTATCTGGCACGGCGGCTGGAAGCGCTGCCCGGGCCGATGCGCATCGGGGTCGCCAATCTGGGGATCGGCGGCAATCGCCTGCTGCGCGACGGGCTCGGCCCCAACCTGCTCGCCCGGATCGATCGCGAGCTGTGGTCGCTCGAGAATGTCGACAGCCTGATCGTGCTGATCGGCGTCAACGATCTCGGAACGCTGACGCGCGAGGCACCGGTGCCCGAGGCGCAGCACCGTGCGCTCGTGGCGGACATGCTCGGCGGGTATCGCCAGCTCGTCGCGCGCGCGCGCGGCGCGGGCATTCGCGTGCTGGGCGCGACGATCCTGCCCTATGCAGGATCCGGATACTATCATCCCGACGCCATCAACGAGGCCGATCGCCAGGCGATCAACGCCTTCATCCGTGCGCCCGGCAATTTCGACGCGGTGATCGATCTCGACGCGGCGATGAGGGATCCGCAGCGGCCGACCTATCTGCGGGCCGATCTCGATTCGGGCGACGGCCTGCATCCGTCCGACGCGGGCTATCGCGCGATGGCCGATGCGGTGCCGCTCGACCTGCTCGTGCAGGATTGATCGTATCCTGCAAAACTCTCTTCGAAAAGGAACGACCATGCCAGGTGAACCCCAGCGCGGCCGCCGCGTCGATCGCCGTCGTGCCCTGTCGCTGCTGAGTTCGGCGGCGGCGGGGGCGATGCTGCCGGCCGGTGTCGTCGGTGCGCCCCGCGGCCTGCAGGCGCCTGCCTATCGCGATCGCCGCCGTCCGGTCGCCGAGCGCGTCGCCGACCTGATCGGCCGGATGACGATCGAGGAAAAGGTCGGGCAGATGATCGCGCTGTGGGCGACCAAGAGCGAGATCATGGATGGGTTGGGCTTCGACCCCGCCAAGGCGAGCGCCAGCTATCCAAACGGCTTCGGCCAGATCACGCGTCCGTCGGACAAGCGCGGCGCGCCCGGCGCCGGCGACGCCGCGGGGGGCACCGCCGCCAACTGGCGCACCCCCGACGAGACGGTGGCGTTCATCAACGCCGTCCAACGCTGGGCGACCGAGCAGACGCGGCTGGGCATCCCGGTGCTGTTCCACGAGGAATCGCTGCACGGCTATATGGCGACCGACGCGACGATGTTTCCGCAGGCGATCGCGCTGGCGGGCAGCTTCGACACCGGCCTGATGCGCGACGTCCAGTCGGTGATCGCGCGCGAGGTTCGGGTACGCGGGGTGCCGTATGTGCTGTCGCCGGTCGTCGACATCGTCCGCGATCCGCGCTGGGGCCGGATCGAGGAGACGTTCGGCGAGGATCCCTATCTGGTCGGCGAGATGGGGGTCGCCGCGGTCGAGGGATTGCAGGGACCGGGCAAGTTTGAGAGGCTGGCGCCCGGCAAGGTGTTCGCGACGCTCAAGCACATGACCGGCCACGGCCAGCCCGAAAGCGGCGTCAATGTCGGTCCTGCGCAAATCAGCGAGCGCGAGCTGCGCGAGAATTTCTTCCCGCCGTTCCGCGAAGTGGTCGAGCGCACGTCGATCGGCGCGGTGATGCCGAGCTATAACGAGATCGACGGCGTGCCCAGCCACACCAATGGCTGGCTGTTGAACGACGTGCTGCGCGGCGAATGGGGCTTCGGTGGCATCGTCGCCAGCGATTATGGCGGCGTCAACGAACTCGACACCATCCATCACGTCGCCGCCGACCTCGAGGAAGCCGCGCGACAGGCGCTGGCAGCGGGCGTCGATTGCGAGCTTCCCGACGGGATGGCCTATCGCACGCTGGTCGGGCAGGCCAAGGCGGGGAAGGTCGATCCGGCGCTGATCGACCGCGCCGCGGGGCGGATGCTGGCAATCAAGTTCCGCGCGGGGCTATTCGAAAATCCCTATGGCGACACGCGTGCGGCACAGCGCATCACCGGCGATCGCGCGGCGCGCGCGCTGGCGCTCACGGCGGCACGCAAGTCGCTGTGCCTGCTCACGAACGACGGAACGCTGCCGCTGGCCAAGGCTGGCGGGACGATCGCGGTGATCGGGCCGAACGCGGCGATCGCCCGGCTCGGCGGCTATTCGAGCGTGCCCAAACAGGCGGTGTCGCTGCTCGACGGCATCCGCGCGCTGGTCGGCAAGCGGCGGCGGATCGTCACCGCGCAAGGGGTGTTCATCACGCAGAGCGAGGACCGTTCGGCCGACGAGATCCTGCTCGCCGACCCCGAGCGCAACCGCGCGCTCATCGCCGAAGCGGTGGCGGTGGCACGCGATGCCGAGGTGATCGTGCTGGCGATCGGCGATACCGAACAGACCAGCCGCGAGGGCTTTGCCAAGGATCATCTCGGCGACCGCACCGATATCGACCTGGTCGGTGAGCAGAACGAGCTGTTCGCGGCGCTCAAGACGCTGGGCAAGCCGATCGTCGTCACCGCGATCAACGGCCGTCCGCCGAGCTGGCCGCTCGTTGCCGAGCAGGCCAGCGCCATCCTCGAATGCTGGTATGCCGGGCAGGAAGGCGGCACCGCGATCGCCGAGGCACTGTTCGGTGAGGTAAATCCGGGTGCCAAGCTGCCGGTGACGGTGATCCGCAACGAGGGACAGGTGCCCTATTTCTACAACCACAAGCCGTCGGCGCGGCGGGGCTACTTGTTCGACGATATCGCGCCGCTATGGCCGTTCGGACATGGCCTGAGCTACACCCATTTCGAGGTCGCGGCGCCGGTCCTGTCGGCGGCGCGCATCGGGCCGGACGGCACCGTTACCGCCAGCATCGACGTGGCCAATGTCGGCGACCGCGCCGGCGACGAGGTCGTCCAGCTCTATATCCGCCGCGTTTCGGCATCGGTGACGCAGCCCGTGCTCGAGCTCAAGGGCTTCGAACGGGTGACGCTCAAGCCCGGCGAACGGCGCAACGTGCGCTTCACACTCGGCCCCAAGACCTTCCGGCTGTGGAACAAGCAGATGCGCGAAGTCGTCGAACCGGGTAGCGTCGAAATCCTGAGCGGGCCAAGTTCGGCGTCGCTCAAGGGGACGATGCTGCAGATCGGATGAGGCGGGAATGCTGCGATTGACGGATTGCGCCGAAAAGCCGGTGGTCGGCTTCGGCGAATTGCTGCTGCGGTTGTCGCCGCCGACCGGGGAATTGCCGCTTCAGTCGCCGCACCTGGCGGTGCATGTCGGCGGCGCCGAAGCCAATGTGCTGGTCGGGCTCGCACGGCTGGGGCACGCCACGCGACTGGTCAGCGCGGTGCCTCCCGGACCGGTCGGCGATGCGGCGCGGGCGGGCGTGGCGCGCTGGGGAGTCGATATCGGCCACGTCGCCACGGCCGATGGCCGGATGGGCCTGTATTACTTGATTCCCGGCGCTGGGCTGCGCGCTTCCGAAGTCGTCTACGACCGCGCCGGATCGGCTTTTGCCGAACGGGAAAGTGGGGCGTGGGACTGGGATGCGGCGCTCGCCGGTGCGGGGCATTTGCACCTGTCCGGGATCACGCCGGCGCTCGGCGAGGCGGCCTGTGCAGCGACGCTGGCGGCGGCGCGGGCGGCGCGGGCGCGCGGCATGACCGTGTCGTTCGACGGCAATTATCGCGCGAAACTGTGGCAGCGCTGGGCAGGCGATCCGGTGACCAGCCTGCGCGCGCTGGTAGCCGAGGCCGATATCCTGTTCGGCGACCATCGCGACATCGCGCTGCTGCTCGGCACGCCGGCGTCCCCGGACGACGCGGTGGCGGCAGCGTTCGAGGCGTTTACCAACCTCACCCTGATCGCATCGACGACGCGCGAGGTGGTCGATGCGCGCCACCATCGCATCGCCGCGCGCGTCGATCTGCGCGGCGGGGAGGCCGGACGCGCCGGGCCGGTAGCGCTGACCGACATCGTCGATCGCATCGGTGGCGGCGATGCGTTCGCGGCAGGTGTGCTGCACGCGCTGATCGAGGGTGAGGATGCCCAGGGCGCGGCAATGGCCGGGCTCGGCCTTGCAGCGCTCAAGCATAGCCTGATGGGCGACGCCAGCCTGTTCACCCGCGCCGATCTCGCTGCCTTTTCGCTGACCGGCGGCGACGTCCGGCGCTAGCGGATCGTCACGCCAGCTTCTTCGGATCGGCGGGGGTATAGCGCGGTACGATCAGGTGGATGACGAGCAGCGCGAGCAGATAGGCGCAAGCCGCGACCGCGAAGATCGGCTGGTAGCTGCCGACGGTTTCGAGGATATTGCCGGCATAGCGCGCCATCAGCATCCCGCCGATCGCACCCGACAGCCCGCCCAGTCCGACCACCGATCCCGCCGCCCAGCGCGGGAGCAGATCGCCCGGCAGCGCATAGAGATTGGCGGAAAATCCCTGATGCCCGGCGCAGGCGAGGCCGATCAGCAGCACCGCCCACCACATCGATGGAACCTGCGTCGCGAACGCGATCGGCACTGCGCACAGCGCACATGCGAACATCGCGGTCTTGCGCGCGCGATTGATGCTGACGCCGTTGCCGATCAGACGCGACGAGAACCAGCCGCCCGCCACTGATCCGACATCGGCGAGCAGATAGATGGCGATCAGCGGCGGCCCGAAGGCGAGCATGGTGATGCCATATTGGCGGTTGAAGAAATCGGGCAGCCAGAACAGGAATGTCCACCACACCGGATCGATCAGGAACCGCCCCGTCATGTACGCCCAGGTCTGGCGCCGCCGCAGCAGCTTGCTCCAGGCGACCGCGCGCGTGGGTTCGACGGGATCGCTTTCGATGAACGCCAGTTCCTCGGCCGAGACGCGTTTGTGCTCCTGCGGCCGGCGATAGAAGGCAAGCCAGACGACCAGCCATAGGACGGTGAGCATTCCGGTCAGGATGAACGCCATCCGCCACCCCATCGTCACCGCGATGATCGGCACGATCAGCGGTGTGAGGATCGCGCCGATGTTCGAGCCGGCGTTGAACACGCCGATCGCGAACGCCCGCTCGCGCCTTGGAAACCATTCGTTGGTCGCGGCGATCGCCGCCGGAAAGGTGCCGGCCTCGCCGATCGCGAGCGGGATGCGCGCGAGGATCATGCCGCCGGTCGAGGTGAAGAAGACGTGCGCGACGTGGCCGGCCGTCCAGATGCCGACCGCCAGCGCATAGCCGATCCGCGCGCCAAAGCGGTCGATCAGCCTACCGAACACGACATAGGAAATGCCGTACGCACCCTGGAACCAGATCGCCAGATCGGCATAGCCGGTCTCGCTCCAGCCATAGCGGCCTTGCAGTTCAGGCTTCAATGTCGGCAGCACCAGCCGGTCGATATAGCTCAGCACCACGGCGCCAAAGAGCAAGGCGACGACGATCCAGCGCACCTTGCCCGAAGGCTTGGGGATCGCGGCGGACGGGGCGGGGGGCAGGCTGCTCACCAGTCGTGCATCGTGCCGTCTTCGAGCCGGTTGACCGGCAGGAACGCGCGTTTGTAGTCGTGCGCCGCGGCGAGGTCCTCGTCGATATCGACGCCCAGTCCGGGCGCATCGCCCGGATGCATCGCGCCGTTTGCGAAGCGGTAGGCATGCGGGAACACCGCGTCGGTCTCGGGCGTGTGCCGCATATATTCCTGGATACCGAAATTGGGCACCGACAGATCGAAATGGAGCGCCGCCGCCATGCACACCGGCGACAGGTCGGTTGCGCCGTGGCACCCGGTCTTGATCTGGTAGAGATCGGCAAGCGCGGCGATCCGCCGCAAATGGGTGATGCCGCCGGCATGGACGACGGTATTGCGGATATAATCGATCAGCTGGTTCTCGATCAGCCCCTTGCAGTCCCAGATCGAGTTGAAGACCTCGCCGACCGCAAGCGGGCTGGTGGTATGCTGGCGGATCAGGCGGAACGCGTCCTGATTTTCGGCAGGTGTCGCGTCCTCGAGCCAGAAGGGGCGATAGGGTTCGAGATCCTTGCCCAGCCGCCCGGCCTCGATCGGCGTCAAGCGGTGGTGAATGTCGTGGAGCAAGTGGACGTCCCAGCCAAGCGCCTCGCGCGCAGCCTTGAACAGTTCGGGCACGATGCGGAGATATTTGCTGGTTGACCAGACATTCTCGCTCGGCAGGTCGGCATCGGCCGGCTCGTAGAAAAAGCGGTCCTTGGACACGCCATAGGTGCTAGCCATGCCCGGAATGCCGCATTGCAACCGGATCGCCTTGTACCCCTGCTGCTGATAGTCGCGCGCTGCGGCGATCGTGTCTTCGATCGTTGCGCCGTTGGCATGGCCATAGACCATGACGCTGTCGCGCGCGGCGCCGCCAAGCAGTTGATAGACCGGCAACCCGGCAAGCTTGCCCTTGATGTCCCATAGCGCCGTATCGACCGCGGCGATCGCGGTCATCGTCACCGGGCCGCGTCGCCAATAGGCGCCCTTGTAGAGATACTGCCAGATATCCTCGATGCGATGCGCATCGCGTCCGACCAGGCAGGGGACGACGTGATCGGACAGGTAGCTTGCCACCGCCATTTCGCGTCCGTTGAGCGTCGCGTCGCCGACGCCGGTGGTGCCGTCGTTGCATTCGATCTTCAGGGTTACGAAGTTGCGGCCCGGACAGGTGACGATCACCCGGGCGGCGGTGATGCGCGGCATCGAAAATCCTCTCGCTTCGGGCGCGGCCTGCCATTCGGTCCACGCCGTCGGCAAAGCCCCTTTATTGATACCGCTACCATGATATACCCCTGGCAAGGATGTCAACGGCAGCCAGGAAACGAGCCGCCGAACGGAATGGAGCGGCGATGCGGCGATGGTGGAGGATCTGGGCGTCGGCGTTACTCGCGGCGATGGCGATGCACGCACCGGTCCAGGCCGAGGACGGCTACGACCTGTGGCTGCGATATCAGCCGCTGCCCGAGGCGCAGCGCGTCGCCGTCGCACCCTATGCGCACAGCGTAGTCGCCGAGGAGCGCGGCAGCGACGGGACGATCGCGATTGCCGCGGGTGAGATCGAGCGCGGACTGGCGGGGCTGGTCGGCCCATCCGATGAAGCGGCGCCAGGCTCCGGCCACGTCGTCCTGATCGGCACCGCCGCAGCGCCATCGATCGCCGCGCTCGATCTGCCGCTCACTACGCTGGGCGAGGACGGCTTTGTCATCCGCAGCGTTGCGCGCGGCGGCAAGCACATGATCGTGGTCGCCGCCAATCGTCCGGTCGGCGTGCTGTACGGCGCCTTCGCGCTGTTGCGCCGGCTCCAGACCGGCGCGGACGTCACTGCGTTCGACCTACGCGAAACTCCCCGGGTCGCGCTGCGGCTGCTGAACCATTGGGACAATCTCGATCGCACGGTCGAGCGCGGCTATGCCGGCCAGTCGATCTGGGACTGGTGGAAGCTGCCGGACTATGCCGATCCTCGGTACACCGACTATGCCCGCGCCAATGCGTCGATCGGTATCAACGGCGCGGTGCTCAACAACGTCAATGCCAGGCCCGACAGCCTGACCGGTCCCTGGATCGCCAAGGCAGCGAAGGTCGCGGACGTGCTGCGCCCCTATGGCATCAAGGTGTATCTGTCGGCGCGCTGGTCGGCCCCGGTCGAATTGAACGAGACGGCGACCGCCGACCCGCTCGACCCGGCGGTGGCGACGTGGTGGAAGGCCAAGGCCAACGAAATCTACCGCGCGATTCCCGACTTTGGCGGCTTCCTCGTCAAGGCCAATTCGGAAGGTCAGCCCGGCCCGCAGGACTATAAGCGCAGCCATGCCGATGGCGCGAACATGCTCGCCGCCGCGGTCGCGCCGCATGGCGGGATCGTGATGTGGCGCGCCTTCGTCTATTCGCAAGTCGATCCGGAGGATCGCGCCAAGCAGGCCTATAGCGAATTCAAGCCGCTCGACGGCGCGTTCGCCGACAATGTCGTGCTGCAGGTCAAGAATGGCCCGATCGATTTCCAGCCGCGCGAGCCGTTCCACCCCCTGTTCGGCGCGATGCCCAAGACACCGCTGATGATCGAATTCCAGATCACCAAGGAATATCTCGGCTTTGCCACGCACCTCGCCTATCTCGCGCCGATGTGGGAGGAAGCGCTCGGTGCCGACACCTATGCCAAGGGCAAGGGCAGCACCGTCGCAAAGGTCGTCGATGGATCGCTGGAACGTCATCGCCTGACCGGGATGGCGGGCGTCGCCAATATCGGCAGCGACCGCAACTGGTCGGGATCGACCTTCGACCAGGCCAACTGGTATGCCTTCGGACGGCTGGCGTGGGACCACGCACTCTCGTCGGAGGCGATCGCGCGCGAATGGGCGGCGCAGACCTTTGCGCCCGATCCGGCGGTGGTCGATCCGGTGGTCGCGATGATGCTGGAATCGCGTCAGGCGGTGGTCGATTACATGACGCCGCTGGGCCTCGCGCATCTCATGGCGACGGGGCATCATTACGGCCCCGGTCCATGGGTGTCGGATCTCGCACGGCCCGAATGGAACCCGGTTTATTATCACCGCGCCGATAGGGAGGGCATCGGCTTCGACCGGACAGCGTCGGGGTCGAACGCGGTCGCGCAATATGCGCCGCCGGTGGCGCGGCGTTTCGCCGATCGTTCGCGCGTCGGCGACGACTATCTGCTGTGGTTCCACCATGTCGGCTGGGACGAGCGCATGGCGTCGGGGCGGAGCCTGTGGGCCGAGCTCGTTCATCGCTACGATCGCGGCGTCGCTTCGGTCGCCGACATGCAGGCGCGCTGGGCTGCGCTGGAGCCGCGAATCGATGACGCACGCTTCGAGCAAGTCACGCGCTTCCTTGCGATCCAGCGCCAAGAGGCCACATGGTGGCGTGACGCCAGCATCGCCTATTTCGCCGACGTGTCGAAACGGCCGTTGCCAGAGGGGGTGCGCCCGCCCGCGCACGACCTCGATCATTACAAGGCCATTTCGCATCCTTTTGCGCCCGGCCACCATTGAGACCCAAGGAGACAATGATGAAGTTGACCGGAGACCTGTTCATCGGCGGCGAGCGCCGCCAATCGAGCCAGAGCTTTCGTGCGCACGACCCTGCCAGGGGTGTTGAGATCGACGACGCGGAGTTTCACGGCGCGACCGAGCAGGACGTCGCCGACGCCTGCGCTGCGGCGGAAGCGGCGTTCCTGCCTTATTCGACCGCGCCGCTCGAGGAGCGAGCGAAGTTTCTAGAGGCGATCGCCGACGAGATCGAGGCGCTGGGCGACGCCCTGGTCGAGCGCGCCAGCCGCGAGAGCGGGCTTCCGGCGGCGCGCATCACCGGCGAGCGCGGTCGCACTGCCGGCCAGTTGCGTCTGTTCGCCAGGGAAGTGCGCGATGGTCAGTGGCAAAAGCTGCGCATCGACCATGCCGACAAGGAGCGTACCCCGCCCAAGCCCGACCTGCGGCTGCGGATGGTCCCGCTGGGACCGGTCGCGGTGTTCGGCGCGTCGAACTTCCCGCTCGCCTTCTCGACCGCGGGCGGCGACACCGCCGCGGCGCTCGCCGCCGGTTGCCCGGTGGTGATGAAGGGGCATAGCGCGCATCCCGGCACCGCCGAACTGATCGCAACCGCTATCGAACGCGCGGTCGCCAAGACCGGGATGCCCAAGGGCGTATTCAGCCTGGTCAACGGCATGTCGCGCAGCATCGGACAGGCGCTGGTCGCCGATCCGCGCATCCAGGCGGTCGGGTTCACCGGATCGCGTGCCGGCGGCGAGGCACTGATGAAGATCGCCGCCGCGCGCCCGCGCCCGATCCCGGTCTATGCCGAGATGTCGGCGATCAATCCCGTCATCCTCATGCCACAGGCGCTGAAGGCGCGCGGCGGCGCGCTGGCCGAGGCCTATGTCGCGAGCCTGGCGATGGGGGCGGGGCAGTTCTGCACCAATCCGGGGCTGGTGCTCGGCATCGACGGCCCCGAACTCGACGCCTTCGCCGAGCGTGCCGGCGAAGTGCTGTCGGGGCAGGCGGCGCAGGTCATGCTGACCAGCGGCATCCATGAAGCCTATGAGGGTGGCAAGACCAAGCTCGAGGGCAGTCCGTTCGTCACCAAGCTGGCCGAGGGTGCGGAGCCGGCCGGTCCGACGCAGGGCCGCGCGGCGTTGTTCTCGGTCGCGGGCAAGGACTTCATGGCCGATCCGGTGCACCTGCACGAGGTATTCGGAGCGTCGTCGGTGCTGGTGCGCTGCGCGGACCTGGACGAACTGGTCGGCGTCCTGTCCGAGCTGGAGGGTCAGCTGACCGCGACGCTGCAGGTCGACGAAGGCGATTATGATGCGGCGAAACGCGTGCTGCCGGTCCTCGAGCGCACTGTCGGGCGCATCCTCGCCAATGGCTGGCCGACCGGGGTCGAGGTGACGCATGCGATGGTGCATGGCGGGCCGTATCCTGCAACCTCGGACGGGCGCTCGACGTCGGTGGGGACGCTTGCGATCGATCGCTTCCTGCGTCCCGTGAGCTATCAGGACATGCCCGCGGCGCTGCTTCCGGGCGCACTGCGCGACGGTGCGCAGAACGGCGTGGTCGCGCGCATCGACGGCAGCTGGACGCTCTAGGGCGGCTTGGCGCAAGGAGGGGAAGGGGATGAGCGAGGCTATGCACGACCTCCCCGCCCCCGTGCCGATTGCCGAGCGCCCGGCAATCGCTGCCGATCGCTTCGCCAGCGAAGTGTTCGACGTGTACGAGCCGGTGGTGCTGCGCGGCCAGGTCGCCCACTGGCCCGCGGTTGCCGCGGCCAGGGAAGGCGATCGCGCCATGGCGGAGCACATCGCCGCGTTCGATCGCGGCAATCCGGTCGAGGTGATGATCGGCGCGCCCGAGATCGGGGGCCGCTTCTTCTATCGCGACGATATGCGTGGCTTCAATTTCCACCGCGAGCAGGTGCCGGTCGGCGTCCTGCTCCAGGAGTTGCTGCGGCTCGCCGGGGATCCGGCGCCGCCCGCGCTGTATGCCGGCGCGGCGGCGGCGGGCGCGCACCTGCCGGGATGGACGGCGGCCAATGCGATCGATTTGCCGGTCGAGGGGGCCACGCCGCGCGTTTGGATCGGCAATGCGACGTGCGTATCGACGCATTTCGACACGTCGCCCAACCTTGCCTGCGTCGTCGCGGGCACGCGCCGCTTCCTGATGTTTCCGCCCGACCAGATCAGCAACCTCCATATCGGTCCGATCGATGTGACGATGGCCGGGCAGCCGGCGAGCATGGTCGATCCCGACGCGCCCGACCTCGATCGCTATCCGCGCTTTGCCGAGGCGATGGCGCATGCGCGTGTCGCCGAACTCGGGCCTGGCGATGCGATCTTCATGCCGGCCTTGTGGTGGCATCATGTCCGCGCGCGCGGGACGCTCAACGTGCTGGTCAATTATTGGTGGGACGCCGCCGCGCAAGCCTCGCCGCTGGCGGCGCTGGCGCACGCGCTGCTGGCGATCCGGGAATTGCCGGCGGGCGAGCGCGATGCGTGGCGCGGATGGTTCGGCCATTACGTGTTCGACGATGCAGCGCCGCACGTCGCCGACCACCTCCCGGAATTCGCGCGCAGCGTGCTCGGAAGTCCGAGTGCCGCGCGCGACGATCGGCTCAGGGCGTTCCTGCGCAATGCCCTGTCCTGATGCCCGTCCGCAATTGCCGCCGAACGGCGACTATTGCGCAGCATTCCCAACGCTGATAGCGGTATCATAATAAGTGCGATAAATGGTGAGGGGGTGTAAGGGTGAGCAGCAGTCGGCTATCCGCGGCGTTGCCGGTCGATCATGCCGATGCGGTGCTGTGCGGCCGGGTGCGTACCCCCGACGGTCCGGTGCCGGTGCTGGTACGCGATGGCATGGTGCATTCGGTGTTTGCGCAGTGCCCGACCACCGCCGACCTGTTTGATCGCGACGATGCCGCATCGCTGACAGGCACCGAACTGTGCCCGCTCGACGAGCTCGGCCAGGTCGGGTCGGATGCCACGTTCCAGCTTCTCGCGCCGATCGATCTGCAATGCATCAAGGCCGCCGGCGTCACCTTCGCGGTGTCGGCGATCGAACGGGTGATCGAGGAGCGCGCACGGGGCGACGCGCAGGCTGCGGCGACGATCCGCGCCGAGCTGGAGGAGCATGTCGGCAACGGCATCCGTTCGGTCGTTCCAGGCAGCGCGCCGGCGCAGCGGCTCAAGGCGGCGCTGATCGACGCGGGAATGTGGTCGCAATATCTCGAAGTTGCGATCGGCCCGGATGCGGAAGTGTTCACCAAGGCGCCGGTATTGTCGGCGATCGGCTGGGGAGCGGAGATCGGCATCCGCTCGGATTCGACATGGAACAATCCCGAGCCTGAAATCGTGGTGGTCGTCAATTCCGCCGGGCGCACAGTCGGCGCGACGCTGGGCAACGACGTCAACCTGCGCGATTTCGAGGGCCGCAGCGCGCTGTTGCTCGGCAAGGCCAAGGACAATAATGCGTCGGCGGCGCTGGGACCGTTCGTCCGGCTGTTCGACGCCGGGTTCACGATGGACGATGTGCGCTCGGCGGAGCTCGACATGACCATCACCGGTACCGACGGCTATGTGCTGAGCGGCCACAGCTCGATGCGCGAGATCAGCCGCGATCCCGACGAGCTGGTTCGCCAGACGCTGAGCGAGCATCAATATCCCGACGGCTTCGTGCTGTTCCTGGGTACGTTGTTCGCGCCGGTCCAGGATCGCGACGAAGCGGGCCGCGGCTTCACGCATAAAATCGGCGATACGGTATCGATCGCGTCACCGCGATTCGGCACGTTGACCAACCGCGTGACGACGTCGAAAGACGCTGCGCCGTGGGACGTCGGCATTCGCACGTTCATGCGCGGCATCGCTAAACGTCAATCCGCGGTATCGTGAGCGATGGCGGACCGCACCGCCCCCGCGACCGACCGCCCCGGCCGCGTGCATAACGAAGGTATCATGGCAGAAGCTGACCCCAATGTCGCGCGTTCGGGCGCGGAACCGTCGCAGCAGGCGGCGCCGCGCGCCGTCTATCCCAGCCTGGCCGGCAAGCGCGTGCTCGTCACCGGCGGGGGATCGGGCATCGGCGCCGGCATCGTCGAGGGGTTTGTCGCGCAGGGCGCCGACGTCACCTTCCTTGACATCGCCCGCGAAGATTCGGCGGCGCTGGTCGAGCGGCTGGCCCCGGCACCGGTACGCTTCGAATGCGTCGACCTGACCCGGATCGCCGACCTGCAGGCGATCGTCGCGCAGTCGATCGAGCGGCACGGCGCGTTCGACGTGCTGGTCAATAACGCCGCGAACGACGACCGCCATTCGATCGACGAGATCTCCGAAAGCTATTGGGACGATCGCTTCGCGGTCAATCTCAAGCACATGTTCTTTTGCACCCAGGCGGTGATCCCGGCGATGCGCGCGGCGGGGGGCGGCGCGATCGTCAATCTCGGCTCGATCTCGTGGCATCTCGGGCTCAGCGACCTGACACTCTACCAGACGTGCAAGGCTGCGATCGAGGGACTGACGCGCAGTCTGGCGCGCGACCTTGGCCATGACGGCATCCGCGCGACATGCGTCATTCCCGGCAATGTCCGCACGCCGCGCCAGCAGAAATGGTACACGCCGGAGGGCGAGGCGGAGATCGTCGCCGCGCAGTGCCTCAAGGGTCGGCTGTTGCCGCACGACATCGCTGCGATGGTGATGTTTCTGGCGTCCGACGACGCGCGGCTGATCACCGGCCACAGCTATTTCGTCGACGCCGGCTGGCGCTGACGCAGGCGCTACGCGTCAGCGGCCGACATAGGGCCCGATCACCGTCCCGACGAACCCGCCCGCCTCGCGCGTGCTGAGGAAGCGGACATCGACATTGTCGGCCAGCGTCCGGGTTTCGCCATTGCCGGTATAGTCGAACGCCATGCGTCCGGCATCGGCACGGATCGTGAGGGTCAATGCTGCGCTGTCGGCGAGCGGCGCAGATGCGACAAGCCGTTCCGTTCCCTTTGCACGGGTATAGAGCGCGATGCTGCGCTTTCCGCCAATGCGCGTGATGCCGAAGAACAGATTGGCCTCATCGCTCTGCATCGCCGCGAGCCCTGCGCGATCGCCATCGCGCTCGGGGGTGAAGCGAACCGTGGTCGCAACCGTCGCGACATGATGCTGCTGCCTGCGCCCGACAAAGCCGGGGACGCCATCGGTGGTGCCGAGCGGGCTGCCCGCTTCGAGCAGCAGCTCGCCCCCTATGACGCGATGAAAAGACGTCTTCGGCGTGCGCACGCCGATCCACTGCATCGCCAGGCGATCACCGTCGAATTCGTCGACATAGCCGAAATCACCGCTGGTCGGCAGGGCGGGTGCGGGCTGGGCAGGCAGGTTCGGCCGCGGCAGCACGAACGGGATCGGCTTGCCCTTGTCGAGAATGATCGGCCAGCCCTCGCGCCATGTCACCGGCAGCAGGAATGTCTCGCGCCCGATATTGTAGAGATCGTCGCCATAGGGCCGCGTGGCGAGAAAGGTCGCCCACCAGTCGCCCTTTTGCGTCTGTACCAGCTTGGCATGGCCCGCCGAGGTGACCGGATCGGCGCGCGCCGGATCAAGGTCGCGCTGCGTCAGGATCGGGTTGCCGGCAAAGGGCACATAGGGCCCGCGCAGCTCCTTGGACCTCAGCACGACTTGCGAATGGTTTACGCTGGTGCCGCCCTCGGCAGCGGTCATGTAATACCAGCCGTCCTTCTTGTAGATATGCGGCCCTTCGATCCATACCGGCTTGGTCGAGCGATCGACCCCGCCGTTGACGAGCTGCGTACTCTCCCCGACCATCTTGCCGGCGCGCCAGTCATATTCCTGGATCCAGATTGCGCGGTGCCCGTCGTAGAGCGGCGGTTCGTCGGGCGCGCGGTTATTGACGATGAAGGCGCGGTCGCCTTCCCAATAGATCGACGGGTCGATCCCCTCGAACGACAGCCAGACCGGGTCGGACCACGGCCCCGCCGGATCCCTTGCGGTGATCACGAAATTGCCGCGACAATCGACGCAGGTGTTGATGATGTAGAAGGTGCCGTCGTGGAACGAGATATCGGGCGCGAACACCCCGCGCGACACAGCGAGGCCCGAGAAGTCGAGCTGCCCCGGCCGGTCGATCGCGTTGCCGATCTGCCGCCAGCTGACCAGATCCTTTGACTGGAAGATCGGCAGGCCGGGGAAATGGGTGAACGACGACAGCACCAAATAATAATCGTCGCCGACGCGAGTCACGGACGGATCGGGATAATAGCCCGACAGGATCGGATTGCGGAATTCGCCCGGCCCGGCCTCGACCCGTTCCTGCGAGCGGCCCTGATAGCTGAAGCGTTCGAAGCGTGCTTCCTGCGCCAGTGCGTCGGCAGGAATCATGATCGGCGCCAGCAACGACGCCATTATCCCGAGCGAGGCGATCCGCATCAGATAAACCGATTGATCAGGTTTTCGAGGCGCTCCTGACGGCCCGAACGTGGTTTCGGCGCGACGCCGCGATCGATGGCGAGATCGGCTATACCCGCCAGATCGAGGCCGGAAATCTGGCTGCCGATGCCGCTGGTCCAGCCGGCATAACGCTCACTGCGGAACCCGTCGAGCCGGCCGTCCTCGATGATCGCGGCGGCGTTGAGCAGCCCCTTTGCCACCGTGTCGATGCCGCCGACATGGCCGTGGAACAGATCGACCGGGTCCATCGACTGGCGGCGCACCTTGGCATCGAAATTGAACCCGCCGGTGGTGAATCCGCCCGCGCGCAGGATTTCGAGCATCGCCAGCGTCAGTTCCTCGACCGAATTGGGGAACTGGTCGGTGTCCCAGCCATTCTGCGGATCGCCGCGATTGGCGTCGATCGAGCCGAAGATACCGAACGCCGCGGCGGTGGCAATTTCATGCTCAAAGCTGTGCCCCGACAGCGTCGCATGGTTCGCCTCGATATTGACCTTTACCTCGTTCTCCAGGCCATACCGCTTCAGGAAACCGTACACCGTCGCGGTGTCGAAGTCGTATTGGTGCTTGGTCGGCTCGTGCGGCTTGGGCTCGATCAGGATCGTGCCCTTGAACCCGATCTTGTGCTTGTGCTCGACGACGAGGCTGAGGAACCGACCGAAATTGTCGAGCTCCCGCTTCATGTCGGTGTTGAGCAGCGTCTCATAGCCCTCGCGTCCGCCCCACAGCACGTAATTCTCGCCGCCCAGGCGATGCGTCGCCTCGATCGCGTCGCGTACCTGCATCGCTGCGAATGCGTAGACTTCGGGATCGGGACTGGTCGCCGCGCCGGCGGCGAAACGAGGATGGCTGAACAGGTTGGCGGTGCCCCACAGCAGCTTGCGGCCGCTGCCCGCTTGCAGCTGTTCGAGGTGATCGATCGCTTCGGCCATGAAGCGGCGATGATCGGCGACATTGTCGGCATCGGCCATCACGTCCACGTCGTGAAAGCAGTAATAGGGCACGTCGAGCTTGGTGAAGAAATCGAATGCCGCCTCGCGCTTGCTGGCTGCCGCCGCGCTGTCGTTGGCGCCCTGGTGCCAGGGGCGACCGAAGGTGCCGCCGCCGAACACGTCGCTCCCGGGCCAGCAGAAGCTATGCCAGAAGCAGATCGCAAAGCGCAGATGGTCTTCCATGCGCTTGCCAAGGACGACGCGGTCCTTGTCGTAGAAGCGATAGGCGAGTTCGTCGTCGCTGTCGGGGCCGGCATAGGCGATCGTCGGGAAGTCGGTGAAAAAGTCGGTGGCCATCATGTGCTCCTGGGCGTGATGCGGGGATAGGCTTCGCGGAAACGGGCAAGCTTTGGAGCGAGCTGCTCGGCAAGGACGGGATCAGGCGCGATGCGGTGGCTGACCGGCAGCGGCGTGCAGATGTCGGCGGGGTCGCCGCCATCGACGGCAAGCTGGGCGAGCCGCGCGGCGCCGAGGGCCGGACCGACTTCGCCGCCCTGCGCATAGACGAGTTCGACGCCGAGCGCCGCCGCGAGCGTTTCGCCCCAATAGCGCGAGCGCGCGCCGCCGCCGATCACGGTCAGCTGCGACAGCTGCGAGCCCGCCTCGCGCAGCACGGCGACGCCGTCGGCCAGCGCGAAGGCGACGCCTTCGAGCACCGCCTGGGCCAGCCGTTCGGGGGTGGTGTCGTGATCGAGCCCGAGGAACCCGCCCCGCACTTCGGCATCGTTGTGCGGCGTGCGTTCGCCCGAGAGATAGGGGAGAAAGATTTCGGGGCCGTTGCCTGCCCCGGCGATTTCGGCACGCGCGAACAGCTCGGCCGCGCCGGTGGTGCCGGTCAGCCGCGCGACCCAGTCGATGCACGCCGCCGCCGACAGGTGGACCGACATCTGGTGCCACATGCCGGGCAAGCAGTGGCAAAAGGCATGGACCGCGCGCGCCGGGTTGGGCCGGAAATCGGCGGTCGCGACGAAGATCACGCCCGACGTGCCGAGCGAGAGTAGCGCGTCGCCATCGCGCACCACGCCGACGCCCGCCGCGCCCGCGGCATTGTCGCCGCCGCCGCCTGCGACCGGCACCCGGTCCATTCCCCACGCCTCGGCCACTTCGGCGCGGAGCTGGCCGGTCTGCGCAGTGCCCTCGACCAGCCGCGGCATGTGATCGCGGGTCAACCCGGTCGCGGCAAGCAGATCGTCGCTCCAGTCGCGCGCGGCGACGTCGAGCCACAACGTCCCCGCCGCGTCGGACAGGTCCGATGCCTTCTCGCCGGTCATCGCCAACCGGACATGGTCCTTGGGCAGCAGCACCGTGCGCGTGGCGGCAAATACCTCCGGCTCGTGATGCGCGACCCACAGCAGCTTGGGCGCGGTGAAGCCGGGCATCGCGAGATTGCCGGCGATCGCGTGCAGTTCGGGAGCCTTGGTCTCCAGCTCGGCACATTCAGCGTGGCTGCGACCGTCGTTCCACAGGATCGCGGGGCGCAGCGGCCGGTCGTCGGCGCCGAGCAGGGTGGCGCCGTGCATCTGTCCGGCGATGCCGATGCCGCGCACTGACCGACGTACGGCCGGGTCGATCGCGCGCACGGCTGCCTGCGTCGCTGCCCACCATGCGCCCGGATCCTGTTCGGACCAAAGTGGGTGGGGGCGCTGGACGGTCAGCGCGGCGGTCCCCTGCGCGACCACGCCGCCACGCTCGTCGAGCGCGACCGCCTTGACCCCCGAAGTGCCGATGTCGATGCCGAGGAACATCGGCGTTACGGTACGAACGGATCGATGGTCTGGATGGTGCCGTCTGGATTGTGGGTCAGCGGCGTCATCTTGACGTTGCGCAGCCGCGTCTGCCCCGACAGCTGGACATCGTGGTAGAACAGCCACCACTTGCCGTCCCACTGCGCGATCGAATGATGCGACGTCCAGCCATTGACCGGCTCGAGGATGCGGCCGCGATAGGTGAACGGGCCATAGGGCGAGGTGCCGGTGGCATAGACTAGGTAATGCGTGTCGCCGGTCGAATAGCTGAGATAATATTGACCGTTATATTTGTGCATCCACGCCGCTTCGAAAAAGCGCCGATCGGTGTCGCCGCCCAGGATCGGCTTGCCCTGCGGATCGAGGATCTGGACGTCGCGCGGTGTCTCCGCGAACTCGGTCATGCCAGGCGCCAGCCGCGCGATCTTGGGTGCCAGCGCCGGCTGGGTCGGTTGCTCGAGGTCGGTCTTCGACCCGTTCGCGTCGTAGGTGCCGGTGGTATTGCGCTGCAGCTGACCGCCCCAGATGCCACCGAAATACATGTAGCTGGCGCCGTCGTCGTCGGTGAATACCGCCGGATCGATCGAGAAGCTGCCCTTGATCGGCTGCGGGTTGGGCTTGAACGGGCCGACCGGCGATTTCGAGGTGGCGACGCCGATGCGGAATGCGCCCTGCCGGTCTTTGGCAGGAAAATAGAGATAATAAGTGCCGTCCTTATAGGCCGCATCGGGGGCCCACATCTGCTTTTCTGCCCAAGGCACGTCATCGACATCGAGCGCGACCGGATGCACGGTGACGGGGCCGCCGGGCTTGTCCATGCTAAGGATGCGATAGTCGCGCATTTCGAAATGCCCGCCCAGATCGTCTTCCTGCGCATCGCCATCGATGTCGTGGCTACCATAGACATAGAGCTTGCCGTCGCCCCAGACATGCGCGGAGGGGTCGGCGGTGTAGATCTCGGTCACCAGCGGCTGCGACAGGTAGCGCCGGCCATCAGGAGCGCGGGGTTCGGCGGCGTTGGGAGCGGCTTGCTGCTGCGCGCCGTTGCCGGGAGCGCCCGAACATGCCGCCAATGCCGTGGTCGCCGCCAACGCGAGCCAAGCCAAATTGCACCGACGCTGCGCCATCCTCATCCCCTATGATCCGACCCGGGTTGATTCCCGTTTCACCAGCGATAGCGCTAACATGCAGTGCTGCCAATCCCGGACAGCGATGGATCACACGATCCGGCGCCTAGAGCAGGAGCCAGTCGTCGCGGCTGCGCGCGCCGGGATCGGCGCCCTGCCGCCGGGCGATCTCGTGCTCGACGGAGTAGCGAACGTCCTCGTCGCGGTCGTGGAGATAGCCGGCGAGCTTGTGTGCATCGAGCTCGCTCCACTCCTTGCCGCGATCGGGACCGTAGCGCACGCGCGGCAGCAGACCGGGCAGCCGCGTCCATTCGATCAGCTGTTGTGCGCCGACCGCGTTAAGCTGGTCACGCAGGGTAAAGGCGGTGACATAGCTGTCGGGAAAGGCGCGGTGGATCGGCAGGCCGCGCTCGTGGATCATCCCCTCGGGCTTGCGCCAATAGCGAAGGATCTGGTTGGAGAAGCCCGGACTGTCCGGCCACAGCCGCATCGCGCATTTCCAGGTGCAGATCCAGTCGGCTCCATGGGTCAGCGCCGCTGTGCAGAATTGCTGTTCGAAGCTGGAATGATGCGCGGCAAGCGCGACGCGGCGCGGCCACGGGTCGAGCACGCGGCGCGCGACGTCATGCCACCAGGGAGCGTCGGCGACCTGTTCCTCCAGGATATGGTGCACCGCCTGCGTCACCGGCGGGATTGGACGCCCCGGGTTGACGAACATCGCGCCACCCTCGCCATCCAGCTCCCAGCGGCCGTCGGGGCCCTGTTTCACGTCCTGCCAGCCGATCTCGCACACGCCGTGCGCAGGCGGGGCGCTGCCGGTGGTTTCGAGGTCGATGACGCGGATGATCTGAGGGGGCGGCACAGGCATCGCCCCTATTTGGAGGAGGTGGCCGCGCGCGACCACCCCCAATTCGTCAATGGCCCGCTTGCGGCCCCCGTTCGAGCCGGCTGGCGGCGAGTTGGGCGTCGATCATCGCCATCAGTCGGTCCAGCCCGGCCTGATCCCTGGCTTCGGCGCGCGCGACCAGCACGTCCTGCGTGTTCGACGCCCGCAGCAGCCACCAGCCATCGGCGGTGTTGACCCGCGCGCCGTCGGTGCGATTGACGTCGGCGCCCTCCGCCTCGAGCCGATCGAGCACCTCGTCGATGACGGCGAACTTGCGGCTTTCATCGACCTGGAAGCGCATTTCCGGTGTGTTGACCATCGCCGGCATGTCGCTGCGCAATTGCGTCATCGACTTGCCGATCATGTGCACTGCGCGGATCAGCCGGACCGCGGCATATTGCGCATCGTCGAACCCGTAATAGTCGTGCGCGAAGAAGATGTGCCCCGACATCTCGCCTGCCAGCGGGGCGCCCGTCTCCTTCATCTTGGTCTTGATGAGGCTGTGGCCGGTCTTCCACATCAGCGGCTCGCCGCCCAGTTGAGCGATGCGGTCGTAGAGCGCCTGGCTCGCCTTCACATCGGCGATGATCGTCGCGCCGGGATGCTCCTTGAGCACAGGTTCGGCCAATATGGACAAAAGCTGATCGCCCCAGATCACGCGGCCTTGGCCGTCGATCGCGCCGATCCGGTCGCCATCGCCGTCGAAGGCCAGTCCGAAATCGAGCTGCTTTTCCGCGACGAGCGCCTTGAGATCGGCGAGATTCTTCTCTTCGGTAGGATCGGGATGATGGTTGGGGAAATTGCCGTCGACATCGGTGAACAACAGGTGATGCTCACCCGGCAGCAGCTTGACGAGCTTCTCGATCACCGGGCCCGACGCGCCGTTGCCGGCGTCCCAGCCGATCCGGTACGCGCCGCCGGCATAACCGGCCATCAGCCGCCCGACATAATCGTCCTCGATATCCGCGTCGGTGACGGTGCCGGGCGCGTCCGCAATGTCCCAGTCGCCTTCCGCCGCCATTGTCCCCAGCGTCTGGATATCATCGCCGAAAAACGGACGGTGCTGAAACACCATCTTGAAGCCGTTATATTCTGCGGGATTGTGGCTGCCCGTTATCTGGATGCCGCCGTCTACTTCTAGCGTCGCTTCGGCATAATAGAGCATCGGCGTCGGGCCCAGACCGACGCGCACGACGTCGATCCCGCATGCCGCCAGCCCCTCGACCAGCGCCGCCTCGAGCGCGGGCGAGGATGCGCGGCCGTCGCGGCCGACCGCGACGCGCGTGCCGCCCGCCCGGCGCAGCAGTGTCGCGAAACCGCGGCCGATGGCGTCGGCGTCGGCGGGGCCGAGCGTTTTTCCGACGATGCCGCGAATGTCATATTCGCGCAGCGAAGTTGGGTCGAAACGATGTGTCATGGTGCCTCCCGATACGGTGTCGTCGGCTCAATTCGCGAGCAGGGGGCAAAGTTCAATACCGGGCTTTGCGACCTGGCCGGACCAGCCGACGGCGCAACCAACAAACGACATGGTGGTTGATCGGCCGGGAGCATGCGATGACGATGAGCGATACCACGCGCCGGACCGTTCTGGGCGGAATCGGCGCCGGCCTGGCGGTGAACCTGGCGGGATCGGCGATGGCGCGGCGGCCGCAGGACCGCAAGCTGGGCTATGCGGTGGTCGGGCTGGGCTATTATGCGACGCAGCAGATCATGCCCAAGCTGGCCGAGTGTCGCAATTCGAAGCTTGTCGCGCTGGTCAGCGGGACGCCTGAAAAACTCGAACGCTATGGCCGCGAATACGGCATCCCGGCGACGCATCGCTACAGCTACGCGAACTACGACCGGATGCGCGACAATCCCGACATCGACATCGTCTATGTCGTCCTGCCAAATTCGATGCACGCCGAATACACGATCCGCGCCGCGCAGGCGGGCAAGCATGTGCTGTGCGAAAAGCCGATGGCGGTGTCCGTGGCCGAATGCGAGGCGATGATTGCCGCGTCGAAGCGTGCGGGACGCAAGCTGATGATCGGCTATCGCAGCCGCTTCGAGCCGCACAACAAGCTGGCGATCAAGCTGGCGCGCGGCGCCGAGTTCGGGCCGACGCGGATCATCACCGCCGAGCATGGCTTCGATGCGCAGCCGAACCAGTGGCGACTCGACAAGGCGATGTCCGGAGGCGGATCGCTGATGGACATCGGTATCTACAGCCTCAACGCCGCGCGCTATCTGACGGGCGAGGAGCCGGTCGCGGTCAGTGCGGTCGAAGCGACCGATCGCAGCGATCCGCGCTTCGCCAGTGTCGAGGACCGCATCGATTTTATACTGCGCTTTCCATCGGGAGTGCTTGCCAGCTGCGTTTCGAGCTATTCTTCGAACCACAATGGCTATCGCGTCACGGGGACCAAAGGGTGGATCGAGCTCGAACCGGCGACGCCCTATGGCGGTCAGCAGATGCGCGTCCGCCGCGACGGCAAGACCAGTGACATTACGCCGCCCCCGCAAGACTATGACCAGTTCGTCGGCCAGCTCGACCATCTGTCGCAATGCATCATCGACGACCGCCAGCCGATCGTGCCGGGCGAGGAAGGGCTGGCCGATCTGAGGGTGATCGAGGCGATCTACCGCTCGGCGCGCGAGCGGCGGCAAGTGACGCTGTAGCGGCCTCAGCGCGGCGGCGCTTTCAGCAATCGGTCGCGTGCGGCGTTGATCCGCGAGGTCAGTTCCGCTGACCCGCCCTTGTCGGGATGCAGCGCCCCGACCAGACGGCGATGCGCGGCGCGGATCGCATCGGCATCGGCGTCCGGCGCGACTCCCAGAATGGCCCGCGCTTCGCGTTCGTCGAGGCCGATCCGCGGCGTCGGCGCGGTTCTGCGCGCGCTGCGCGTTGCTTTCGCCGATTTCCATAACCAGATCACTGCCGCGAAGATCGCGACCGCGACCAGCAATTTGCTCATGCCGCGACTGTCGGCAGCGCCGCTTCGGGAAGCGCCATCCCCGCCATCATCTCACGCAGTTCCTGCCGGGCCGCGACATGCGCCAGCCCCATCGATCCGAATTCCTTCGAATCGAGCATGGTCAGCCCTTGCGGAAACAACTCGCGATAGATGACGCGTTCGGACAGGCCGGGGATGACGCGAAAACCGACGCGCTTCGACAGCTGGTCGATCGCTTCGGAGACTCGGCGCATGTTGCGCGCCTCGATGTGCTGCAGGCGATTGCGCAGCACGATCCAATCGATCGTCGATCCGTCGGCCTTCGCCCGGCGCTTGCGTGATTCCCAGATCAGTTCGGAATAGAAGCTCGGCCGCGTCACCTTGAAGGTATCGGGATCGACCTGCCCGATCAGGTCGAAATCGACGAAGCTGTCGTTCATCGGCGTAACCAGCGTGTCGGCGTTGGTCACCGCCAGCCGCGCGAACGGATCGTCGCGGCCGGGGGTGTCGATGACCAGGAAATCGGCCTGTTCGCTCAGGTGCGCCAGCGTGGCGTTATAGAAATCGAGGCTTTCGCCGTCATGCGTGGCATGGACGGGCATCGGCAGGTCGCGGCCGGTGCGCCGGATCGTCGCGGCGCGATTGTCCAGATATCGGCCCAGCGTGCGCTGGCGGTGATCGAGATCGAACGCGGCGACGCGCGCGCCCTTCGCCGCAAGCGCGATCGCAGCATGTACCGCGGTCGTCGATTTGCCGGTGCCGCCCTTTTCGTTGGCGAACACGATGACGTGCGGCCGGTCCCTACGCTCGCGCAACTTGCCAAAACCCCATGTTGATCACAGCGGCCGCCCCCCATAGAAGGCCGCTCCCATCCTGTAGTGCAAGGGTCGTATCGCGTGCAAACCTTCCGTCAGCTCGACATGCTTCGGCAGGGTGTTGCCGCGCTGCGCGGCGAGGGTGCGCGGATCGCGCTGGTGCCGACGATGGGCGCGCTGCATGCCGGCCATCTGGCGCTGGTCGAGGAAGCCAGACGCGTCGCCGATCAGGTCGTGGTGTCGATATTCGTCAATCCGACCCAGTTCGCGCCGGGCGAGGATTTCGAGCGCTATCCCCGGCGCGAGGCGGCCGATTCGCGCATGCTCGCCGATGCCGACGTCGCGATTCTGTGGATGCCGCCGACCGAGGTGATGTATCCGCCGGGCCATGCCACGCGGATCGCGGTGTCGGGGGTCAGCAGCGTGCTCGACGGCGCGCATCGGCCGGGGCATTTCGACGGTGTGGCGACGGTGGTGGCCAAGCTGCTCCATCAGGTTCGGCCCGATACCGCGCTGTTCGGCGAGAAGGACTATCAGCAATTGTGCGTCGTGCGCCGGATGGTCGCCGACCTCGACATCGACGTGACGATCCGCGGCGTGACGACCCAGCGCGACGATGACGGGCTCGCGCTGTCGTCGCGCAACATCTATCTCGACGACGACGAACGCGTACGCGCCGTGGCATTGCCGCGTGCGCTCGGCGTGGCTGCACGCGCGATCGAGCGCGGCGATCCGCCCGAAGCGGCGCTCGGGGCGGCGCGCGAAACCCTGACCGCTGCCGGGTTCGCGATCGATTACGTCGAACTGGTCGATGCCGGGACGCTGGAGACGTTCGATCCTGCGCGGCCCGGGCGGCTGCTGGCGGCGGCGCGGATGGGCGCTACTCGGCTGATCGACAATGTCGCGGTCGAACCGCTGCAACAGGGTTAATCGCGTTAACCATTTGTTGAAATCCATTCGCCAAACCTGCCGCTTGCCGAAACCGGTAAATGGGGGTGGAAAATGGGAAGCAGTCTCAAAACCGCGCAATTTCTGATCGACAGTCGGCTGAACGACGCGGCTTGCGGTAATGTTCAGGCCTGTCTCGACCTGGGAATGGTCTATTCGAGCGGTGCGCAGGGGCAGGCGGTCGATTTGATCGAAGCGCATAAATGGTTCAATCTGGCGGCGCTCAAGGGCGACGAACGCGCGCAGGAATGCCGCGCCGAGATCGCCGAGGAAATGTCCGCGCAGGAGATCGCGCTGGCGCAGAAGCAGGCACGTGCCTGGCTTCAGATGACGAGCGCACGCGCCGCCTGATCTACGCGTTCGCAGCGCGGGTAAGGCTCAGGAAAACGTCTTCGAGATCCGCTTCGCGGGTCGTGACGTCGACGATGCCGTATCCGTCGCGCTGGACCGCCGCGAGTACTTCCCCGGCGTTGACCCGGTCCTTGGCATAGGTGATCGCCAGCGTGCGGGCGCCGCTCGCTTCGACTTTCTGAAAGCAAACATTGTCGGGCGTCGCGGCGATGTCGCGATCGACGGTGACGACGACCTGCTTTTCCTGCGCCTTGCCGACCAGGTCGCGGGTGGGTTCATTGGCGATCAGGCGGCCGTGGTTGATGATCGCGATGCGATCGCACAGTTCCTCGGCCTCCTCCAGGTAATGCGTGGTCAGCACCACCGTCGTCCCCGCGCGGTTGAGCGCGCGGACATAGTTCCACAATTGCTGCCGCAACTCGATATCGACGCCGGCGGTCGGTTCGTCGAGCACCAGCACCGGCGGCGCGTGGACCATCGCCTTTGCCACCATCAACCGCCGCTTCATCCCGCCCGACAGCGTGCGCGCATAGGCGTTCGCCTTGTCGGCCAGCCCCATCGCCGCGAGCAATTCGCCGGTGCGGCGATCGCGCTTGGGGACACCGTAGAGACCGGCCTGGATCTCGAGCGTTTCGGACGGCGTGAAGAAAGGATCGAACAGGATTTCCTGATTGACGATGCCGATTGCCGCCTTGGCATTGCGGGGATGGGCATCGATGTCGAAGCCCCAGATCGACGCGCTTCCCCCGGTCTTGTTGACCAGACCTGCCAGGATATTGATCAGCGTCGACTTGCCGGCGCCGTTGGGGCCGAGCAGGCCGAAGATCTGCCCGCGCGGTACGTCGAACGATACCTGGTCGAGCGCCAGCTTTCCGCCGGCATAGGTCTTGGACAGGGAATCGATTGCGATCGCGCTCTGGGTCATCACCGCGATCTAGGGGGTTTTGCGGTCGCGCGAAAGCGAGCAGCCGCAAGCCGATGCCGCGACCGAAAAAATGGGCCGATGCGTTGCCGCACCGGCCCAGTCGTCCGCAGGAGGAACTTCGGTTGGCGGGGCGCTTCAGCTGACTGGCCGAAGCGGTCCGCCCGATCTCTGGCGGGTGGGCCCGGTTTCCCGGCCCACCCCGCACTCAGTAATTATACGCGCGCTCGCCATGCTCCCCGAGGTCGAGCCCCTCGCGCTCGACCTCCTCGGTGACGCGCAATCCGGTCAGCGCCTTGGCGACATAAAAGGCGATCGCCGATCCGACACCGGCCCACAGCACCGCGATGACGACCGCGATGACCTGCGTGCCGAGCTGTGCGCCCAGCGCATAATCGTCGCCGGCCGGCCCGCCCAGACCGGGCAGCATGGTGAACGCGGTTCCGATCGAACCGATGATGCCGCCGATGCCATGGATGCCGAATGCGTCGAGCGAGTCGTCGAGATTGAGCTTAGGCTTTATCGACACCACGAAGAACGCACAGATCATCGCGGCGATCGCGCCAAGCAGGATTGCGCCGAACGGTCCCGAATTGCCCGCCGCGGGCGTCACCGCGACCAGTCCCGCAATCGCCCCTGAACAGGCGCCGAGCAGCGAGCTCTTGTGCCCCATCATGCGCTCGGCGAGCATCCAGAACAGCACGCCGGCAGCGGTCGCGACGAAGGTGTTGAGGAGGGCGAGCCCCGCCGATCCGTTCGCTTCGAGCGCGGAACCGGCGTTGAAGCCGAACCAGCCCACCCACAGCAGCCCGGTGCCGATCAGCGTCATGGTCAGCGAATGCGGAGCCATGATCTCCTTCTTGTAGCCCAGCCGCGGCCCGAGGATCAGTGCGCCGACCAGCGCCGAGACGCCGGCATTGATGTGCACGACGGTGCCGCCGGCAAAATCGAGCGCAGCCGGGGTCCAGTTGAACAGCAGTCCGTTGCCCGCCCAGACCATGTGCGCGATCGGGAAATAGACGATCGTCAGCCAGATCAGCGCGAATACCATCAGTGCGCTGAACTTCAGCCGCTCGACCAGCCCGCCGACGACGAGGCTGACCGTGATCGCGGCAAACGTCATCTGGAACGCGATGAACACGAATTCGGGGATTTCCACGCCATCGGTAAAGGTGGCAACGGTGGAATCGGCAGTGATGCCGGCTAGAAACAGTTTTCCGAAGCCCGCGATATACGCGTTGCCGCCGTCGCCGAAGGCCATGGTATAGCCATAGATGACCCAGATGATCATCGCGAAGCTGGCGACCGCGAGGATCTGGGTCAGCACCGACAGCATGTTCTTGGTCCGGACCAGCCCGCCATAGAAGAGCGCGAGGCCGGGAACGATCATCGCCATGACCAGCACGGTCGCGACGATCATCCAGGCGGTGTCGCCCTTGTTCACGGTAGCGGTGACTTCTTCGACCGCCGCCGGAGCCTGCAATCCGGCTTCCTGCGCCCAGGAGGGAAGTGCGGCGAACAGCGTCGCTCCCGCAGCGGCAATGGGTGCCAATAGTCGCTTCATCGATTCCCCCCTTCTCACAGCGCGGTCTGGTCGGTTTCGCCGGTGCGGATGCGCACCGCCTGGCCAAGGTCGAGCACGAAGATCTTGCCGTCGCCGATCGCACCGGTGTTGGCAGACGTTTGGATCGCTTCGACCACGCGCGGGGCAAGATCGGTGCCGCAGGCGATCTCGAGCTTGATCTTGGGCACCATGTTGGTGCTGTATTCCGCGCCGCGATAGATTTCGGTCTGGCCCTTCTGCCGCCCGAACCCCTTGACCTCGGTCACGGTCATCCCCGCCACGCCGATCTCGGTGAGCGCTTCGCGCACCTCGTCAAGCTTGAACGGTTTGATAATGGCGATGACTAGTTTCATGCCGCCCCCTTTGCGATGTCCCGAAAGAGCTCTCAGCAAGCGGCGTGCCAGACACGAAATGACGTGCTGCAGCGCGGAATGGCGCAATCAACTATTACCAAGCGGTAAAATATTGTGCAGTTGCGAAGGTGTGCCTAGTTTTCGGGCAGTGCGGACAGGATCGCGCAGGCGGCGGTCAGGTCGTCGTCATCGACCATTACCCGCACCGGGATCAGGAACGCGCTGCCGTCGGCGATGCTCGCCTCGGCATCGAACGCGACTGCGGGAATGCCCTCGGACTCGAGGCGGCCGACCAGGATATGCGCTTCGACCCGCGCAAAGCGGCCGAGTTCTGTCAGGGGCATGCGATCGGGCTCATTACCAGTCGGGCATGACGGTCTGGGGGCGGATCGGCAAGCCGTCGATGCTGGTGGAGCGTTCGGCTGCCTTGGCCAGCCGGGCCGCCGGGTCCTGCTGCGCGTGATATTTCACCAATGTCGTGCGCTCCGCTTCTAGCGTCATGTGCGGCACCCCCCAACCGCAGCTGGTCTGGACGCTGTCGAGGTCGATCACGAAGATCTGGCGCGTGCCCGGCAGCCTCGGAAAGGCTTCGGCCAGCGTCGCGAATGTCGGATCTTGCGGCAGGACCGCGGTGCCCCGGCCGTAGAGCCTGAGGATCAGTGCCGGATTGTCGAACGCGCAGAACATGATCGTGATGCGCCCGTCGGCGGCGAGATGTGCATGCGTTTCATTGCCCGATCCGCCCAGGTCGAGATAGCCCACCTGCCGATCGCCCAGTGTGCGAAAACTGTCGATCCCCTTGGGACTGAGGTTGATCCGGGCCCCCGCCGCCGCCGTCGCGACAAAAAACACCGGCTGGCGTGCGATGAAGGAACGGTGATCGTCATCAAGGCTGTCGAAAAATTGCACGCCGCTCGCTTTCATTGACGCGTATAGATGATGCGCATACATTATACGCATGAATCATGAATCGGTCATCTCGGGCAAGCGTAAACCAATCAACCTGTCGATAGATACCGGGGTTGTCGAGGCTGCGCGCGCGGTCGGCATCAATCTGTCGCAGGTCAGCGAAGCCGCGCTTCGCGAAGCTGCGAGACAAGAACGCGATCGCCGATGGAAACAGGAAAATCGTGACTGGATCGCGGCACACCGTCGTTGGGTAGAAACAAATGAGCTGCCGCTCGAAAAATATCGGCTGTTCTGATGGCTCGGTTTGACGTCTATCGCCTTGGTGACGGCGCGCTCGTACTCGACTGTCAGGCGGATTTTCTCGACGACATTGCTACCCGCTTCGTCGTGCCGCTAGTTCCGCCGGGCGAGGGCCCGCCTCCCAATCCCCGCCTCAATCCGCGCTTCGACATTGGCGAAGAGCCGGTCGTCATGGTGACGCAGTTCGCCACGTCCATCCGCACGTCCGAACTACGCACCAAGGTCGGGTCGCTTGATCATGCGCATATTGAAATCGTGGGTGCTCTCGATGTACTGATCGGGGCCGGTTGATCAGCTACCCCGCCGCGGTCCCGCCGACCGTCAGCCCTTCCATCAGCAGCGTCGGCTGTCCTACGCCAGCGGGCACGCCCTGGCCGCCCTTGCCGCACATGCCGATGCCTTCGTCCAGCGCGAAGTCGTCCCCTATGCCGAGCACGCGGGTCAGCGCGGTCGGGCCGTCGCCGATAAGTGTCGCGCCCTTGATCGGCGCTCCGATGCGGCCGTCCTCGATCCTGTAGGCTTCGGTGCACGAGAACACGAACTTGCCCGACACGATGTCCACCTGACCGCCGCCGAAGCTCTTGGCGAAAATGCCGCGCTTTACCCGGCTCAGCAGTTCCGCGGGATCGTCGCGTCCGGCGCGCATGAATGTATTGGTCATGCGCGGCATCGGCGCATGAGCAAAGCTCTGGCGGCGGCCGTTGCCGGTCGGGGCGACGCCCATCAGCCGCGCATTCATGCGATCCTGCATATACCCTTTGAGGATGCCGTCCTCGATCAGGATATTCTCCTGCGTCGGCGTACCCTCGTCGTCGATCGACAGCGACCCGCGCCGGTCGGCGATCGATCCGTCGTCGACCACGGTCACGCCGGGCGCCGCGACGCGCTGCCCGATCCGCCCCGAAAACGCGCTGGTGCCCTTGCGATTGAAATCGCCCTCCAGCCCGTGCCCGATCGCCTCGTGCAACAGGATGCCCGGCCAGCCCGGCCCGAGCAGCACCGTCATCTCGCCCGCAGGCGCGGCGACCGATTCGAGATTGGCGAGCGCCTGCGCCAATGCCTCGTCGATCGCGCGGTTCCAGGTTTCGGGCTGCATCAGCCGGTCGTAGAGCGCCCGCCCGCCGGTGCCGAAGCTGCCCGTCTCACGGCGGCCGTTGGCCTCGACCACGATCGACACGTTGAGGCGGGTCAGCGGCCGGATGTCGGTGGCGACGAAGCCGTCCGGGCGCACGATTTCGACCACGCCCCAGCTGCCAAGCAGGCTGACCGAGACCTGCACCACGCGCGGGTCGCGTGCGCGCGCGGCGGCGTCGATCGTCTGGCACAAGGCGACCTTGTCGGCGAACGCAATCGCGTCGATCGGGTCGGCGGCGGTGTAGAGATGGCGGTTGTTTCCGCGCGGAGGTGCGGCTCTGGCCCCCTTGGCCGGATCGATCAGCGCCATCGTCGCGGCGGCGCGGCGGATGGCCCCTGCCGACAGCTCGTTGGCGTGCGCGAAGGCGGTCGTCTCGCCCGATACCGCGCGCAGCCCGAAGCCGCTTTGAGTGTCGTAGGACGCCGTCTTGAGCCGCCCGTCATCGAATCCGAACGCTTCGGACTTGCGATATTCGAGGTAAAGTTCACCGTCCTCGGCATTGCCGAGCGCGTCGGCGGTCAGCCTCAGCGCAGCGTCGGGATCGAGATGCTCGTCATACAGGAACGCGCGCGGATCAACGGGACTGGTCATCGCGCCGATATAGGACGGTCAGCGCCCGGCACCATCCCCGTGGTCGGGAAGCGCCGACTGGTCCGCGCCGTCGGCAGCGCCGCCCGCCAGAACGAAGCGTCGGTCGCAATAGCCGCAATCGACATAGCCGCTTTCGTCGATCTGCAGCCAAACGCGGGGATGGCCAAGCGCAGGCTCGATATCGCCGGCACCGTCGCAGGCGACGCGCAGGCTAGTGACGCGGAGGATTTCGGGCGGCGGGATCATCGCCGCCGCCTAGCAGAGCGATTTTGCCGCTGCAATCGCATGTGACGCGGAACACGGGAGAGGGGGTTCGGTTGTCAACGGGCCATATGGTGACCACGATCAACAGGATGACGGCGATGCTGCGATTTCCCGGACATGCAAACGTGCTGTCGGCGCTGGTTGCGCTGACAGCCGCGGCGTGCAGTCCGACACCGACCGAGCAGCCTCCAGTCGACGCTGCGGTTCCGTCGCCCGACGCCGCCTCCGTAGCACCTCCTGCCGCTCCGCCACCCGCTGCCGAACCGATCGACGCCGCTCCGTCGCTGGCGATCGATGGCGAAGGGATGCGGATGGTCCTCGCCGATACCGGGCGCACCGTGCCGATCGTGTTCGGAACGGATCGCAAGGCGGTGCTGCAAATGCTGGCGTTTCGCGGACCGCCGGGCACCGGCACCAATACCGAATGCGGCGCCGGACCGCTGGACTATGCGAGCTGGCCCGACGGACTGACGCTACAATTTCAAGACGGTGATCTCGTCGGCTGGGCGCTCGACGGTCGCGGCGAAGGCGCGGTGACGACGATGAGCGGGATCGGGATCGGCAGCACGCGTGCCGAACTGGACGCGGCCTATTCCGCGACCGTCGAGGAGACCACGCTCGGCCAGGAATTCGCTGCAGGTGATCTGCACGGCATCCTCGACGGCGCTGGAAAGGCGGCGACGATCACCAATATGTGGGCCGGGACCAGTTGCAACTTTCGCTGAGCCGGATGCGCGCGGGCCGGTTCAGCCCTTGATCACCCTGCCGATCGCCAGCGCATCGAACGCCAAAATCGCACCGAGGCGGATCGAGAGGTCGAGGTCCTTGTGCTGGACATCGCTGAGATCAGTCATGGCGTCTGGGTCGGGCCGGTTTCCGCGGACCCGCTGGAAAGCACGCAGAAGTGGACGCGCGGACATGGTCTTGCGGAGTCGGAAGGGCATCTTCGCGGTATGGGCGATGAGCGACGGAGGCGCGATCGATAGTTGCCGATCCAACGTCGTTCAGCTCAAATAACAGCGTTGTAACTCGCATCCCGGCAGCGCCCCGCTAGACTTTGGAAGCGCCCCTTGGAAGGCGCGCCAGATGAGGAGAAGGTACGATGGGTCGCAAGACACTGTTGAACGTAGGGGCATTCGCGCTGATCGCCGGAACGGGCATCGTCGCAAGCCAGGACGATGCAAAGGCAGCGCCCACTTATTGCGTTAGCGAAGCCTGGAAATACGCTGATCGGGAAACAGGAGCCCCGAGGAACACGCCGGAATGGAATTACTACAACATCCTCTTCCAGGATTTGAACAGCTGCAACACGCCCGAAGAATGTAACGATTTCGATCGTCCATGCATCCGTCCCTGATCTAAACTTTGCGGCAATCGCGCCTCTTCGCAGCGATTGCCGCCCAAACCGCCAACTATTCGGCAACGCGTTTACCATGTTGATCGCGGGTGCGTGCCGCCCTAGCCTCCGTCCTGCACAACGATGCTGCAGGGGGGGAAGATGAAGCGATTGGCGGTGGCGCTTGCGCTCGGGGCGATGCTGGTCGGGGGCTATGGCATGGCGCAGGAGGCGGCGCAGTCGGCCGCTCCGGCGATCGAGGATCAGATCGTCAATAACCCGCGCCCCGATGCGTTCGCGCCCTATGGCGTCAAGCCCAAGGTGATCAAGGACGCCAAGGTCCAGTTCGGCAAGGCGATGCGGATCGCGGTCGCCACCGCCAATCCCGCGCAGCCACGGAACGTCGGCCTCAACGTGCCGCTGTCGAAACCGGTCAAGAAGGGCGACAAGCTGGTCCTGGCGTTCTGGGCGCGCGCCGAGAAGACCGAGGGCGGGGCGCCCGGCAAGCTCGCCAACGTCCAGATTCAACATGCCGCCGATCCCTATACCGGACTGTTCGGAAAGCCGTTCGAAGTCGGCCCCGAATGGCAGATGCAGCAGGTCGCGGGTGTCGCCGACGCCGACTACGCCGCCGGTGCGCTCGCCGCGTCGATGCATTTCGGAAGCGCGGTGCAAGTCATCGATCTGGGTCCGGTGTTCGTCCTCGACCTCGGCCAGTGATCAGCCGCGCACTGCTGCGAGGATATAGTTGAGCCTCTCATCCGGGGTGAGCGCAAAGCCGCTCGTCGGCGACCAGCCGATCCCGCGCCGCGCGACGACGACCAACCCGTGCCGCGCGAGCATGGCGACCATCTCGTCGGCCGCGATGAAGCGTTGCCAGTCGTGCGTCCCGCGCGGGATCGCGCCCATTCCCTCGGCAATGCCGATCATCGCGACCCGCGACAGGGCAGTACGATTTGGCGTGGACAGGATCACCATGCCGCCCGGCGCCAGCACCTGCGCGATCGCGGCGACAAAGGCTTCGGGGTCGGCGACATGCTCGACGACTTCGAGCGCGGTGACCAGGTCGAAGTTCGCCTCGGCGACTGCTGCCAGATCGCCGGTGCGATAGTCGATCGTCAGCCCCGCGGCGCGGGCATGCGCCGCGGCGACCGTGATGTTCTCGGGCGCTGCGTCGATGCCCGTCACCTCTGCTCCCAATCGTGCCAGCGGCTCGGTAAGCAGCCCGGCGCCGCAACCGATGTCGAGTGCGCGCTTTCCCGCCAGCGGCGCGAATGCCGCCGCATCGCCCGACCAATGATCGTCGATCGCCTCGCGAAGGAATTTCAGGCGCACCGGATTCAACCGGTGAAGCATCGCCGACGAGCCTTTCGGATCCCACCAGTCCGCCGCCATCGCGCCGAAATGCTCGGCCTCGCGCGCGACGATCGACGACGCGGTCGGCGCGGGCAGGGGGGCGGCGGGATCGCTTGCGTTTGGCATGGCGGCTTCCTATCAGGACGCCCCATCCACCCCAAGCGGATTTCGGGCACCCATTCCATGGCACGCATCGTGATGAAGTTCGGCGGCACGTCGATGGCGGGGATCGAGCGCATCCGCACGGTCGCCGAGCGCGTTCGGCGTGAGTGGGCCGAGGGTCACGACGTCGCGGTGGTGGTATCGGCGATGGCGGGAGAGACCGACCGCCTGGTCAATTTCTGCCGCGAAGCCTCGTCGCTCTATGATCCCAAGGAATATGACGTCGTCGTCTCGGCCGGCGAACAGATCACCAGCGGCTTGCTGGCGATCGCGTTGCAGGCGGCGGGCGTCCCGGCTCGGTCGTGGCTCGGCTGGCAATTGCCGATCCGCACATCGGACGGGCATGCGTCGGCGCGGATCGGCGACATCGACACCGCGGCGCTCAACGCCAGCCTCGCCAATCGCGAAGTCGCAGTGATCCCGGGCTTCCAGGGCGTCGCCCCCGGCGAGCGCGTGACGACGCTGGGGCGCGGCGGGTCGGACACGTCGGCGGTGGCGATGGCCGCGGCGATGAAGGCCGACCGCTGCGACATCTACACCGATGTCGACGGGGTCTACACTACCGATCCGCGTATCGTGCCGCGCGCGCGCAAATTGAAGCGCGTAACCTATGAAGAGATGCTCGAACTCGCCAGCGTCGGGGCCAAGGTGCTGCAGACGCGCTCGGTCGGGCTGGCGATGAAGGAAGGCGTGCGCGTGCGCGTACTGTCGTCGTTCGACGACGCGCACAATGCGGACGGATATCGCGGAACGCTGATCGTCGGCGAAGAGGAAATCGACACCATGGAACGCCAGCTCATCACCGGCATCGCGCATGACAAGAACGAAGCCAAGGTCACGCTGACCGAAGTGCCCGATCGCCCAGGCGCGGTCGGCGCGATCTTCGGCCCGCTCGCGACCGGCGGTATCAATGTCGACATGATCGTCCAGAACGTCGCGCATTCGTCGGGCTCGACCGACGTGACCTTTACCGTGCCCAAGGCCGATCTCGCCCGAGCGCTCGACATCCTCGAACGCGAAAAGGCGGCGATCGGCTTCAACCGGCTGGTCCACGACCCGCGCATCGCCAAGATCTCTGTGGTCGGCGTCGGCATGCGCAGCCATGCCGGTGTCGCCGCGACGATGTTCCAGACGCTGGGCGACCGCGGCATCAACGTGCAGGCGATCACCACCTCGGAGATCAAGGTCAGCGTGCTGATCGAAGAGGATTATACCGAGCTTGCGGTCCGCGTGCTGCACACCGCCTATGGCCTGGACGCCGAAGAGGTCGATTGATCTTACGCAATCGGGTTCGTGCGAGCGCGGCAGCCCCGAGCTGTTGAATGGGCCGCTTATCAACAGGCCCTCACGCCGGCGCGGGGGAGACATATGTTCCGTCGCGGCTAGACTTACCCTAGTCCATTCGTCCCAAATGAAATCGAGGAACTTTTCGCGCACGTTGCGCGAGATTTCTCGACTTCATTCGACACGAACAGTCGGGGATCGCTCAGTCCCGGGCTATGCGCGCCTATTCAACCGCGCCAATCCCACCTTGATCACGCCCCCTGCGGAGCGGGATTTCCAAACGGTCCCTTGGGACGGCGTGTCTTGGGGATCGAGGTGCCTGCCGCAACGACTGACGACGTCCTCGCGCTCGGATCGCCGCGGTCGATGTCTTCGCCCGCCAGCACGCGCTTGATCTCGTCACCCGACAGTGTCTCATATTCCAGCAATGCGCTCGCCAGCGTGTGCAACTGATCAACATGGTCGGTCAGCAACTGCTTGGCGCGGGCCAGCCCGCCCTCGACGATCGACTTGATCTCGTCGTCGATCAGCTGCGCAGTCGCGTTCGACATCCGCACCGGCTGGCTCGATGAATAGCCAAGGAAGCTCTCGCCTTCAGGCTGGGCATATTCGACCGGACCGACCTTGTCCGACATGCCCCATTTGGTGACCATGTCGCGCGCCAGACCGGTGGCGTACTGGATATCGCCAGACGCGCCCGACGACACCTTGTCATAGCCGAAGATGATCTCTTCGGCGATGCGGCCGCCCATCGAAACCGCCAGATTGGCGTACATCTTGTCGCGGTGATAGCTGTACGAGTCGCGCTCGGGGAGGCGCATTACCATGCCCAGCGCGCGCCCGCGCGGGATGATCGTCGCCTTGTGGATCGGGTCGGATGCCGGTTCGTGGATCGACACGATCGCGTGTCCCGCCTCGTGATAGGCGGTCATGCGCTTCTCGTCCTCGGTCATGACCATCGACCGCCGCTCGGCGCCCATCATGACCTTGTCCTTGGCTTCCTCGAACTCGAGCATCGCCACCAGCCGCTTGGCCTTGCGCGCGGCGAGCAGTGCCGCCTCGTTGACGAGATTGGCGAGGTCGGCGCCCGAGAAGCCCGGGGTGCCGCGCGCGATGACCCGCGCATCGACGTCGGGGGCAAGCGGCGTCTTCTTCATGTGCACCTGAAGGATCTTGACGCGGCCTTCGATGTCGGGACGCGGCACGACGACCTGGCGGTCGAAGCGACCCGGGCGCAGCAGGGCGGGATCGAGCACGTCGGGGCGGTTGGTCGCGGCGATGATGATGATGCCTTCGTTCGCCTCGAAGCCGTCCATCTCGACCAGCAGCTGGTTGAGCGTCTGTTCGCGCTCGTCATTGCCGTTGCCGAGCCCCGCGCCGCGATGGCGACCGACGGCGTCGATCTCGTCGATGAAAACGATGCACGGCGCCGACTTCTTGGCCTGTTCGAACATGTCGCGCACGCGGCTCGCACCGACACCGACGAACATCTCGACGAAGTCCGAGCCGGAGATGGTGAAGAACGGCACGCCCGCTTCGCCCGCGATCGCGCGCGCGAGCAGCGTCTTGCCGGTGCCGGGCGAACCGACCAGCAGCGCACCCTTGGGAATCTTACCGCCCAGCCGCGCGAACTTGGTCGGGTCCTTGAGGAACTCGACGATCTCCTCGAGCTCCTCGCGCGCCTCGTCGATGCCGGCGACGTCGTCGAAGGTGACCTTGCCTTCCTTCTGCGTCAGCATCTTCGCGCGGCTCTTGCCGAATCCCATCGCGCCGCCCGCGCCCGAATTCTTCTGCATCTGGCGCAGCACGAAGAATGCGATGCCGAGGAACAGCAGGAACGGCAGCGACTGATAGAGCAGCACCATCCAGATCGACGTGCGTTCTTCCGGCCGCGCGTTGATCTCGACGCCGCGGTCGCGCAGACGCTGGGTCAGTTGCGGATCGTCGACCGTATAGGTGCGGAATTTCGCATCGTTCGAAAAGGTGCCGGTGATGACGCCCTCGGCGACGTTGACGTCGCGAACCGAACCTTCGTCGACCTTGTCGAGGAATTGCGAATAGGCGATCGTGGTACCGCCGCCCGGCGTCCCGCGCTCGCCGATCATCCCCACGAACAGCGCCAGCGCGACCAGGATGCCGACCCAGATCAGCAGGCTCTTCATCCAGGGATTGTTGCCCCCGCCGCCATTGGGACCGGGGCCGGGCTGCTTGTCGTTGTCGTTCATTGGCGCATGTACCTTTCGAACTCCCAAGATAGGCGCAGGGACGTTAATGGCAATGGAACAAGCCGGGTATCGCGTCGATCAGCCTGATCGTCGCGGCGGGGCAGCGGCAAAGCGCCAATAGGGGCGGCCGTGCGCGGTTTTTCCGGCCCGGGCGCGCACTCCGCCCAGCGTCGCGATCCCGCCCGCGTCGAGCGTACGCACCAGACGCACCAGCGCATCGCCGCGCGGATCGATGTGCGGCTGGACATGATCGAGGCAGCGCGCCGTCAGGCGGCGGCGCAGCTCGAACGGTAGGCCCTCCGCAACGAAGCCGACGCCGACGTCGTCGATATCGCAATGCTCCTGCATCAGCAGGTCGGTGGCAAAGTCGAGCGCTTCCTCGGCATCCGCCAGAGCCGCCGCGCTGGCGGCCCAGCCACCGGCATCGAGCCAGCCGGCTCCGGCGAGTTCCTTGCGCAGGCGCGCGCGATCGAAGCGGTCGTCGGCGTTGCTCGGGTCGCTCACCGGTTTGATGCCGCATTGCGCGACGAGCGCGACCAGCTCCGCGCGCCGCCAACCGAGCAGTGGGCGCACGATGCGACCGCCGCGCACGCGAACCCCCGACAGCCCGGCCACGCCGGCGCCGCGATTGAGTCGCATCACCAGCGTCTCTAGCTGATCGTCGGCATGATGCCCGGTCGCCAGCCAGCCGCCGCCGCACTCGGCAAGGTGTCGTTCGAGCAGCGCATAGCGCATCGCCCGTGCGCGCGCAGACAGGTTCGCGGTGCGCCCGGCCCTGGGCGGCATGGGGCCGGTCAGGATGCGATGCGCGATCCCGCGCTCGTCGCACAGCCGTGCCACGAAGGCCGCTTCGGCGGCGGCGGCGGCGCGGATGCCGTGGTCGACCGTGGCGGCATGGCAGCGATCGCCCAGCACTTCATGGGCCAGCAACAGCAGCGCGACGCTGTCGGGACCGCCCGACACCGCTACCAGCACGCGATCGGCCGCGACGTCGATCAACCGGGCGAGATCGCCTTCGAACCGCGCGACCTGGTCGCTGCGCGGCGTCAGCAGTTCAGGTGCACTTGGCGGTGGCACGCCCGCTCGCCAGATCGGCGCGCATCGCCGCGGACAGCTTGTCGCCATAGACGTCTTCGAGCTCGGCGTAGACCTTGCACGCGTCCTTCGGCTTCTTGAGCTCGGTCAGCGCGGTGCCGAGATACAGCAGGCTGTCGGGCGCGCGTTCGCCGTCGGGCAGCTTCTTGTAGCTGTCATAGAAGGCGATCGAGGCCAGCGAGGGCTTGCCGTCGTCGAGATAGGCGCGCCCGATCAGGTTCTGCGCAAAGCTGGCGCGCCGATGGGCGGGATATTTTGCGACGACCGTCTTCAGTTCGGCGATCGCTTCCGGATAGAGTTTGGCGTTCCACAGGCGATAGCCATAGACATAGCTGTCCTCGGCCGCGTCGCCGGTGTCGGGGCGCTCGACCGATGCGGCAGCCGCGGCATTGGCCGGGCGGGTCGGGCGTACCGGCGGGGCCTCGGTCGGCCCGCCGGCCCCGGCGGTCGCGGGCACTTCCTCGATGCTGTCGGTGGTCGGAGCGGCAGGTGCCATCGCCGCCAGCCGGGCATCGGTCGCCTTGCGATATTCGGCAAACTGATCCTCGAACTGGCGCAGGCGATATTGCGACTGCTCGATCTGCCCGGTCATGGCCGTCAGCTGCGATTCGAGCGCGCTGACCCGCGCGGTCAGATCGACCACTGCGCTGTTCGACGGGCTGCCGGGCGCCTGCATCGGCGATTGCGGCGCGGTGATCTGCGGCTCGATCAGCCCGGCGCCGTTCGGGAATACCGAACGCTGCACCGCGCGCATTTCGCGCTCCAGGCGATCGACGCGGCCCTCGACCGTCTGCGCCCCGGCGCTGACAGGGATCGCGGCGGCGGACAACAGCATCAGGCAAAACATGGTACGCATCAGGACACCCCCCGGTGAAATCATTCCCGGTATAGCTAACACCATCGATATGTCTCCAGCCTTAAGCGGCGGGCGATGGCGCAGCCGCGTCGGCGCCATCGCCCGATCCGCGGGCGCGCAAGGCGGCGGCGCTGACCGGTACGTCAAGGATCGCGCGGCTGCCGTCGCCGAGCGGCGCGACGTTCGATCCGTTGATCGTCACGGTCAGCTGGTCGGGCCTTCCGACATTGATCATCGGATTGTTGGCCCCCGGCGGCACGTCATAGCGTTCCCCCGGCGCCATCGTCTTGAGCAGCAGCGTCTGATCGTCGGCGTCGTAGATGCGCACCCACACCTCGTCGTTGGCGGTCAGCGTGACCTGTCCGCCCTCGGCCGGCGGCGGTGCCGCTGCACTCTGTACCGCGGGCGCCGGAGCGCTGTTTTCTGCGACCGCGACGGCTGGCTCTTGATCGCCGCCGAACATGCCGCTTCCGTACCAGATGCCGATGCCGATCACGATCAGCAGCGCGACGACCACGCCCGCGATCGCCAGGCCGCTGGGCGGAACCCGGGCCGGATCGCTGGGATCGTAGCTCGGCCGCGGGTCGGGACGTTCGAACTCGTTACCGAGTTCGGCGCGAAGGTCGTGCGCGACGGCGGTCTCGTCGACGCCGACCGCGCGAGCATAGGCCCGCGCGAAGCCCATCGCATAGGTGATCGAGGGCAGATCCGTGTAATCGGACTGCTCGATCGCCTGCAGGTGGCGCAGCGGAATGCGCGTGCGCTGGGCAATATCGGCCAGATCGAGCTTCTGTTCCTCGCGCGCTGCCAGCAATCGTTCGCCGACGCTTTGCGGCCCCCGAGCCTGCGCATCGTCGGCTTCGCTATCGGTCATCCGGATCTCCGTGCGGAAGGGTGCGACCCCGGTTTCTCCCGCTATCGTGCGGTTTCTATTAGCCCCATTGCGCTGTCAACGGAACCGGCACGCCATTTCGGCGCATATCAGGCCAGATCGACCGCATTGTCGCTTGCCCATTGCGCAAACGCGGCGCGCATGTCCGGGGGCGGATTCGTCAGCCAGGCTGCGGTGTCGGTCATCAGCCTGCCGCGGTCGAGCGTCGCCAGCATCGCCTTGATCGGGCCGACCGCCGCCGGAGTGATCGACAGGCGATCGATGCCGAGCCCGATCAGTGCCATCGCCTCGAGCGGGCGCCCGCCCATCTCGCCGCACACCGCCACGGGGATGCCCGCCGCTCGCGCCGGTTCGATGACGCGCCTGAGGAAGCGCAGGATCGCCGGGCTCAGCCAGTCGTAGCGCATCGCCAGCTTGGGGTGCGCACGATCGGCGGCGAACAGGAACTGGGTAAGGTCGTTGGTGCCGATCGACAGGAAATCGATCTTGGGCAGCAGGATGTCGAGCACTTCGGCAAGCGCCGGCACCTCGAGCATCGCGCCGTAGCGGATTTCGGTCGGCTGCTTGCGGCCGCGCGAGACCAGCCAGGCGCGCTGCGCTTCGAACAATGCCTTGGCCTCGTCGAACTCCCACGGCTCGGACACCATCGGGAACATCACGTTGAGGCTGCGCCCGCCCGCTGCCTCGAGCAACGCGCGCGCCTGCGCCTTCATCAGCCCCTGGCGGTCGAGCGCGAGACGCAGCGCGCGCCAGCCCATCGCCGGGTTCTCCTCGTCATGGCCGTCGTCGTGATCGAGATAGGGCAGCGCCTTGTCGCCGCCGATATCGACGGTGCGGAAGATGACGGGACGGTCGCCGGCGGCGTCGAGCACGTCCTTGTACAGCCGCTGCTGGCGCTCGCGCTGCGGCAAGGTCGCCGACACCAGGAACTGGAACTCGGTGCGGAACAGGCCGATACCGTCGGCACCGGTCAGGTCGAGCGCGGCGACGTCATCGCGCAGCCCGGCATTGACCATCACCGTGACGCGGTGGCCGTCCCTTGTCGTCGGCGCCACCGACTTGAGCGCGGCAAAGGAGGCGCGGCGCTTCTGGCTGAGCAGCAGCTTGCCCTCGAACGCCTCCTCCATCAGCGGCGTCGGGCGCACCACCAGGCTTTCCGCCGCAACATCGAGCAGCAACTTGTCGCCCTCGGCGATGAGGCGGCGGACGTCGCGGACCCGGCCGAGCACCGGCACCCCCATCGCGCGCGCGACGATGGTGACGTGCGCGGTCAGCGATCCTTCCTCGAGCACCACGCCCTTCAACCGGCGGCGGTCATATTCGAGCAGCTCGGCAGGGCCCAGGTTGCGCGCGATCAGGATCGAATCCTGCCTCAGCCCCAGCTGCGCCGCAGTGCCCAACTGGCCCGACACGGTACGCAGCAGCCGGTTCGACAAATCCTCCAGGTCGTGCATGCGATCGCGCAGCAGCGGGTCGGCGATCTCGCGCATGCGCATCCGGGTGCGCTGCTGGACCCGCTCGATCGCGGCCTCGGCGGTCAGGCCGCTGTCGATCGCTTCGTTGATGCGGCGGCTCCAGCCTTCGTCGTACGCGAACATCTTGTATGTCGCGAGCACCTCGTCATGCTCGCCGCCGACACCGAATTCGGCCTGGTTCGACATGCGCTCGATCTGGTCGCGCATCTTGTCGAACGCGGCATAGACGCGGTGGCGCTCGGCCTCAGTATCCTCCGCCACGGTATGCTCGATGGTGATGCGCGGCTGGTGGAACACCGCGCAGCCCGCAGCCATGCCCTCGACCAGCTTGAAGCCGGCGATGCGCACCGGCGCGGTCGATTGCGGCTTGCCGGTATCGCTGCCGGCGACGCCGTCGACCAGTCCGGCATTGGCGATCAGTTCGGACAGCACCATCGCTACGGTCTGCAGCGCCTCGATCTCGATATCGGCATAGCGCCGGGGATCGGCATGCTGGATGGCGAGCACGCCGACGGCGCGCTCACGGCGGATGATCGGCACGCCGGCAAAGCTGTGGAACTTGTCCTCGCCGGTTTCGGGGCGATAGGCGAAATCGGGATGCGCGGCGGCTTCGTCGAGATTGAGTGTTTCGACATTGGCGGCGATCGTGCCGACCAGTCCTTCGCCCATTGCCAGCCGGGTGACGTGGACCGCTTCCTCGGCAAGGCCGCGCGTGGCGAACAGTTCGAGCACGCCTTCGCGCAGCAGATAGATCGAGCAGACCTCGCTATCGAGCGCCTCGCCGATGATCGCGACGACCGAATTGAGTTTGGCCTGCGCAGCGCTGCGCGACGCCATCACATCGTGGAGGCGGACGAGAATTTCGCGGGCGGAGGCGGCGGCCGAAACGGGCATGGGCCACCGCTATCAGATACCGGCGGCCCGCGCCAAGGCGTTGCGTTCCAAACGCTGCGATCAGCGCGCGGCGGTGCGGACGACCCCGCGCATGGTAACATCGGTCCCTGCCATCAGGACCGAGCGGTCAACTTCCAGGCGGGGGGTGGCGGCTGCGCTGGCAAGCATCGTGCGCTTGCCGGCCTGCCATTCGGCAAGGTCGGTGCGGTACTGCGCATAGGCGCGATAAAAGCCGATGAATGGCGCGTCGAGCGACGCCAGTGCGCGCGGAGCGAACCCGGCGAGGTCGGTCGTCGACTGCGCTTTGGCGACCAGCGGCAGCGCCGCGTCGCAAAAGCCGGTGCGGACCGGCGGCTGCGCGTAGAAATTGTAGAGGCGGGTCATCGCGTCGTCGAACGCATCCTGCGCATCCTTGCCGTGCGCCGCCTTGTATTCCTTCGCGACCGAGGCATGCGCCGCGGTCAACGCGGCCTTATGCGCCTGGAGAAACGCGTTGTACGACGTCTCGACCGGATCGCCTGCCTTGCCGCACTGAAGCGCCGCGACGTTGAGCGCGGCGCGCAAATGCCACAGCGTCGCCGGTTGGCTGAGGCGGGTGTTGGGCGTGGCGATCGTTCCGTCGGCGGCAGGTATCGGCAAGGTGAGGTTCGGCGCGGCACCCAAAGGCGGTCGGGGCATCGCGACGGCGACTGCCGGCGCGGGCGGTGGGGGAGGCGGCGGTGCGACCGCGACTTCCTTGTGCGCGCATCCGTTCAATACGGGCAGTAAGGCCAACAGCGGCAAGGCGAAGATGCGAACGCGTACCATGATTCTCGATCCTCTTTCCCCCCGGCCCGGTCCGACTCACTGTCGTGCGGGGTGGTGAAGATCGCGTTAAGGAGCGTCTCCTCGGCGAGATCAGGCCGCGGCGCGTTTCTCCAGTGCCTGCGCGGCTTCGGCCAGCAAGGTCGCGATGATGTCGGCGACCGGCTCTTCCCTGGTGACCATGCCGACCGACTGCCCCGCCATCAGCGAGCCATGCTCGACGTCGCCGTCGATCACCGCGCGGCGCAGCGCGCCGGCCCAATAATGTTCGATCTGAAGCTGCGCTTCGGCCATTGCAGCCTTTCCTTCATCCAGGCTGGCGGCGACTTCGCGCTGCTTGGCGGTGAACAGCTCCGACCCGGCGTTCTTGAGCGCGCGCACCGGGATCACCGGCAGCCGCGGATCGACCTGGACGCTCGCGACCGCGTCGCGCGCCGATGCGCGCAGGAACGCTTTCTTGAATGCGGGGTGCGCGATCGATTCGGTCGCGCACACGAAGCGTGTGCCGAGCTGTACGCCGGCGGCACCCATGTCGAGATAGCCGGCGATCGCCTCGCCGCGGCCGATTCCGCCCGCGACGAACACCGGCAGCGCGTCGGCGATCTCGGGCAGCATCTCCTGCGCCAGCACGCTGGTCGAGACCGGACCGATATGGCCGCCCGCCTCCATCCCCTCGATCACCAGCGCATCGACCCCCGAGCGGATCAGTTTCTTTGCAAGACTCAGCGCGGGGGCGAAGCAGATCACTCTGGCCCCGTCGGCCTTGATCGCGTCGAGGCTGCCGGTGGGCGGCAATCCCCCCGCAAGCACGACATGGCCCACTGCGTGCCTGCGGCACACTTCGATCAGATCGAACAGCGCCGGGTGCATGGTGATGAGGTTGACGCCGAACGGCTTGTCGGTGCGCGCCTTCGTTGCGGCAATCTCGGCATCGAGCAGTTCGGGCGTCATCGCCCCGCACGCGATCACCCCGAACCCGCCCGCGTTCGAAATCGCCGCGACGAGATTGCGTTCGGACACCCACGACATCGCCCCGCACAGGATCGCGACTTCGCTGCCAAGGAAGGAAGCGCCGCGCGTCATGCGCCGCTGCAGGCGCTCGGCGCCGATCGAGGAGGACTGGTTCATCGCACCAGCCCTAGTTGGCCGCACCGCGATCTGCCAGCCCCGATGCGCGCGGTCAGGTCGGGCGCTGTGGGTCGTCCGCGGTGCCCGTCATGCCCATGCCCATCCCGCCGCCGGCCATGCCGCCCATGCCGCCGCCGCCTCCGCCACCGCCACCGCCTCGGCCGGATCCCGCCTTGTCGCCACCGCCACCGCGCCCGCCCGACCCCGACGGCCGCGTCGGCCCCTGCATCGGGATTTCGAGCTCGGCCGGGATCGGATCGAGATCGAGCGCTTCGCGGATGAAATCGCGCAGCGACACGACCAACTCGTGCGTATGGACCGGATGCCCGGCGACCAGTTCGCGCGCCGCGCTTTCGGCGAGCCGGACATGCGCCTCGGTGCCGAGCAGCAGGATGTCGGACAAGGCCGCCTCGACCGCGTCGCGGATGCGGCGGGTGCGGTCCGACCCGCTCGCCGCCGACAGGTCGAGCCCGGCATCGGGCGCAACTTCGGCATCGCCGCGGCGGCGAAGATCGCGCAGATGCGACGGATCGACCGCAAGATCGCCGGTGAACGAGCCGCCCAGCGTCCGATACGCCCCCATCAAGGTGCGCAGCCGCTCGTTGATCTGGCGGTTCATGCGTTCGCGGCGCTGCTGGATGGTGACCATCACCAGCAATCGGATGCCGACACCGATCAGCGTCACCAGCGCGAGCCCGAGCACCGTCGCCAGCAATCCCTGCCACGAACTGATGTCGATGCCGCGCATGTTCAGATCTTGCGCAGTCGCGCGGGGCCGGTGCTGCCGCGGACGACGAGCTCGTGGCGCAGCGTGACTTGCCGGACCGAATTTTCGGTCCCGCTCAGAATGGCGACGAGCAGCTCGACGGTGCGGCGCCCGATCATGCCCTTGGGCTGGGCGATCGTCGTCAGCGGGGGATGGAAATAGCGCGCAAGCGGAAGGTCGTCGAAGCCGACCACGGACAAATCGCCCGGACAATCGAGTCCCGCCGCGCTGACCGCCGCCATCGCCCCGACCGCCATCTCGTCGTTGAAACAGAAGATCGCGGTCGCTCCGTGTCGCAGCAGCTCGTCGGTCGCATCATAGGCAGAGCGCGCCGAATAATCTCCGACGCGCACGTGCAGGCGATCCTCGAGCGCGTGCCCCGCCGCCGCGCGCCGCGCACCTGCAAGGCGATCGCGGCTGATCGGGCTGATCGCGGGGCCGGTGATGACGCCGATCTCGCGGTGTCCCAGCGCGACCAGATGCTCGACGGCATCGGCGCTGGCGGCGGCATTGTCGATGTGGACGCTGGGCACGCCGATGCCCGGGCTGTATTCGCAGCCATTGACGATCGGCGCGAAACTCCCCTGGCGTGCCAGCAGCGGCGCGAGACTGCCCGGCAGGCGGTGTCCCAGAAAGATCAATCCGTCGACTTCGTGGCGCGACAGCATTTCGGCATAGCGATCCTCGACGTCGGGATCATGGGCGGTGTCGCCGACCACCACCGCGTAGCCGGCATCGCGCGCCGCTTCCTCGGCACCGCGAATCACGCTGGCGAAGAACGGGTTGGAAATGTCGGGAACGGTCAGCAGGATCTTGCCGGCGCGCAGCGTGCGCAGGCTGCGCGCGGCGATATTCGGCCGATAGCCGAGCGCATCGACGATCGCCATGACGCGCTCGCGCGTTTGCAAGGCAACCCGGTCGGGCTGGCTGAGCACTCGCGATACCGTCGCGGTCGACACGCCCGCCTGTGCGGCGACTTGGATGATCGTCGGCATCGCTCTATTCTTGTCGCGTGCGGCGGATCGAGTCGACAGGTTTCGATGTAATCCTTTACATCGCGGCTGGGTCTTCATAGTCTGACAAATCACGTGCAGGGCAACTGCAGGCGGAGGGGATAGGCGCATGGTCGCTGCTGGAAATGTGCTGCCGAATTCCGTGCAGGCGGCGCCGGGAATGCTCACGGGGCGCCTCAGCGCGCTGATGTTCATGCAGTTCTTCGTGTGGGGCGCGTGGACGGTGACGCTCGGCCTGGTCATGCAGACGGTCGGGATCGGGGCGCTGATCGGCAACGCCTTTTCGGTCGGGCCGATCGCGTCGATTGCCGGATCGTTCCTGCTCGGCATGGCGGCCGCGCGCTATTTCAGTCCCAAGACGCTGATGGTGGTCCTGCATCTGGTCGGCGGCGCGATCCTGTTCGTGCTGCCGTCGCTGATCACGCCTGAACGCGGCGCCACCTTCGTATGGCTGCTGTTCGCGTACATGATGCTCTACATGCCCACGGTCGGGCTCGCCAACACCATCGCGCTCAAGAGCTTCGGCGAGCGGGTCGACCGGTTTCCGTTCGTGCGCGCGTTCGGCACGCTTGGCTGGATCGCCGCCGGACTGATCATCGGCTGGGCGGGCCTTTCGGCAAGCCCGCAGATCTTCACCGTCGCCGCGGTCGTGTCGGTTGCGCTCGGCCTCTACAGCCTGACCCTGCCGAGCGTCGAGGCCGATGCCCCGCGCGACGAAAGCATCATCCGTCAGGTATTGTGCACCGAGGCATTCGGGCTGATGCGGCAGCGATCGTTCCTGATCTTCATCGTCTGCGCGACGCTGATCTCGATCCCGCTGGCGATGTATTACGCCTATGCCTCGCCCTATGTCGGTGCGGCCGGCATCTCCAACGTCGGCGGGACGCTGGCGATCGGGCAGATGTCCGAACTCGCCTTCATGTTCTCGATGCCGCTGCTCTATCGCCGCTTCGGTGTGAAGCCGTTGCTGCTGGTCGGCATGGCGGCTTGGGCGTTGCGCTATGCGCTGTTCGCGATCGGCGATGGCGGGTCCGGATTGTGGGCGATCTATGTTGGGGTGGCGCTGCACGGCATCTGCTACGACTTCTTCTTCGTCGCCGGCGCAATCTATGTCGGCACGATCGCCACGCCCAAGGGGGTCAACGCACAGGCGCAGGGGATGCTGACATTGTTCACCTATGGCGTCGGAATGCTGGTCGGTTCGCAGATCGGCGCGCTGCTTTATGCGCAGATGCCGGAGGCGGCGACGATCGCCGACTGGCAGGCGATGTGGTGGTATCCCGCGATCGCCGCGGCGCTGATCGCGATCCTGTTCCAGCTGACCTTTCGCGACGACAGCCGGACGGAGACGCAGCCATGACCGCGATGAAGGGGCCGGGCATCTTCCTGGCGCAGTTCATGGGCGATAGCGCGCCCTACGACACGCTCGACCACCTCGCCGAATGGGCGGCGGGGCTGGGCTATGTCGGCGTCCAAATTCCGTGCGACCCGCGGCTGATCGACCTCGAACAGGCTGCGCAGAGCCAGGATTATTGCGACGATATGCGCGCGCGCCTTGCGAAGTTCGGAATCGAACCGACGGAGCTGTCGACGCATCTTCAAGGGCAATTGGTCGCGGTCCATCCCGCCTATGACACGTTGTTCGACGGCTTCGCGCCCGCCGCGCTGCACGGCAAGCCGGCCGAGCGCCAAGCCTGGGCGGTCGATCAGGTCAAGCTTGCCGCGCGCGCCAGCGCCCGGCTGGGGCTTTCGGCGCATGCGACCTTTTCGGGGGCGCTCGCCTGGCCCTATGTCTATCCCTGGCCGCAGCGCCCGGCCGGGCTGGTCGAGGAAGCGTTTGCCGAACTGGCGCGGCGGTGGCTCCCGATCCTCGACGTGTTCGAGGAGGTCGGCGTCGATTGCGCGTTCGAAATCCACCCTGGCGAGGATATTCACGACGGCGCGACCTGGGAGCGCTTCCTCGAAGCGGTCGGCGGGCATCCGCGCGCGCGCATCCTGTTCGATCCGTCGCATTCGGTGCTGCAGCAGCTCGACTATCTCGATTTCATCGACCGCTATCACGACCGGATCTCGTGCTTCCACGTCAAGGATGCCGAGTTCAACCCGACCGGCCGCTCGGGCGTCTATGGCGGGTATGAGGGCTGGACCGAGCGCGCCGGGCGCTTCCGTTCGACCGGCGACGGCGACGTCGCATTTGGCGCGATCTTCAGCAAGCTGGCGCAATATGGCTATTCCGGCTGGGCGGTGCTCGAATGGGAATGCGCGCTCAAGCGCGGCGAGGACGGCGCGCGCGAGGGAGCCCCGTTCATTCGCGACCATATCATCCGCGTCACCGATCACGCCTTCGACGATTTCGCCGCTAGCGGCATCGATCGCCAGGCGATTCGCGCGCTGATGGGGCTTTCGGATGCGAAGGGCACGAGCGCATGAGCCGGCAACCGCTTCGGCTCGGCATGGCGGGCGGCGGGGAGGGCGCGTTCATCGGCGCGGTGCACCGCATGGCCGCGGCGCTCGACGGCGACTGGCGGCTGACGGCGGGTGCGTTCAGCACCGACGCCGGGCGCAATGCGCGCACCGGCGACGCGCTCGGGCTCGACCCGCAGCGCGTCCATGCCTCGCTCGAGGCGATGATGGCCGCCGAGCGCGCGCTGCCCGAGGGCGAGCGGATCGATGCGCTGGCGATCGTCACGCCCAACCACCTCCACGCGCCGATGGCGATCGCCGCGCTGGAGGCGGGCATCCACGTCTTCTGCGAAAAGCCGATGGCGATGGACCTTGCCGAAGCGCAGGCGATCGCCGCCGCGGCCAAGGCGAGCGGGCGGCAGTTCGCGCTCGCCTTCACCTATAGCGGCTATGCGCTGGTCGAGGAGGCGCGGGTGCGCGTGGCGCGCGGCGATCTCGGCGCCATCCGGCTGGTGCAGGTCGAGTATCTGCAGGGTTGGTTGAGCGAACCGATCGATGCCGCCGGCGACAAACAGGCCGAATGGCGCACCGATCCGGCGCGCGCGGGGCAGGGCGGGTGCCTGGGCGACATCGGCACGCACGCCTTCCAGCTCGCCGAGCATGTCTCCGGGCTGCGCGCCGATGCGCTGTGCGCCGACCTCACCGCGCATGTTCCCGGCCGCCGCCTCGACGACGACGTCAGCGCGCTGTTGCGCTTCGAGGGCGGCGCGCGCGGGACACTCAAGGCGAGCCAGGTCGCCGCAGGCGAGGAGAATGGACTGCGGCTGCGTATCCATGGCGAGCGCGGCGGCCTCGAATGGTCGCAGATGGAGCCCGACACGCTGATCCTGCGCTGGCTCGATCGCCCGGTCGAGGTGATCCGCGCCGGCGGCCCGGGGCTTGATGCCCGCACGACACGGCTGCTGCGCACGCCGGCGGGGCATCCGGCGGGCTATATCGAGGCCTTCGCAAATCTGTACCGCGCCTTCGCCGCGACGATCCGCGGCGAGGATGCCGGCTGGGCACCGGGGCTGCGCGACGGATTGCGTACGATGGCGTTCATCGAAGCAGTGGTATCCAATGCCGCATCGGACCAGAAATGGTCCAGTATCGAAACCGGAGAGAATGGATGAAGCGTATCATGTGCCTGATTCTCGGGACCGCAGCGCCGCTGGGCCTGCTGGTCGTTGCGCCGCCGATCGCGGCGCAGACCGCGGCTCCGCCCGCCTTTGCCGCCTGCAAGGCCTGCCATACCGTCGACAAGGGCGGAAAGAATGGCGTTGGCCCCAATCTGTACGGCGTGGTCGGACGGCCGGCCGCGGCAGTGCCGGGGTTCAATTATTCGCCGGCGCTCAAGGCATCGAAGCTGCGCTGGGACGCGGCGACGCTCGACCAGTTCCTGGCATCGCCGTCAAAGAAGGTGCCGGGCACGCGCATGCCGATCGGCATGGCGGATGCCAAGAAGCGCGCGGCGATCATCGCCTATCTCAAGGCGCAGGCCGGCAAGTGACGGCCCGGTCGGCATGAGCATCTCACGCCGCACGCTGCTGGCCGCCGGCGCCGTAGCGCCGCTCGCGGCCGGGCTCGCGCCCGGCCGGGCGGCGCAGTCGAATGCGGCGCGCTTCTCGCTAGGCTTCGCGCCGCACGAAGGCAGCTTCGCGAGCCGCGGCGGGCTGATCGAGCAGATCGCCTTTGCCGCCGACCAGGGCTTCACCGCATGGGAGGATAATGAAGCGCGCGCGCGTCCGGTGGCGCAGCAGGCGCAGATGGCCAAGGCGCTGTCGGATCGCGGCATGACGATGGGCGTGTTCGTCGCCAGCATGCCGAAATGGGCGCAGTCGCGGCCGCTGCTCGGCGCCAACGACGACGCCGAGCGCGAGGCGTTCCTGGCCGACATCCGCAGTTCAGTCGATGTCGCCAAGCGGCTCGGTGCGAAGTGCATGACGGTCGTCACAGGCTTTCGCGATCCCAAGGTGCCGCTCGATGTCCAGACCGCGCGCGTGATCGACGTCATGCGCCGTGCCGGCGACATCGTCGCGCCGCACGGGTTGGCGATGGTGATGGAGCCGCTCAACACCCGCACCGATCATCCCGGCGTCTATATGCAGAGCATCGCGCAGGGCTTCGCGGTCGCGCGCGGTGCGAACAGCCCAGGGGTCAAGGTGCTTGCCGACCTCTATCATGAGCAGATCCAGTCGGGGAATCTGATCCCGGTGCTCGACATGTGCTGGAGCGAGATCGCCTATCTCCAGTTCGGCGACAATCCCGGTCGCGACGAGCCGGGCACCGGCGAGGTCAATTATGCCAACATCGTCAAATGGCTGCGTGCGCGGCGCTATACGGGGGTGATCGGCATGGAACACGGCAATTCGATCGACGGCCGCGCCGGCGAGGACCGACTGGTCGCTGCATATCGCGCCATCGACGCGCAATAGGAAGGAAGCGAATGATCGTCCGCATGATCGCAGGGCTGGCAGTCGGCATGGTAGCCATCATGCCCGCCGCCGCGCAGGACCGGCCGGGGTTCAAGGATACGCCGATCCTGCCCGGCGGGTCGTTCCATGTCCACGACCCCGACCGCCCCTATCCGCAGGTGGTGACGCCCGCCGCCGTGGCCGGCGGCGCGCCGTCCGATGCGGTCGTGCTGTTCGACGGAACGTCGCTCGATGCCTGGACCGCTCAGGCCATGCCGTGGACTCTCGAGGGCGGGGCGATGACGCCGCCGCCGCGCACCGCGAGCGGCGGCGAGAATAATCTGGTCTCGAAGCAGAGCTTCGGCGACGTGCAGCTGCACCTGGAATTCCGTTCGCCCAATCCTCCGACCAAGAGCTCGCAGGACCGCGGCAACAGCGGCATCTGGTTCATGGAGCGGTACGAGCTGCAGATCCTCGACGGCTATCAGAACCCGACATATGCCGACGGTACGGTCGGTGCGGTCTATGGCTGGAAACCCCCGCTCGCCAACGCGTCGCGGCGCCCGGGCGAATGGCAGAGCTACGATGTGGTCTTCGAACGGCCGCGCTTTGCTGCCGACGGGTCGCTCGTGCGCCCTGCCTATGTCACCGCATTCCTCAACGGGGTGCTGGTACAGAATCATCAGGCGATGCTCGGCACCACCGCCTGGCGGCAGATCGCGAAGTACCAAGCCCATGCCGATGCCGCGCCGCTGCAATTGCAGGATCATGATTCGCCGGTGTCGTTCCGCAACATCTGGGTGCGTCCGCTGCCCGCGGCGGCGATCGCGCAGGACCTTGAAGGAGTAGCCAAGTGATCGACCGCAGAACCGCGCTGGCCGGGATCGTGACGATGTTCGGGGCCGGATTGTTTGCGCCCATCGCGCGCGCCGCGGGCGCTGCCCAGGCGGCGAAGATACCGGTGATCAGCGAAGGCCCGCCCAGCGTCGCGGTGTTCACCCCGACGCAGCGTGCCGTGATGACTGCGCTGAGCGACCGCATGATCCCTGCCACGGACACCCCCGGCGCGATCGAGGCGCAGGTACCCGAGTTCATCGAAAAGCTGCTTGCCGACTGGGCGGCGCCCGAGGATCGCGTATCGATCGTCGCCGGGCTCGACGCGATCGAGGCGCGCAGCCTTGCGGATTATAAGCGCTCCGCCGCGAAGGCGACGCCCGCGCAGCAGGACGCGCTGCTGACGCTGGCGATGGACGACAAGATCGCGTCGGGAGCGGTGTTCTTCGACGAGTTCCGTCAGCTCGTCATCACCGGCTACTACACGTCGGAGATCGGCATCACCCAGGAGCGCGAATATCTTCCGGTGCCCGGCGAATATGACGGCGCATTTCCATATTCTCAGGTCAACAAGGTCTATAGCTCATGATCAGCCGCCGTAGCTGGCTCGCCGGAGCCGGCACCCTCGCCGCGGTCGCCGTCGCCGACCGCCTCGTCCCGACCGCCGCGGCGGCGGAGCTCGGCCCGATCGGGCTGCAGCTCTATACGGTGCGCGAAATCTTTCAGAAGGACCCGGTCGCCACCCTCGAACAGATCGCTCGGATCGGGTATCGCGAAGTCGAATATGGCGGCGGTGGCTTCGATACGATGGACCACGCGATGCTGCGCCGCACGACCGATCGCCTCGGCCTGCGCGCGCCGTCGGTCCATATCGGCTATGACGCGCTGCTCGGCCAGTTCGACGCATCGGTGGCGATGGCCAAGACGCTGGGGGCGGATACCGTCGTCCTGCCCTATATGGGCGAGGAGCACCGTACCGCCGAGGGCTGGCGAGCCGCCCTGCCCAATTTCAGCCGCTTCGGTGCCGGGCTGAAAAAAGCCGGGCTCGGCTTTGCCTATCACAACCATGATTTCGAGTTCACGACCAAGCCGGGCGGAATCAGCCTGTTCGACAGCCTGCTGAGCGAAACCGATCCCGAACTCGTGAAGATCGAGCTCGACCTGTACTGGGCGGCCTTTGCCGGCGAGGATGTCGGGGCGATGATCGACAGGCTCGGCAATCGCCTTTATGCCTATCACGTCAAGGACATGCGCGCTGATCGCAGCATGACCGCGGTGGGGCAGGGCGACACCGACTTCGCCGCGTTGTTCAAGCGCAAGGGCGGTAGCGGCGTGCGCCATTTCTATGTCGAGAATGACGAGGCGCCTGCGCCCTATCTCCCCGACATCGCCACCAGCTTCACGACACTCCGCGCGCTGCGCTTCTGATCCACCGGGGAAATAGCATGACTTCGACCAACAGGTTCGACGCGATCGTCATCGGCTCGGGCGTGAGCGGGGGCTTCGCCGCCAAGGAGCTTACCGAAAAAGGACTGCGCGTGCTGATGCTCGACCGCGGCGTGATGGTCGAGCATGGCGAGGGCTATCCCTATGACGGCAAGCCCGCCTACGAGATACCGGCGCGCAACATGATGCCCAAATCGCTGGTCGAAAACGATTATTTCATCTCGCAGCACGGCTATGTCGCGCCGAGTAACCGGCGCTTCTACAATGACGACCGGCTCAATCCCTATGCGTACGACGAGGGCAGCAAATTCTACTGGATCCGTCCCGGCGCGGTCGGCGGCAAATCGCTGATCTGGGGACGCTGGAGCTTTCGCTGGGCGCCCGAGGACTTCGCCGCGAACAAGCGCGACGGCATCGATGGCGAATGGCCGATCGGCTATGACGACGTCGCGCCGTGGTACAGCTATATCGAGAAATATATCGGTGTGTCGGGTTCGCGCGAGAATCTGCCCTATCTGCCCGACAGCGAATTCCAGCCGCCGATGCCGATGAACGTCGCCGAGAAGTGGCTGAAGCAGCGGCTCGAGACCCAGTTTCCCGGGCGCAAGCTGATCAACACCCGGTTGTCGAATCTGACCGAAGACAAGCCGGAGCAAGGCCGCACCCGCTGCCAGGTCCGCAACCAGTGCGGCAATGGCTGCTCGTTCGGCGCCTATTTCTCGACCCAGGCGGTGACGTTGCCTGCCGCGCGCGCCACCGGTCGGCTGACGCTGCAGTCGGACGCGGTGGTCACCAACCTCGATTACGATCCCGCAACCAAGCGCGTCACCGGCGTGCGCTACATCGATGCCAAGACCGGCCAGGCACAGACCGTCGAGGCCGATCTCGTCTTCCTGTGCGCGTCGGCGATGGCATCGGTCCAGCTGTTGATGAATTCACGCGCACCCGGCAGCGAACGCAGCTATTTCGACGAGAGCGGCACGCTCGGCGGCTACGTGATGGACCATATCTTCCGCGTCGGTGCCGAGGGCGAAATCCCGGGAATGCAGGAATATATCGAATATGGCCGCCGCCCTGGCGGCGTCTATATCCCGCGCTTTCGCAACATCGGCGGCGACGAGGGCGTCGGCTTCTCCCGCGGCTATGGCTATCAGGGCGGCGCGCGGCGCGACCCGGCTGCGCCGGTCGGGTTCGGCGCGTCGATGAAGCAGGGCATGCGCAAATACGGGCCGTGGAAGTTCAGCATGGGCGCGTTCGGCGAATGCCTGCCGTACAAGGACAATCGCGTGTCGCTGCACCCCAGCAAGGTCGACCGGTTCGGGGTGCCGCTGATGCGCTTCGACGTCCGGTTCCGCAACAACGAGCTCAAGATGATGGCGGATGCCCGCGTCCAGGGCGAAGCGATGCTCAAGGCGGCGGGGCTGACCAACGTCATAAGCTGGGAGAATGAGCATGTCCCCGGCGACGCGATCCACGAAATGGGTGGCGCTCGCATGGGCACGGATCCCCGTTCATCGGTGCTCAACAGCTGGAGCCAGGCGCATGCCGCCGCCAACCTCTACGTCACCGATGGTGCGCAGATGGCGTCGGTGTCGTGCGTCAATCCGTCACTGACCTTCATGGCACTGACCGCCCGCGCCGCCGACCACGCCGTCAAGCAGATGCGGCAGGCGTAGCCCGTCGCATCGGCGGTCCTGCCCACCGCCGGGGAGCGCAATCTCTTCCTAGTCGTATCGTCCCGACTATTGTTTCAGAACGCCGTGGACACTGGCGTTACTTGTTTCTAGCAATCGGTCTGGGCAAAATTCGGGGGCGGTTCCATGCGGTACCTGATGGCGTTGGCTTTGTTGCTGTTCGCGCCTTCGGCGCATGCGCAAGCCGGCTTCGCTTTTGCCAATGCCCCCGGTCCGCATGGCGTCGGCCTTCGCGTCGTCGAGCAATATGATCTTTCACGCAGCTATCGCGGCGCCAACGATCCGGTGACCGGCGAGGCGGTGGCCGGCGTGAAGGCGCGCCCGATCCAGACACTGATATGGTATCCCGCGACCAAGGGCGGCACGCCGCTCCGCTACAGCGACTATCTCCGCCTCTCCGCCACCGAGGAGGTGTTCGGCCGGAGCGACGCCGAGATCGCGGCGGCGACGGCGGCCTTTCTGCGATCTGCCGGCCCGGCCTTGTCGCCGGATCGTATCAAGGCGGAAACCGGGCGGACGATGTGGGCGGTCCGCGATGCCGCCTCTGCACCGGGCAAGTTCCCGGTCGTGATCTACGCTCCCAGCTTCGGCGCGCCGGCTTATGAAAATGCGGACCTCGCCGAATATCTCGCGAGCCAGGGGTACGTCGTGATCGCCAGCCCCAGTATGGGCGCACGCAGCCGCAGCATGACCTTCGACGTCGAAGGGATTTCGGCGCAGGCCGGCGATATCGGCTTCCTGATCGCCTTCGCCCATTCGCTGCCCCAGGCGGACCTCGACCATCTCGCCGTGGCGGGCTTCAGCTGGGGCGGCCTTTCGAACGTGTTCGCCGCGGCCGTGGATAGCCGCATCGACGCGCTGGTGAGCCTGGACGGTTCGGTGCGTTATTTTCCTGGCCTGGTCGAATCGGCGAAATATGTGACACCGGCGCGCGTGACAGCACCGTTTCTGTTCGTGGCGGCAAAGCCCCAGGCGATCGAGGAACTCCAGCTTGCCGGCTTGGACAGCTCGGCCAGCTTTCTCAACAAGCTGACCTATTCCGATTTCCACCGCGTCACCATGAACCAGATGGTGCATGGGAATATGGCTTCGCGTCAGGTCGCCTTTTCGCCCGACACCAACTTTTCCGACTTCAGCCGGAGCGAAGTCGAGCAATCCTATGGATGGAGCGCGCGGTATGTTCTGCGCTTTCTCGACGCCTATCTGAAAGCGGATGCTACCGGCGCGGCATTCCTGGCGGCGGACCCCGAGAGCAACGGCGTGCCGCGCCACCTGCTTGAAGTCACCAGCCGCAAATCGACGGGAGTTCCGCCGACGCGAGAGGCTCTTGCAGCGCAGCTCGCGGTCCGGGGCTTCGATGCCATCCCCGAGGTTTATGCCGAAATGCGGACGCGCGACGCGAGTTTCGAGCTTTCCGAGGAAGACCTAAATATCTGGGGTTACCAACTGCTGGAGCGCGGAGACGACAAGGCGGCGATCGCGGTGCTCAAGCTTGCCACGACGCTCTACCCGAAGAGTTTCAACGCCTTCGACAGCCTGGGCGAGGCCTATCAAAGCGATGGCAACAAGCAGCTGGCCATCGCCAATTATCGCAAGTCGCTGGACCTAAATCCTGGGAACCAGAATGCCGCCGAACGGATCAAGGCGATGCAGGGCAAGCCCTGAAGCTGCGTGTGCGCACCCCGATCCGGGGCCGCATGCCGCGATGCCGCGTCAGGCACTTCGCCCGGCCAGCCAGAGGGCGAGGTTGCGCACGTAGCGCTCGGTCGATCGGCGCGCCTCGGGCGTGCGGGGCAGCGCATCGCCCGGCGGCTCGCTGACGAAGCTGGGGGCGCCTGCCGCCGGATCCCAGTTATAGTCGGCGAAATGGTGGAAGGTTGACTGCGCGATCGCCGGGCCGCCCGCCTCGGACGGCTCGAACGCGACCGCTATATTGAATTTGCGGCCGGTCAGCGCGCTGTTACCGGTGGCTATCACCCGCGCGCTCGGATCGTCGGCCGGAGCGCCCACGGCGCCTTCGTGCGGATGGGCGGGCAGGTAACGCAGCGCGCCGCCTGCCGCATCGGGGTCCGCAAAGACGGGATGAAGGTCGCCGACGATCTCGATCCGCTGGAAATCGCCGTTCGATCCCGAGTGATAGTTGGGCCAGGAAATCGTTGGGGTCCCGTCGTCGTCGATCTGCCGACGATCGGGATCGGGTTCGGGGTTGCGGGAATGGAAATAATGCGCCGCCCCGACACCGCCCAAGGTGCAGACCGACGATCCGAGATCGGCATGGTCGCGCGTGACCATCAGCCCGCCGCCGCGCTGGCGGAACCGCCCGATGGCCGCGCAGTCCTCGGCGTCGAGCCCCTCGCCGGTGTCGACGGCGAACAGCCAGAGCTCGTCATAATCGGACCGGTCGATGGTCGAGAGCAAGGCGTCGGGGCCCGTCGCAGTGTCGCGATCGCGCGCGGTCACCTGGATCATGGGCGCGCCATTCTCATCGCGGAGCGCGGCGAGCAAGTCGCGCAGCATCGAGAAGCGGCCGATATGCCAGTCATCCTCGATCGTCGGGATGGTGGTCTGCAACAAGATGCGGATCGGTGCGGTCATCACAGTCTCTCCCGTGCGGGTCGATTCGTCGGAGTAGTAGCGTCCCCGCCGAGTGCGCGATCGAGATAGGGCGCGGTCCGGCTCGCCCGGCTGGCGGCGACCTTGGACGGCGGGCCGCTCGCGACGATCCGGCCGCCCTCGGCGCCGGCGCCGGGGCCGATATCGATCACCCAGTCGCTCGCCGCCGCGACCTTCATGTCGTGATCCACCAATACCACGCTGTTGCCGGCATCGACCAGCGCATTCAGCTGGCCGAGCAGGCGTTCGACGTCGGTCGGGTGGAGGCCGGTGGTCGGCTCGTCGAGCACGTAGAGCGCACCGCCGCGCTGCGCCCGCTGCAATTCGGTGGCGAGCTTCACCCGCTGGGCCTCGCCGCCGGAAAATTCGGTCGCCGGCTGGCCTAGGCGGAGGTAATTGAGACCGACCTCGCGCAGCACCTTGAGCGATCGGCAGACGTTCGGCGCATCGCCGAAGAACTCCCACGCGCCTTCGACGGTGAGCGCGAGCACGTCGGCGATCGTCTTGCCGCGATATCGGATTTCGAGCGTCTTGGGGTTGTAGCGGCTGCCGTGGCAGACCGGGCACGGCGCATAGACGCTCGGCAGGAACAGCAGCTCGACCATCACGAAGCCCTCGCCCTCGCAGCGCGGGCAACGGCCCTTGGCAACGTTGAACGAGAAGCGGCCGGCGTCGTAGCGGCGCTTCCTGGCCTCGGGGGTCGCCGCGAACAATGCGCGGACATGATCGAGCAGCCCGGTATAGGTCGCGAGGTTGGAGCGCGGCGTGCGGCCGATCGGCTTCTGATCGACCTCGATCAGCCGCCTGATCCCGTCGAGGCCGCCGACGATCCTCCCCTCGGTCACGTCCGCGGGGCGATCCTCGAGTGCAGCTTCGGCATCGGGGTCCTCCGCCGCCGCGACGGGGCTGCCGAGCGCGCCGGCGACCAGCTCGACCAGCGCCTGGCTGACCAGGCTCGATTTTCCCGAACCGGAGATCCCGGTGACGGTGGTCATCACGCCGAGCGGGATCGCGCAATCGATCGCCCGCAGATTGTTGCGCGAAACACCCTCCAGCCGCAGCCAGCCGATGGGCTCGCGCTGCCGGCTCGGCATCCCGCCGCCTTCGTCGAACAGGTGGCGCCGCGTTTCCGATGCGGCGACCTTGCGCAGTCCCTCGGTCGGGCCGCTGTAGAGGATCTCGCCGCCCTGTTCGCCGGCGGCGGGGCCGACATCGACGATCCAGTCGGCGCGGCGAACGACGTCCATCTCATGCTCGACGACGAACAGCGAATTGCCGACCGCCTTCAATCCGTCGAGCGCGCGGAGCAGCGCCTCGGTATCGGCGGGATGAAGCCCGGCCGAGGGCTCGTCCAGGACATAGACGACGCCGAACAGGTTGGAGACGACCTGCGTCGCGAGCCGCAGCCGCTGCAGTTCGCCCGGCGACAGCGTCGGCGTGCTGCGTTCGAGCGTCAGATAGCCGAGCCCGAGATCAAGCAGCACCGACAGCCGGCGGCACAGATCGCCGGCGATGCGCTCGACCACCAACGCCTTTTCCGGATGGGTCTTGCGCAGCGCGTCGAGCTTGCCGGCCTTCGCCTCGGCATAAGGCGCGAAGATTTTCGAAAAGTGCGCCATCGGCAGGCCACTCATCTCGGCGAAGTCGAGGCCCTCGAACCGGACTGACAAGGCCTCCTTGCGCAGCCTCTTACCGTGGCACACCGGGCAGGCCCGCGCGATCATGAAGCGCGCGGCGCGCTTCTTCATCATCGCGCTCTGCGTGGTCGCATAGCTGTGGGTGACGTGCCGCTTCGCGCTCGAGAAGGTGCCCATATAGGCGGGCTCGATCTTGCGGCGGATCGCACGCTGGATCTCGTCATGGCTCCAGCCGGGATAGACCGGAACCTGCGGCTGCTCCTCGGTGAACAGGATCCAGTCGCGCACCTTCCTGGGCAGGTCGCGCCACGGCATATCGACGTCGATGCCGAGGCTTATGAGGATGTCACGCAGGTTCTGCCCGCCCCACGCCATCGGCCAGGCGGCGACCGCGCGCTCGCGGATCGTCTTGGACGGGTCGGGCACCATCGAGGCTTCGGTGACCTCGTGAATCCGGCCGAGGCCGTGACAGCGCGGGCACGCACCGTCGGGCGTATTGGGCGAAAAGCTGTCCGCGTACAGCAGCGGCTGGCCCGGCGGATAGTCGCCGGCGCGCGAATAGAGCATGCGCAGTAGGTTGGAGAGCGTGGTGACGCTCCCGACCGACGAGCGCGTGGTCGGCGATCCGCGCTGCTGCTGGAGCGCTACCGCCGGCGGCAGGCCCTCGATCTCGTCGACCTCGGGCACCTCCATCTGGTGGAACAGGCGGCGCGCGTAGGGCGAGACCGATTCCAGATAGCGCCGCTGCGCCTCGGCATAGAGGGTGGAGAAGGCAAGCGACGACTTGCCCGATCCCGACACGCCGGTGAACACGACCAGCGCGTCGCGCGGGATATCGACATCGACATTCTTGAGGTTGTGCTCGCGCGCACCGCGGACCCGGACGAAGCCGGAGGCCTTGAACGCCGGCCCCGCTTCCGACGTCACTCGGCCGTGGCCTCACGCGGTTCGGCGCGGGCGCTCCCAAACAGCTCGAGGACCGCCCGATTGTACGCCGGGATGTCGGCGGGCTTGCGGCTGGTGACCAGACCGCCATCGACGACGACTTCCTCGTCGAGCCATGTCGCGCCCGCATTCTGCAGGTCGGTCTTCAGCGACGGCCACGACGTCATGCGCCGACCGCGCGCGGCGCCCGCCTCGATGATGGTCCAGGGTCCGTGGCAGATCGAGGCGACCGGCTTCCCCGCGTCGAAGAACGCCTTCACGAAGGCGATCGCGTCGGGCAGCGTCCGCAGCGTGTCGGGATTGATGACGCCGCCCGGCAGCAACAGCGCGTCGAAATCTTCCGGGCGAGCTTCGCCGAGCGCCAAGTCCACCGGGAATGTCTCGCCCCAATCGGTGAAGTCCCAGGCCTTCACATTGCCGTCCTTGGGCGACACGAGCCGGGTCTTGGCGCCCGCCTCATCGAGTGCCTTGCGTGGCTCGGTCATCTCGACCTGCTCGAAGCCGTCGGTCACCAGGATTGCGACCTTCAGGCCGTCCAGAGTCTCGTTCGCCATCTTCGGTCTCCCATAATTGCTGGCCTAAGCGGGCTGCTTCTCCGCGACGACATCGACATATTCGATCGTCGGCGGTTCGAAGAGTACACCGGTGTTCTCACCAAGCGCTTTCCCGACATCACCGGACAGGTGCGCCTGGCGCCCGTCCTCGTCGGGGAAGGCGTCGAAGATGCCGAAGGTTGACGGTCCGAACTGGATCGCGAACCACCTGACGGTCTTCGGCTCCCCCTCGACGATCGACAGCCCCTTGTTCAAGAAACTGCGCAGGTCGTCCGCCTTGCCGGGGAGCGCCTCGAGCCGCACGAAAAGCGCTTTGCTCACTTCGGTTGTCATCTTGGGACTCTCCTCTGCTCATTGGTCTATCGACGGTCGTCAGCACTCGGTTTCGGAGAGCATCGACGGATCGCGGATTTCGACGACGCGCGGGGTCCTGAGCGTGATCGATCCGCGCTGGCACAGCACCGTCATCGTGCGGCTCACAGTCTCCACGGCGATCCCGAGATGGTCGGCGATATCATAGCGGGTGATCGGCAGCACGATCGCGTTGGTGCCGCGGCGTTCGATACGGTGCGACATCTCCGCCAGATACGCGCTCACCTTCTCCCGTGCCGTCATGCGGTTCTGGACCAGCAGGTGATGTTCGAGCCGGCGGATCGCGTCGGCGGTGCAGCGCTGCATCAGCGCGGCAATTGCCGGGAACCGCGCGACAAGCCCGTCGATCTGTTCGCGCGTGAACGACAGGATTACCGTGTCATTGGAGACCGCCTCAAAAAAGAAACCCGGATCCGCCGGCGCGAATCCCACATAGTCCCCGGCAAGCGCAAGATCGATGATCTGCCGTTGACCGTTGGGACGCAGCGCGAACTTGCGGACCGCGCCCGTGCCGATGCAGGCCACGGCACCCCGCGCGATCACGGCGTCGCACGCTTGGTTGCGCCGCCATCGGGACGCGCGTCCGGCTGCCATCATCGCCGCGCCGGCCTCGCTTTGCGGCTGGTTCGGGCGCTGCTGGGATGCGAAGAGCGATGCGCATTCGATCGTGTCTTGCATAGGTCCCTCGCTGCGATGTGTCAGGAACACGTTGCACGACGAACGTGCCTGCAGCCATTTGTGGATTCCACTACATGGATTTTCACACCGGACCGCGATGCGTGAGACCACGAAGGGGCGTCGCTAGCCTGCCCGGGGGCATCACGCACGGTCGTCGGAACGGTTTCGAGAAATACTTGGCCGCTCGTGAAGATATCACGCGCCAGCCCCCCTAAAGACTGATACCGTAAAGTCCGTCGCGAAATCGCGACACCAGCGCATTGGTTGCCCCTTGATGCCGCAGAGCAAAGAGCCGAAGCCCGTTGGGGCAGAGCCGCCCTATGATGCGGTGTTGGCGGCCATCTGCCACGGGACGCACATTTGCGCCTTTTATGAGACCGAGGACGACCTGCTAGACCTGGTCAGCCAGTTCTGCGCCGCCGGTGCGCGGCGAGGCGACCAGTGCCTGTGGGTCAAGCCCGACGGCATGAATGCCGATCCGCTTGCGCGCCAGGGCGTCGAACTGCATTCCGCCACCGACATGTATCTGCAAGGCGACGGCTTCGAAGGCGGGTCGATGGTGGCGCTATGGCACGAGAAACTGGCTGAGGCCCTGGCCCATAATCATGCCGGCTTGTCCGCCAGCGGTCACACCTGCTGGCTGCAGCAGCGCGATTGGCAGGCGTTCATGGAATATGAGAATTATTTGAACGAGGTGATCGCGGACAAGCCGATCTCGCTTTTGTGCACCTACCCGCTTTCCGCGTGCAAGGCGGGGGACATTCTCGACGTCGTTCGCGCACATGAAGTTGCGCTGGCAAGGCAAAACGACCGATGGTCGGTGATCGAGACCCACCTGACCAATGACAGCCCCGATGCGCTCGATGGCGCCAGCCGCGTCGCATCGCTGTCTCCGCGCGAACAGCAGGTCCTTTCGATGGTCGCCGACGGCGTTGCGACCAAAAGCATTGCCTTCGAACTCGGCCTCAGCGTCCGCACGATCGAGGTCCACCGCGAGCGTGCCGTAAGGCGCCTGGGCGTGCGCACCATGGTCGAAGCGATAAGGCTGCTGACGCTTGCATTGCCCGCGGCGCCACTGATGGCCGTCAAGCGGCATACCCCCGGCGGCCTTCGCGCTGCAAACCATTAGCAACGAAACTCTCGGCTCCCGGCGACGCTGGAGACCGACAAGGTGTCAAGCCACGACACGCAATCGCGGCTTCACCGGGATTGTCGAACCACGCGCGGCATCGACCGCTGCGCCCAAGGCGCCAATCGTCATCGGCCCGACATAGCGTTTGCCGTTGATGAAGAGCGTCGGCGTGCCATCGACGCTTTTCAGCATGCCACGCGCGAAATCATGCCCGACCTTTGCCGCGAACCTGCCGCTGAACAGCGCGTCCTGCAGCGCGTCCGGCGAAAGCCCCCGTTCGCTGGCGAGGCGCAGGAGCAACGGGATGCTGAGCCTTGCGGATTGCGCCATGAGCGCCTTGTGCATCGGCCAGAAACCGCCACGATGTGCGGCAAACTCCGCCGTTTCGGCGGCAAGTTTCGCCAGGTCGTGAATACTCACCAGCGGAAAATGACGGAAGGCTTGCCGCACGCCGGCATGCCGCCGCAGGATCTGGGTGATCACCGGTTCGGCCAAGGCGCTATACGGACATTGATAGTCGCCATATTCGATCAGCGTGACGGTGGCATTCGGGTCACCCCGAACATGATCCTCGATCGATAGCGGCGGCAGAATCGTCTGCATGAGCTGGACTCCTCCCGAGCGAATTTGCGTCCAGTACCTTGGGCGTCGATTCCGCGTTAAGCCTTGACCGTCGTCACTTCCGGCGGCTTGGCGACAGGCGCGGTCCTCGTCCTGCTTCGGCAGGCGCCGGCGGTCCTATCGCGCGCCGCGACACCGACTCTTCACGATCCCGGGCCGCCCCCTCCTCCAGATATCCGTGGATGATCTGCACCAGCTGCGCGCCCTCGCCAACCGCCGCGGCGACGCGCTTGGTCGACCCCGAACGCACGTCGCCGATCGCGAACACGCCGTCGAGGCTGGTCTCGAACTGACGGCGGCCTTCGGCGAGCTGGTCCCCGGTCATGATGAAGCCGCGATTGTCGAGCCGGACGCCCGATCCTTGCAGCCATTCCGTGCCCGGATCCGCGCCGATGAACACGAACAGGTGGCGGATGGGGCGTCTCAGGTCGCGCCCGGTCGCTTCCTCGTGCCACGTGACTTCGCGCAGCTGCCCTGCGCTTCCCTTCAGGCCGGTGACGGTCGCCTGCAACCGCAGGTCGATGTTGGGAATGGCCTCGATCCGATCGATCAGGTAGCGCGACATCGATTCCGCGAGACTCTTGCCGCGGACCAGCATGCGCACGCATCGTACCTGCCCGGAGAGATAGACTGCGGCCTGCCCGGCGGAGTTGCCGCCGCCGACGAGCACGATCTCTTCGCCGTGGCACAGCCGGGCCTCGACCGGCGTCGCCCAGTAATGCAGGCACGACCCCTCGAACCGCTCGATGCCGGGGATCGCCGGCCGGCGGTAGCGCGCGCCGGTAGCGATGGCGATCGCGCGCGCGGTGGCCGGCTGGTTGTCGGCGACTGTCAGTCGGAGGCGCGCGGCGTCGTAGCCCTCCAGCCCGGCGGCACGGGCCGCCAGCAGCATCTCCGCCCCGAACTTCTGCGCCTGGGCATAGGCGCGGCCGGCCAGCGCCCGGCCCGAGATGCCGGTCGGAAAGCCCAGGTAATTCTCGATCCTAGCGGATGCTCCCGCCTGCCCGCCGAACACGCTGCTTTCCAGCAGCAGCACGCGCAGCCCTTCCGACGACGCGTAGAGCGCCGCCGCGAGGCCGGACGGACCTGCACCGACGATCGCCAGATCATAGATCTGCGCCGGATCGATATCGTGCAGCAAGCCGATGCAGCGCGCGACAGCCGCTTCGTCGGGATCGATCAGCACTTCGCCCGACGGGCAGATCACCACCGGCAGCTTGTCGGGGGTGATGTTGAATCGGTGGAGCATGTCGTCTGCCTCGCCATGCTCTTCCGGATCGAGGAGCTGGTGCGGAAAGGCGTTGCGCAGCAGGAAGTTCTGCAACCGCACGATCCTGCCCAAACTGCGACGCCCGACCAGCACGAGCCCGCCGGCGCCGAGATCTAGCAGCAGCGCGCGGCGCAGGATCAGCGCGCGCATGATCGTTTCCCCTAGAGCGGCATCGGTGACGACGAGCGCGCGCAAGCGGTGACTCGGCACCAAAATGGCCTCGACGGCTTCTTCCGCGATCGCATCGACCAGCGACGGTTGACCCGCCAGCTGCGCCATGTCGGCAAGGAACATACCCGGATCGAGCCGGGTGAGATCGCTGTCCGCGACGCCGTGCCGCTCGCGCACCACGACGTGGCCGGACAGGATCACGTACATGCCGGGCACGTTTTCGCCAGTGGTCGCGAGGTACTGCCCCTTGGCGAAATGCGCGATGTCGCCGAAGCGCTTGAGCCGCTCGCGCTCGCTTTGTGAAAGGACGGGCAGGATCTGCTCGCGCCGGTTCTCGATCATCTTCGTTGCCGGCGCCGCCATCGCACGTCTCCCGCCGGACATCATGCGCCGCTCTCGCGGCGCACGGAATGACGGTCGTCAAGGCGGGGAGCGGCGAGCCGCGACAGGATGGAGGTGCGACGACACCTGCCGAGCCAACCCGGGGAACGGCAGACACCTGACGGCCGAGGCTAACGGATTTTCCAGCAATCCGCAGGAGAGAGGATTACCATAGGGGATGAAGCGGAGGGCGTATCATGCTGGTGACGATCTTTGTCCCTGACAATGTTCATCTGCTCGAGATCGCCGGCGTGTGCGATGCGCTGTTCGAGGCGAACTGCAAGATGCGCCCCGGGTCGCCGTACCGCGTCCAACTAGTGACCGAACATGGAACCGTCGCCGCGGCGGCGTCGGGCGTGCGATTCGTTCCCGATGTCGGCATACACGACGCGAGCGAGCCCGCTGACACGCTGATCGTCGCCGGTCCCTATGGCGAGCCGGCGCAGCAGAGCGACGACGTGAACCGGTGGCTGCGCGAACAGGCGGCGCAGGCGCGGCGCTACGGCTCGACCTGCACGGGCGCTTTCCTCGTGGCGCGCGCCGGGCTGTTGGCGGGGCGGCGCGTCACCACCCACTGGCAATATGCCGAGCGCCTCGCCGCCGAGCATCCCGATATCCTCGTCGAACCCGACCGCATCTTCGTCCGCGACGGGCCGGTGTTCAGTTCGGCCGGGGTAACCGCGGCGATCGACCTCGCCTTTTCACTGATCGAGGAGGATCACGGGCGCGATCTGGCGCTTTGGGTGGCCCGTCGGCTGGTGGTGTTTCTGAAGCGGCCCGGCGGACAGTCGCAGTTCAGTACGGCGCTGACGGCGCAAGCGGCGGGAAGCAGCCCGATCGACCGGGTCAGGCTGCATATCCTCGAACACCCTGGCGCCGACCTCGGCCTGGCGGCGCTGGCGGGGGCGGCCCGCGTCAGTCCGCGCCATTTGTCGCGGCTGTTCCACGCCGATCTGGGCCTGCGCCCGGCCGATTATGTCGAGCTTACCCGGATCGACATCGCCCGCCATCTGCTCGAAGACGGCGCCGCTCCCCTGAAGATGATCGCCCATGCCGCGGGCTTCGGATCGACCGCGACGCTGAGGCGCGCCTTCCTGCGCAGGCTGAACCTCACGCCGCTCGACTATCGCCGGCGGTTCCAGACGACCGGCATGGGCGCCAGGCATGATGAAAGTGACGCCGCTTTGTCCTGAAGTGTCGCGCTGTCGGCGTTGAAGCGGGTGCGCCCAAGTTCCATCATCCGGACCGGAGGCGACATCATCTAATCTGCTCCTGCCACGGGTCGAGAAGCGAGCTTTGATCGGGCACGGCCGCTGCGCCGGCACGCCAAGGTGCGCTGCACAGGGTAGCGACACCCGCCCGCGGCCGGAAGCCATCGGAAGGCCGAGCACGAGATGCCGACGATATATGGGGATAAATGCCGGATCGGCGACGCGCCGCCTGGTGGCCGGGCCCGACGTCACACCGCAGGGGCCGGAGGGCGATAATGCGTGGCGGTCGGTATCCAAGTCCGCGCACGGTGTGCAAACCGATGCGGTCGTCGTTGCATGGCAAGCGCGCGACGCAAACCGCGCTCCCTGCGATCGCTTCCGCGGTCCTGATCCCGGAAGCGCCGTCCCTCGCAAGCGTCGATCGCCTGACCGGCCTGCTCGACCGTTATGGACTGCTTGATCGGCTGGCGGCGATCGATCGCCTGACGGCGACGACGCTGCTGATCGTCAAGGTCGATATCCTTCGCTTCAACGACGTGAACAGCGGCTTCGGCTATGATATCGGCGATGCCCTGCTGTGCGCGGCCGCCGCGCGGCTGTCGACGCTGCCCGCGCTCGCCGTGGCGCGGACCGACGGCAACGTCTTCGCGCTCGCCTTCGAGATCGACGATCCGAGCTTCGCCGGCGCAATGGTCGACAATGTCGTGGATCTGATGAAGCCGCGCTTCCTGCTTCCCGGGGCGTCGTTGACGGTGCAGTTCGCCGCCGGCTTCGCGACCGATTGCGTCAGCGGCGATCCACTCCAGCTCGTCCGGCAGGCTGGCGCGGCGCTTCAGCGATCGAAGGGAACCGCGTGCCACGAGCCGCGCGCCTTTGCGGCGGCGGACGAACGCGAAGCCCGCAACCGCCTGCGCCTTGCCGGCGAATTGCAGACCGCCATCTCGAACCAGGAACTCCTCTTTCACTATCAGCCGCAATTCGATCTCGGCACCGGCGATCTGGTCGGCGCGGAGGGGCTGTTGCGGTGGAACCACCCGACGTTCGGCCTGCAGCCGCCAAGCCGGTTCATCGGCATCGCCGAGGAAACCGGCATCATCCTCGACATCGGCGCCTGGGGCCTGCGAACGCTGGCGACGCTCGCGGCACGGATCAATTGCGACCGCCGCGTGCCGATCCGTTTCGCCTTCAACGCATCGGTGCTGGAGTTCACGCAACGCGACATGGCGCGCTTTGTCGCCCAGATCATCGACGAAACCGGGTGCCGAGCCGATTGGCTGACCTTGGAGCTCACCGAAAATCTCATGATCGATGAACCCGCGCACATTCGCGCAGCGTTCGCAGAGCTCCGCTTCCTCGGCGTCGGGCTTTCGATCGACGACTTCGGGACCGGCTATTCCAACCTGCGCTATCTCGAGAATTTCCCGATGAGCGAGATCAAGATCGATCGCAGCTTCGTGCACGGCGTCGCGCATAGCGCCGCCAAGCGGGTCATCGTGGAAACCATCGTCAAGCTCGGGGCGGCGCTGGACATCCGTGTCGTCGCGGAGGGGATCGAAACCGAGACCGAGCGCGCAATCATGCGCACCCTCGGCTGCTCGATCGGCCAGGGCTATCTCTTTGCCCAGCCAATGGACGAATCCGAGTTCCACACTCTGCTCGACCGCGGCCTGATCCTGCGCGAGGGATGGAGTGCGCGGCGCTTGCTGACCCAGCTCGACGGGAACTGCGCCTAGCGTCGACCGCGTGTTGCCATCGCATTGACGGGGATCAATTCGTAAAGATCGCGACAGCCGGTATCATGGCGTGACCATGCGCGCATCCTGCGCCGCAACGGAGGCTGCCATGCCGCATGAAACTCCGCGCCGCGCCGAGTCGGGCGTCCCGCAACGGCCATTTGGTCCGCTGCAGCGGAACATCGGCACCATCGGGCAAGGCACCTGGTATATCGAGGACGGCGACCCGACCGCCGTGATCGCGGCATTGCGACGCGGCATCGACCTGGGAATGAACCATATCGATACGGCCGAGATGTACGGCGCCGGCGCTGCCGAGACGCTGGTCGGCGACGCCATTGCGGGCAGGCGCGACGAACTGTTCCTGGTTTCCAAGGTGCTGCCGCAGAACGCCTCCCGCAGGGGAACGATGATCGCCTGCGAGCGCTCGCTCGCGCGCCTCAAGACCGACCGGCTGGATTGCTATTTGCTGCACTGGCGCGGATTATACCCGTTGGAAGAAACCTTCGCGGCGTTCGAGGCGCTGCGTGATGCGGGCAAGATCCTCTCCTACGGCGTCAGCAACTTCGACGCGCCGGACCTAGCGGAGGCATGGCGGATCGCCGGCGGATCGGAACTCGTCTGCAACCAGGTGCTCTACCATCTGCAGGAACGCGCGGTCGAACATCGCGTGTTGCCGTGGTGCGAGCAGCACGGCCTGGCCGTCACCGCCTACAGCCCGTTCGGGCATGGCGACTTTCCCGGACCGGCCACGTCGGGCGGCCGCCTGCTTGCCGAGATCGCCGAGGCGCACGACGCCACCGCACGCCAGATCGCGCTGGCGTTTCTGCTCAGTCGCCCCGCGGTGTTCGCGATTCCCAAAGCTTCGACGATCGCGCATGTCGAGGAGAATGCCGGGGCAGCCGCCATCGCACTGTCGCCGGCCGAGATCGACCGCATCGACGCCGCGTTCCCGCGCGGTCCACGCCCCCGCAGCCTGCCGATGCTGTGACGGTGCCATGGTTCTGTTTCCCGATTGACGACCGTCAAGGCGCGGCGATTCCGACAGCTTACTCTCGATCAAAGCGGGGCATCGTGCCAGATCGAGGAGTCAAGTCATGCCAGCAGGCAATCGCGCCATCACGTTCTTGGAGCCCCACAAGATGGCGCTGCAGAACCAGGACTATCCAAAACTCCAGGACCCGCAGGGTAGGAAGATCGAACACGGCGTCATCCTCAAGATCGTGACGACGAACATCTGCGGCAGCGATCTGCACATCTACAATGGCCGCTTTGCAGCCCCTGGAGGCATGCTGATGGGCCATGAGAATACCGGCGAGGTGGTTGAAGTCGGCGCGCATGTCGAACGGGTCAAGGTCGGCGATATCTGTTCGGTGCCCTTCAACGTCGCCTGCGGCACGTGCCGCAACTGCCGGGAACGACATACCGAGGTCTGCCTCAACGCCAACGAGGAACTGGGCTTTTGCGGCGCCTACGGCTTCAATCTGGGCGGCTGGCAGGGCGGCCAGGCCGAATATATGCTGGTGCCCTGGGCCGACTTCCAGCTGCTGCGATTTCTGGATCGCGATCAGGCGATGGAGAAGATCCGAGACCTCACCCTGCTCTCCGACATTCTGCCCACCGGCTATCATGGCTGTGTCGAGGCGCGAGTAGGCACCGGCTCCACCGTCTATATCGCGGGCGCCGGGCCGGTGGGGCGATGCGCCGCCGCCAGCGCGCAACTGCTCGGCGCATCGTGCATCATCGTCGGCGATTCCAATCCGGCACGGCGCGAACTGGTTACGCAGGCAGGGTACGAAGTGGTCGACCCGTCAAGCGCCACGCCCGTCGCCGACCAGATCGAGGCGATCCTGGGCACCGGCTCGCGGTGGGTCGATGCGGCGGTCGATTGCGTCGGGCTCGAATGCCATGGCAACGGGCCGAACGGCTGCTCGCACAATGTCGAGGAAGCCGTCATCAACACGATGATGGAGGTGATCCGGCCCGCTGGCGCAATGGGCATTCCGGGCGTCTACACCGATCAGGACCCCGGCGCGCCCACCGATCTCAACAAGCAGGGGCTGATGGCGCTGGGATTTCCCGGCGCCTGGGTGAAGTCGCCGAGCTTTACCGCCGGCCAGTGCCCCGTGATGCGCTATAATCGCGAGCTGATGATGGCGATCCTGTGGGACCGCATGCCCTATCTGACGCCGCTTCTGAACACCGAGGTCATATCGCTGGACGACGCGGTCGACGCCTATGAGGTCTTCCGGGACGGATCGCCCAAGAAGTTCGTGATCGATCCGCACGGCATGACCGGGCTGGTGGGGACCGGCGATCGTTCGCAGTCCGCCGGCTGAGCTTCCCGGCAATCGAACCCCTGATTCCATGACCGAGGACGAAGCGATGAACGCTCACATCGTGCGCCCCGCCCGCCTGGGGGGCCTTCACTCCGCTGCTTTACCGATCGCATCGTCGCGGTCGGTAAGCGCCGGTGGCATCGACCGGGACATCTTGCCCGGCGCGGCAGCCGACATGATCGTCGAAATGGTGACCTTCGGCGATCGGCAACCTATCGCGGTCGGCCCACGGCCGGCCGAGTATCTCTGCCGCCTCGCCGATGGTTGGGCCTATCGCGAGCACATCCTTCGCAACGGTGCCCGCCAGATCACGGACGTGCTGGTCCCCGGCGATCTCATCCCGGCAGCCATGTTCGCGCGTCGGGAGACCATCGCATGCGGCGCGGCGCGCGTGATGATCCTCAGCGAGGGTTGTCTGCAGGGATATGCCGCAAAGGCCCTTCAACACATGAAGGCACGCGCGCGTGAGGCCGAACTGCGTATGCTGCGCGCCCGTCTGGTGAGTCTGGGGCGCCGCGACGCTCGGACGAGGATCGCGCATCTTTTCGCCGAACTCCACGCGCGTCTCGATCGATCAGGACGCGTAGCGGGCGATACTTTCGCATGTCCCCTCACACAGGAGCAGGTCGCCGATGTTCTCGGGCTGACGCCCGTTCACGTCAATCGCACGCTTCAGAAGCTCAGAAGCGAGGGACTGCTGACGCTCAGCAGACGGAGCGCTTTCATCCCGGATATCGGTCGCCTTCGCGCCGCTGCAGGTTTCGATGCAGAAGATGAGGAATATGGCGAAGCGAGCGGCTATGACCCGCTCTGACCGGGAATATTACCGCATGCGAGCTCGCGAGGAATATGCTTGCGCGCAACGCGCGACGCATGTCTGCGCCCGTCATTCCCATCTTGCACTGTCTCGGCTGTGTGCCGAACGGTCGCAAGGCAACGTGTACGCGGTATCCCGGCGAGGCGAAGCTAATCACGACATCGCAGAAAAGATGCCAGATATCATGGTGCGATAGAGTGCGGACGACGGCGATATCGCTCGCTTGCGCGTCAACGGCGGCGGTAGGTCATGTACCACACCTCGTGGCCCTGCCGCCGCGCCTTGCGTTCGTAGCGCGTCTCCGGCCAGTCGTCGGGCCGGGTCAGGAAGTCCTGCGCACTCCCTGCCAGCCAGTCGAAATCGCGCCGCGCCGTCATCACCATCATCGACCAGCGGCAATAGGTCGGATCGTCGGTGCCAAGACGGAACTCGCCGCCGGGCTTCAGCTTGGCGGCGATGAGGTCGAGCGGACCGTGGTTGACCATGCGCCGCTTGGCGTGCCGCGCTTTGCGCCAGGGATCGGGGTGGAGAAGGTAGAGCCGGTCGAGGTTGGCGTCGGGCACCCGTTCGAGCGCCTGCAGCGCGTCGCCCATATAGAGCCGGACATTGTCGAGCCGGCCATCGCGGATGTGCGACAACGCACCGACCACGCCGTTGAGAAACGGTTCGCAACCGATGAACCCGGTGCCCGGCCGCGCCGCTGCCTGCGCGGCGAGGTGCTCGCCGGCGCCAAAGCCGATCTCGAACTCCATAGGGCGGTCGCCGCCGAACAGCGTCGCTGCGTCGAGCGGGCCGTTGTCGGGAATCGCCACGCGCGGCAGCAACTCCTCGACCAGCGCGGCCTGGCCGTGGCGCAGCTTGTGACCCTGGCGGCGGCCATAGAGCCGGCGGATGGTGGTGGGATCGTTCATCGAGCGCCCCATAGGCAGCGATCGAGAAAGGTTCAAATCCTGTCGGACCCCGATGCGCGTGCCGATGGTTCACTGTCCGAACCCAGGAGCATTTTTGATGACCGAAGCTTTCAAGACGAATCAAGGACATGGCGGTGAGACGCACCAGCAGGCGCAGGGCGATGCCGCGGTGCTGACGACCAATCACGGCGTACCGATCTTCGACAACCAGAACAGCCTGAAATCGGGCGCGCGCGGGCCGACGCTGCTTGAGGATTTCGTGCTGCGCGAGAAGATCTTCCATTTCGATCACGAACGGATTCCCGAGCGTATCGTCCATGCCCGCGGATCGGGTGCGCATGGCGTGTTCGAGGCGACCGACGATATTTCCGACCTGTCGCGGGCCGCGGTGTTCACCAAGGGCGCGAAAACCGAGGTGTTCGTGCGCTTCTCGACCGTCGCGGGCGGCGCGGGGTCGGTCGACACGCCGCGTGACGTGCGCGGGTTCGCCGTCAAATTTTACACCCGCGAAGGCAATTGGGATCTGGTCGGCAACAACATCCCGGTGTTCTTCATCCAGGACGCGCTCAAGTTTCCCGACCTCGTCCATTCGGTGAAGATGGAGGCCGACCGCGCCTATCCCCAGGCCGGCAGCGCGCACGATACCTTCTGGGACTGGGCGAGCCTGATGCCCGAGACGACGCACATGCTGATGTGGGCGATGTCCGATCGCACCCTGCCGCGTTCGTTTCGGATGATGGAAGGGTTTGGCGTCCACACGTTCAAGCTGGTCAATGCGCAAGGCAAGGCGTCGTTCGTCAAGTTCCACTGGAAGCCGAGGCTCGGACTGCAATCGACGATCTGGGACGAGGCGTTGAAGCTGCAGGCGGCGGACAACGACTATCAGCGCCGCGACTTGTGGGAAGCGATCGACACCGGCGATTTTCCGCAATGGGACCTCGGCATCCAGGTTTTCGACGAAGCCTTCGCCGAAGCGCAGCCCTATGACGTGCTCGACGCGACCAAATTGATCCCGGAGGACGACGTGCCGGTGCGGATCATCGGCACGCTGACGCTCAACCGCAATCCTGACAATTTCTTCGCCGAGACCGAGCAGGTCGCATTCCTGCCGAGCAACATCGTGCCGGGGATCGATTTCTCGAACGACCCGCTGCTGCAGGGACGGCTGTTCAGCTATCTCGACACGCAGAACTCCCGGCTGGGCACCACCAACTTCCACCAGATCCCGATCAACGCCCCGCGCTGCCCGTTCGGCAATTTTCAGCGCGACGGCAAGATGCAGACGCAGGTGCCCAAGGGTCGCGCCAATTACGAGCCCAACAGCCTCGCCGCACATGGCGAGGAAGGTGGTCCGCGCGAAAGCGCCGAGCGCGGCTTCGTCACGACCAACGCCGCGACGGGGCCAGACGAGCAGGGCGAAAAGCTGCGCGTGCGAGCCGAACTCTTTGCCGATCACTACAGCCAGGCGCGGCTGTTCTACCGGTCGCAGGACGCGCATGAGCAGGCGCATATCGCCTCGTCGTTTGTGTTCGAGCTGTCCAAGGTCGGGCTGCTCGATCAGGTGCCGCCGCGCATGGTCGGCAACCTGCGCAATGTCGACGAGGAGCTTGCCAAGCGGGTTGCCGATGGGCTGGGGATCGACTTGCCCGAAAGGAACGACGCGGCGCGCGAGCCGGTCGATATGGACCCGTCGGACGCGCTGTCGATCCACAAGAACATGAAGGCGACACTCGAAGGCCGCGCGGTCGGCATCCTCATCGCCGACGGCAGCGATGCGGGTGAGATCGACGCGCTGGTCGCGGCGGTCGAGAGCGCGAAGGGCAAGGCGGTACTGGTCGCGCCCAAGGTTGGCGGCGCGAAACTGTCCGACGGCAGCGTGCGCAAGGCGGACGGCCAGCTTGCCGGGTCGCCGTCGCAGATTTTCGACGCGGTTGCGATCGTCCTTGGCGAAGAGGGTTGCAAGGCACTCTTGAAAGAAGGCGCTGCGGTGCAGTTTGTGATGGATGCGTTCGGTCACCTAAAGGCGATCGGCGCGTCCGCTGCGGCCAGGCCGTTGCTCGATAAGGCGGGCGTCGAGCCGGACGGCGGTGTCACCGACCTCGGCGGGTTCGTCGATGCCGCCAAGCATCGTTACTATGACCGGGAGCCGAAGGTGCGCACGCTTGCCTGACGACGGTGATATCGGGGCCGGTCTTGACGAGGCCGGCCTCGATGCTGCGATGCGCGAAGCGGCAGAAGCGCAGGATTTCGAGCGCGCAGCAGCACTGCGCAACCGGCTGATTCTATTGCGGCAAGCGGGGCAGGGCAGTGCCGGCGGCGATTTTGCCGGGCTTCAACGTCAGCAGCCGGGCGCGATGGGGATCGGATCGCAACACCCCAAGCCAGCCACGCCCCGCGACTGGAAGCGGCCCGCCAAACCCGACCCGATGACGCGCGGCCGCAGCCGCTGATCGAAGCGGCAGGACCGTCGCCGTCGGCGGCGGTCCCGTCCTCGCTCAGTCCGCGAGCGCAGCCTTGAGATCGTCGATCAGATCAGTGCGTTCCCAAGGGAAGCTGTCGCCTTCGGGCGTACGCCCGAAATGGCCATAGGCGGCGGTCTTGCGATAGATCGGCTTGTTGAGGCCGAGATGCGTGCGAATGCCGCGCGGGGTGAGACCGCCGAGCTTGTCGATCCGGCCGATCGCGGCCTCCAGAACGTCGTCGCCGACGCTGCCGGTGCCGTGCGTGTCGACATAAAGCGACAGCGGCTTCGATACGCCGATCGCATAGGCCAGCTGGATGGTGCAGCGCTGGGCGAGCCCGGCCGCGACGATGTTCTTCGCCAGATAGCGCGTGATGTATGCGGCGGAGCGATCGACCTTGGTCGGATCCTTGCCGCTGAACGCGCCGCCGCCGTGTGGTGCCGCGCCGCCATAGGTGTCGACGATGATCTTGCGCCCGGTCAGCCCCGCGTCGCCATCGGGCCCGCCGATCTCGAAGCTGCCGGTCGGGTTGATGTGATAGACGGTATCGTCCGACAGCAACTCCGCGGGAATGACGTCGGCAACGACCGACTTCACATAAGCATGAAGCGCGGCTTCCTTGTCGCCGGTATCGTATCCCGGCGCATGCTGGGTGGACACGACGACCGCGGTGCATGCGACCGGCTTGCTGCCGTCATAGCGCAGCGTCACCTGGCTCTTGGCATCGGGCTCGAGGAACGGCGCCTTCTTCGAATGGCGGTCGGCGGACATCTGCTCGAGGATCTTGTGGCTGTAATAGAGCGTCGCCGGCATCAGGTCGGGCGTGTCGTCGGCGGCATAGCCGAACATGATGCCCTGATCGCCTGCACCTTCGTCCTTGTTGCCGCTGGCATCGACGCCCTGCGCGATGTGTGCCGACTGCGCGTGCAGATTGTTCTCGAAGCGCAGCGTCTCCCAATGGAAGCCGGCCTGTTCGTAGCCAATTTCCTTGACGGTGTGGCGGACGGTCCGCTCGATTTCCTCCAGCGCGCCGGCCGCCCATTCGCCATTCTCGAACACGCCCTTGCAGCGGATTTCGCCAGCCAGCACGACGAGCTGAGTCGTCGTCATGGTTTCGCAGGCGATCCGTGCTTCGGGATCCTTGCCGAGGAACAGATCGACGATCGCGTCCGAGATCTGGTCCGCGACCTTGTCGGGATGGCCTTCGGACACCGATTCGGACGTGAAGAGATAGTTGGTGCGCATGGATTTCCTCGTGATGCGGAGCCCGGCCACGGCCGGACTTCAAGATATAAAGCTATCGTTATATCTGCCCTAGCGACCGCGGCGACGGATGGCAACGGCGCCGGCCAGCAGCAAGGCAGCGACAATCGCTGCAGCCCAGTTGCCGATGCGCGAAAAGGGCGTTGGGGGCAGCGGGCGGGGAATGCGCGCTTCGACCGCACCGCTGGTCTCGTGCGGGATCGACGCGACGATGCGGCCGTCGGCATCGATCACCGCGGAGATGCCGGTCGGCGTCGACCGTACGATCGGCACGCCTTCCTCCAGCGCGCGCATTCGTGCCTGCGCCAGATGCTGGGGCGGACCCCAGCGCCCGAACCACCCGTCGTTCGACGGATTGAACAGCAGGTCGGGACGGTTGCCGCGATCGACGACTTCGCCTGAGAAAATGATCTCGTAGCAGATCTGCATGCCGACCCGGCCAAAGCCCGGTACGTCCAGCGTCCGCGGCCCCGGCCCTTCGAGGAAATCGATGTCGCCCTGCACCAGCCGGGCGAGGCCAAGCTCGCCGAGGATCGGCCGCATCGGCAGATATTCGCCATAAGGCACCAGATGCGCCTTGTCGTAGCGCCCGCCGAGCCTGCCGTCCGGCCCGACGACATAGATCGAGTTGCCCGCGCCCGCGAGCGAGCCGTCGGGCGCCAGGTTGAGTGCCGTCGACCCGACCAGCGCGATGTCGTCGGCGTCGAGTATGCGGGCGATGCTGGCGCGCACAGCTTCGGGACGGCCGCGCGCATACCAGGCGTCGGGATAGCCCGACTCCAGATAATAGTTCACCGCGCCCTCGGGCCACACCACCAGCCGCGGCCCGGGGGTGTCGCTGATGCTGAGAGCGATCATCTTGCGCAGGATCGCGGCGTTGTAGTCGGGATCGTCGAGCGCCGCCTGCTGCCCGATATTGGGCTGGACCACGCGCAGCGTGGCGGCGGCGGGGGGCGGGGGCGCCGCACCGATGCCGAACAGCGCCGCCGCGCCCAGCGCGCCGAACGCGGCGCCCGCCAGCCCAAATCGGCGCTGCTGGATCAGCAGCAGCGCGCCGGCCGCGACGATGGTGATCCCCGACAGGCCGTACGTACCGGTCAGCCGCGCGATCTCCGCCACGCCCTGCACCGGCAGCCAGACGACGCCGATCGGGTTCCAGGCATAGCCGGTGAACAGGGTGGCGCGCAGCCATTCGGTGGCGATCCAGGCTGCGCCCGCGACCAATACGAACGCCCCCCCCGGCGGCGTTGCCGCGTCCCGCACCGCGCGCGGACTCGCCAGCCGCCACGCCAGCCCCATCGCCAGCATCGGATAGACGGCGAGATAGAGCGCCAGCAGGACGACCGCGCCATAGCCGAGCGTCGGCGGCATCTTATCCTGGAAATCGAAGGCGTGCTGAATCCAGTTGTTGTTCACCGTGAAGTGGCCAACGCCGAACAGCCATCCACGCAGCAGCGCCGATTTGAGGCTTGGCGCTTCGTGCGTCAGCCACAGCACTGTCGCGATTCCCAGCAGGGTCAGCGGCCACAGGTCGAGCGGTGCGAACCCCGTCGCGGCCGCGGCCCCTGCGACCAGGCAGACGAGATTGGCGACGCGGCCGGACGGGCGGCTGGACGGGCGATTGTGCGGCGGCTGCATGGGTGCGTGCTATCGCCGCGCCGCCGGGCTTGCGCAAGCGCGGGCTTTGCCGCCGGGCATTCCTGCGATAGCGATGGGCGATGTCGACACTGCGCCCGTTCCACCTCGCCTTTCCGGTCCACGACCTTTCCGCCGCGCGTGCCTTTTACGGTGGCGTGCTGGGCTGCGCCGAGGGCCGGTCCTCGGCGCGCTGGATCGACTTCGACCTGTTCGGCCATCAGATCGTCGCGCATCTCGCCGAGACAGCGACCAGATTGGCGGCGAGCAACCCAGTCGACGGCCACGCCGTACCCGTCCCGCATTTCGGCGTGGTCCTGACCATGGCCGACTGGCAGGCACTGGCGAGGCGCGTAGAGGCCGTGGGCATAGCGTTCGGCATCTATCCGCATATCCGCTTCAAGGGCGAAATCGGCGAGCAGGCGACGATGTTCTTTTGCGACCCGAGCGGCAACGCGCTCGAGTTCAAGGCGTTTGCCGACGATGCGATGCTGTTTGCCAAGGACCCGACATGACCCAGCCGGTTGAAATCGACATTCCCCACAAGCTCGGCCGCGACGCCGCCCGCGACCGCATTGGCGGCGGAATCGGCAAGCTGGCGGGGATGTTCCCCGGCGGCGCCGCGGTCGATCACCGCTGGGAAGGCGACACGATGCATTTCACCGTGGCCGCGATGGGGCAGCGGGTGGCATGTCGCCTCGATGTCGCCGACACCAATGTCCATGCCGCAATCGACCTTCCCCCGTTTCTGGGCTTGTTTGCCGCCAAGATCCGCGAAAAGCTCGCCAAGGTGGGGCCGACCCTGCTGCGCTGACCCGCCGGAACCGCGGCGACTGGCAGGGGTTGTCGAACCTGATGTAGATTAAAGGGGTGTTGGCGATGGTCCGCGAGATGTTCTGGGTGAGCGGAATGGCGATCTTCGCCGCGGCGTGCAGCGACGGGCCACCCGCACCGGACGGCACCGAGATCGTCCGCAACGGCGTGGTGATGGCGGAAGACGCAGCCACCGCGAGCGATGTCGCCGATGCTACCGCGACCGGCCCGGGCACGGCGTTCGGCCTGACCGCTGACCAGATCGACGATGCCGAACTGGTCGATGGCAGCGATGCCGAACTTGGCGAGATCGAGCATCTGTTGATCGGCGCCGACGGCGCAGTGGTCGGCCTCATCGCCGAGATCGGCGAGACCGATCGCGATGTTCAGGTACCGCTGACCGGACTGCGCGCCGTCAAGCGCGGCGGCGACTGGGACCTGGTCACGACGATGACCGCCGAGCAGTTGCTGGCGCTGCCCAACGAAGACGCGCCGCTTGCCGCCGGGGTCACGGTGCGGCGCTGACGCGCCAGATGACGTTGCCGACATCGTCGGCGACGAGCAGTGCGCCCGAACGGTCGGCGATGACCCCGACCGGACGTCCGCGCGCATCCCCCTCGTCGTTAAGGAAACCGGTGAGCACGTCGACCGGCTTGGCACCGGGCACGGGGAAGCCGTTCGGCGCGAACGGCACGTAGACGACCTTGTATCCCGATGCGGGCACGCGGTTCCACGAGCCATGCTGGCCGACGAACGCTCCCCTGGCGAACCGCGGACCGAGCTTTGCTTCGCCAGCGAAGCTGAGCCCCAGCGAGGCGGTATGCGGTCCCAGCGCATAGTCGGGACGGGCGGTGTATTCGAGCAGGTCGGGACGTTCGGTCTCCACCCGTGGATCGACATAGCCACCCCAATAGCTGTACGGCCAGCCGTAGAAACCGCCGAATTCGACCTGCGTCATATAGTCGGGCGGCGTATCCGATCCCAGCATGTCGCGTTCGTTGACGACGGTCCACAGGCGGCGGGTGTCGGGATTGATCGCCATCCCCACCGGATTGCGCAGCCCCGCCGCAAAGATGCGCGACGTCTTCGTCGCCGGGTTAACCTCCAGGATCAGGGCGCGACCCTCCTCAGCGGCGATGCCGTTATCGGCGATGTTCGTGGCCGATCCGACGCTGACGAACAGTGTGTCGCCGTCCGGATTGGCGACGACGTTGCGCGTCCAGTGATTGCCGCCACCGGGAAGGTCGATGATCTTTTCCGGCGCCGCCGTGATCCTGGTCTGACCGACCGTGAACGGGAAGCGCACCAGCGCATCGGTATTGGCAACGTACAGCCAGGGTCCAACAACGGCCATGCCGAACGGGGAATTGAGCCCGGTCAGCAGTACCGACCGCGCCTCCGCCACGCCGTCGCCATTCGCGTCGCGCAGCAGGGTGATACGGTTCGCCGAAGGCACCCCGGCCCCGGCGCGGCCCATCAGCCAGTTCATCACCGTGCCGGTGATGCCGCCGCCCTCGCGCGGGGGCGAGTTGGTCTCCGCAACCAGCACGTCGCCATTGGCAAGGGTGAGCATCCAGCGCGGATGATCGAGCCCGCTGGCGAACGGCTGAACACGCAGCCCGGCCGCGGCGGTCGGCGCGGCGCCGTTCCACCCGATCGGGTCCGCGATGTTGACCGTCGGCAGCACCTGCGTGCGCGCCGCAGCGATCTGCGGCGTCCGGCCGGTGACCGCGGCAACCGCGAGCCTGGCACGATCGGGCTGGAGCAGATAGATCAGGACGGCTGCGCCGATCACTACGAAGATGCCGACGACGATCAGGATGTGTTTGCGCATTGGCCCTCAGATAGTGCGTGGTGCGGCCGGGGCCAAGCGGCTTCGGATCAGCTGTCGGCCGAGGGTTCCGTTGCTGGGGGATGGAGACGCACGCGCGAGACGCGGCGTGAATCGGCTTCGAGCACTTCTAGCGTCCAGCCGCTTTCATGGCGCAGGCATTCGCCCGCTTGGGGAACGCGGCCGGCCAGGACGAACGCGAGCCCCGCCAGCGTCTCGACGTCCTCGTCAATCTCGCCCAGCCGGGGATCGATCGCCTCTGCCACGTCCTCGAGCTCGGCGCGGGCATCGGCTTCCCAGCCGCCGTCATCGAGCGGGATCAGCAGGTTGATGGGCGCGTCGTCATGCTCGTCCTCGATCTCGCCGACGATCTCCTCGACCAGATCCTCGATGGTGATGAGGCCTTCGGTTCCCGAATACTCATCGAGCACCACTGCCAGGTGGACGCGCCCGCCCTGCATCCGCGTTAGCAGGTCGAGCGCGCCCATCGACTGCGGGACATAAAGCGGCTGGCGGACCAGCTCGCGGATCGTTTCGGGATGCGGCGCATCGGTCGCGAGGATATTGAACACGTCCTTGATGTGCACCATGCCGACAACTGTATCGAGGTTGCCGCGATAGACCGGCAAGCGGCTGTGACCGGCATCGGCGAACAGCGCGACGACTTCCGCGAAGCTGGTGGTTTCCTCTACCGCGATGATGTCGGCACGCGGCACGCCCATGTCGCCGGCGTCGCGCTCGCCGAAATGCAGCAGGTTGCGGATCATCTGCAGTTCGAGCGGGGCAAGGTCGCCCGCGACCGGGCGTCCCCCTTCGGCCTCATGCTCGGCGATGATCTCCTCGATCTGGTCGCGCAGCGTCTCGCCCTGTTCGGTGCCGAACAGCATCGCGCGCAGGCCGCGCCATATGCCGCCTTCGCTGCCGGATTGCCCGCCTTCGCTGCCAGTTGCGTCTTCCGACATCAGCTTCGTTCAATCCTCGCGAACCGGATAGGGGTCGTGCAGTCCGAGGCTCTCGAGCGTGATCCGCTCGATCTGCTCCATCGCCTCGGCATCGGCGTCTCCCTGATGGTCATAGCCCAGCAGATGCAGGCAGCCATGCACTATCAAGTGGGCGGCATGATCGGCAAGCGCGATCCCGCGCTCTTCCGCCTCGTCGGCGCATACGCCGCGCGCCAGCACGATGTCGCCGAGCAGCACCTCGCCATCGTCGCTGTTGAGGGTAACCGCATCGAGCAGATCGGGCTGCACCATCGGAAACGACAGTACGTTGGTCGGCCGGTCCTTCTGCCGGTACTGCCGGTTGAGCGTCTGCACCTCGTCGTTCGACGTCAGCCGCACCGCGACCTCGATCAGCACCGGATGCGCGATCCATTCGGCGTAGGGCGTGCGCGCGATCGCGGCGGCGATTGCGGCCTCGGCATGCGCGTCCCAGTCGATATCGGCCGACCAGCCCTCTTCGCGCAGCACGGCGACGTCGATCATGCACCAGGCCCTTCATAGGCATCGACGATGCGCCCGACGATCGGGTGGCGCACGACATCGGCCGAGGTGAAACGGCAGAACGCCATTCCCTCGACGCCCTCGAGCCGTTCGACTGCATCGTTGAGGCCAGAGGAGCGCGTCCCGCCGGGCAGGTCGGTCTGGTTGGGATCGCCGCACACCACCATCCGGCTGTTCTGGCCGAAGCGGGTGAGGAACATCTTCATCTGCATCGGCGTGGTGTTCTGCGCCTCGTCGAGGATCACGAAGGCGTCGGCCAGCGTGCGCCCGCGCATGAACGCGATCGGCGCGATCTCGATCTCTCCCGATGCGATGCGCCGCTCGACCTGCTCGGCGGGAAGGCAGTCGTTGAGCGCATCGTACAAAGGCCGCAGATACGGATCGACCTTGTCCTTCATGTCGCCGGGCAGGAAGCCGAGCTTTTCGCCCGCCTCGACCGCGGGACGCGACAGAATCAGGCGCTGGACGCTGCCGGTGATAAGCTGCGCGACGGCTTGCGCCACCGCGATATAGGTCTTGCCGGTGCCCGCCGGCCCCAGCGCGAAGATGATGTCGTTCGATATCAGCTGGCGCATGTAATGCGTCTGCGCGACCGAGCGCGGTACGATCGTCTTCTTGCGCGTGCGGATCATAATCGACGGGTTGCCGCCGGTCCCGCCGCCATCGGCGCGAATGATGCCGCGCAGCGTCGGCTCGCTGGCCATCGCGATCACAGCATCGATCAGGCCGGTATCGACATCCTCGCCGCGAATCACCCGGGCATGGAGCTCCTGGAGCACCTCGCGGGCATGCGCGACCGCTTCGGCCGACCCCTCGATCAGCACGCGCTGGCCGCGGGCGTGGATGTAGACCCCGAGCCGTTCCTCGAGCGCGAGGATGTTGCTGTCAAATTCGCCAAACAGCCGTGGCAGCAACTGGGGCCGGTCGAAATTGACCTCGACTCGGCTGCGATCCCCCGACTGTGCGGGGACAGGCTTGCGGCTCATGCGATCCTTTCGGGCAGGCGGAAGGCGAGGGCATGTCCCGGGTCGATCCGGCGGGATCGGGCGGTCGGCGAACGGTGGCACTGGAATGGCGACAGGGCGGACGCGGAGCGATCGGGCTGCATGCAAAGGCGAGTGTGGCAGAGCAGCGCGATCTAGGACAGCGGTTTCGCGGTTTCGCCGTTTTGCTCGGGTCAGCGTGGCATTATGGCAACATTCCCGGTGGCTTATGCGACCAGCACCGGCCTGCCGCAGCGCATCCCGGTGACGCGCACATCGGCCTGGCCATAGCGCAGCCCGATCGCGCCGGTCGCGACGTTGACGAGACTGTCGAGCGCGGGGCCGAGCGGGATGAGCGCGGCGCCGAGCGCGTTGACGATCGGCCCGACCGGCAACGGCAGGAAGCCGCCTACCACCGGCGTCAATTCGATGGTGCGCAATAGGCTGACTGCGACCCCTTCGAGCGCATGCGACGACGAGATCGTCCGCACGCTCGCCGCATCGACTTCGGTGCCGCTGAACCGCAATTGCTGCCAGGGTTCGACGCTGCCGAGATCGACGACCGACTTTCCGTCGATATCGACCAGCAAGGTATCGACGAGGCGCGCCTTGGCGAAGGTCATGGGCGTCGAGAAATCATCGAGCTTGCCGGTATCGATGCGGGCGATGGCCGCCTTGCCGGGGCCGGTGCGTGCCTCGATCGAAACCGATCGCGTGGCGCGGGTGGCGCAGGAAATGTCCGTCAGCCGCGCTTCGGCGCTGGCCAGTTCGACGAACAGCGGCAGTTCGATCCCGGCGATCGTGCCGAGACCGCCCAGCGCGATCCCGCCGAGCTTCGCCTCGACATAGATCCGCGCCTGCGCGGTACGCAGGATCGGCGTGCCGAGTTCGGTGATCGAGATCCACGGCGATCCTTGCGGGCGCTCGCCGATTGCCACGCGCACCCGGGTCCGCGCCAGACCGGGAACGGTCGCGCCCAGGTCGAGATCGACCTGTCGCACGCCCGAGCCGTGCTGGAGCAGCGTGCTCAGCATCGCCATCGCATTGACCCGGACCAGCCCGGCCTCGCCGCGGTCGAGATCGCCGATCGGGCCGAGATCGAACAAGGGTGCCAGCGCGACGGTGCCGCCGCCCGCGGCGTCGGCCAGCCCCGCCAGCGCGTTCCGCGCGGTCGCGTCGCCGACCACCGCCGCCATCGCGTCGAGCAGTTGCGATCGCGTCACCTGCGCCGCAAGAACGTCGTCATAGCTGACAGCACCGAGCGAGGCGGTGGTGCGGAGCGCACCCAGAAACGCCAGCAAGTCGATATCGGTGCCGATCAGCGCGTTATAGTCCATCACGCTGAGCGACACGCTGCTTCCCGTCAGCGCGCCGAGCAGCCCGTTGAGCAGTCCGCCATCGACCGCGGCGAGGCGGCTGCCGATCGAGAAGGCGGCATAGTCGCTGCGCATTGCAGTGCCGGTGCGCGCCACAGCGACATGCCGCGCGCCGAAGATCCGGGCGAAATAGGTCGGGGCCCCGCCCTCCAGCCGCACGCGCACCGCATTGACCGCGCCGGTGGCATCGAACCGGTCGGCGACGGGGATGGCGGCATCGCGGCGATACCGGCCGCGTGTCGCCTCGGTGGTGACCGAGCCGGTCCATCCCGATTCGGCGACCACGGCTTCTGCGGTAGCCTGCGCCCTGGCCGGATTGCCCGCAGCCGCCAGCGCAGCAGCGTCGGCGATGCCCTGCAGCCGCCGCGATTCCAGCTGCGCCGCGCCGAGATCGACCGCCAGCGCCGCCGAGCCGATCAGCATCGGCAGGCCGCACGCGAAGATCGGGCCGATCCCGCCGCGCCGCCCGAGGCGAAGCCGCCGCATCACGATGCCTCGCCAATGCGCGCAGCGGCGCGGCGCACGATCGTGCTCGGCGGCATCGGGACGATCGGGACCGAGAACATCGCCCCGTCCGAGGCATCGACCGCGACATCGACTTCGATGCGCCCGGACTGTTCGCGCACGACACTGGTCAGGTTTTCGGCATCGACGATGCCCAGCGCGGCGCCGCCGTCGTCGACTGCAGCGGTGGCGATCGCTTCGCGTTCCTGCGCGGTGACCCCGGCGATCGCGACGCGGGCGGCGTCGTTGGCAAGCTGCTGCGCACTATGCGCGAGCAGGAAATACTGGCCATAACCGACTATGCCGAGCAACAGCAGCACCAGCACCGGCGCGGCGATTGCGAATTCGATCAGCGCGGCGGCGCGGCGGTCGCCAAAGGCGGCGGTGCGAAAGGTTCGAATAGCCATTTTGCAAGGCTAGCGGGCATGGTTCACCAACCGGCTAGCCGACCACGGCCGCCACTTGCGTAATTCACGTCATCTCCAAGCCGGCGAAGCGCGCGATTCGCTCGAAAACGGGGCGATATCCCGCAACTTGCGTAAAGCTATCGAACGCGCGGGCCACCATATGGCAGCGGCGGCGGCGGGCGGCGATCGCGGCGCGGCAGCTGCGCCTGATAGGCATGGCCGCAATGATCGACGCAATAGGGGAAGCCGGGATTCACCTTGTCGCCGCAGAAATGGAAATCAGGCTCGCCGGGATGACCGATCGGCCATTTGCAGATGCGGTCGTTGAGATCGAGCAGCGACGTCTTGCCGGCCACCGCATCGGACGGGCGCGCCGGCACCAGCCGCCGCGGCGGGGCCGGAGTCGTCGGCGGGGCCTGTTCACCGGGATTCTGGCGAAGAAAGCCGCCCGGACCGACCGAACGCAGCACCGGTGCAGGTGCGGCGGGCTTGGCGTCCGCCACCTCACCTGCCGGTTCGGCGTCGATATCGTCGGCGACCGGAGCCGACGCGCGCACCGCGGCACTGGCGGGGCGAGGCGCAGGCGGGGTAGGGGCAGGATCGAACGGCGCAGCCTGTTCGGGTTTCGGAGCGGCGGCAGCAACCGGCTTTTTGGGCGGGGCAGGCGCAGCCTTCGGCTTGGTGGCAGGCGCCGCAGCCGGCGCCGGGGCTGCCGCCGTCCCGGCCTTGACCGGCGACGGGCGCGGCTTGAGGCCGAGGCGATGGGCCTTGCCGATCACGGCGTTGCGGCTGATCCCGCCCAGATCCTCGGCGATCTGGCTGGCGGTGCTGCCCGATTCCCACATCCGGGTCAGCGTCGCGATACGTTCTTCGGTCCAGCTCATGGTGGCAGTGGCGTCCCTGTCGTGCCGGGCGGGTTGCGACGGCGGTCGGCAGCGACTAGGCGAGCCCCTGATGACCGATCAGCCCGATACCGGCGAAAATGCGATGCCCGCCTTTGGCGTCCCGACGATTCGAAGCGTCAACTGGGCGGGATTGAAGACGCTCTATGTGAAGGAGGTGCGCCGCTTCTTCAAGGTGCAGCTGCAGACGGTGTGGGCACCGGCGATCACGACATTGCTGTTCCTGGTGATCTTCACCGTCGCGCTGGGCGGCCGCGACCGGCAGGTGCTGGGCGTGCCGTTCGCTGATTTCATCGCGCCCGGCCTCATCATCATGGGCATGCTGCAGAACGCGTTCGCCAATGCCAGCTTCTCGCTGCTGGTCGGCAAGATCCAGGGCACGATCGTCGATTATCTGATGCCGCCGCTCTCGGTCGCCGAACTGCTCGCGGCGCTGGCGGGCGGGGCGGTGACGCGGGCGCTGTGCGTCGGCGGGGCGGTGTGGCTGGCGATGGCGCTGTACGGGCTGGACGTGGTGCCGCGGCATCCGCTGGCGATCCTATGGTTCGGGCTGCTCGGGTCGTTGTTCCTCGCGCTGCTCGGCGTGCTGACGTCGATCTGGGCGGAAAAGTTCGACCATGCCGCGGCGGTGACCAACTTCGTGGTCGCGCCGCTGTCGCTGCTGTCGGGGACCTTCTATTCGGTCGAGAGCCTCGCCCCGACGTTCCGCACCATCAGCCATTTCAACCCGTTTTTCTACATCATCTCCGGCTTCCGCTACGGCTTCTTCGAACGTGCGGATTCGGACGTGACGCTGGGCGGCGCGATCCTGCTGGCGCTGAATGTCGCGCTGGGGCTGCTGTGCTACGTGCTGCTCAAGCGCGGGTGGAAGCTCAAGAACTGACCGGCGCTTGACCCTCCACGCCCTGCGCCCGTACTAAAGGCCGCAGGGCGACCGGGGGGTCGCCCTTTCGCGTTTCCCGGAGCCGTCGTTCAAGCCACAGGAGTTTCCCGATGTCGATGCCAGCGCTGATGCCCGTCTATCCGCGGTGCGAGGTGCGTCCGGTGCGCGGTGAGGGGGTGTATCTGATCGGCGAGCAGGGCGAGCGCTATCTCGACTTCGCGGCCGGGATCGCGGTCAACTGCCTTGGTCACGGCCATCCCCACCTGACGCAAGCGATCCAGCAGCAGGCGGCGACGCTGATGCACGTGTCGAACCTGTACGGCAGCCCGCAGGGCGAGGCACTTGCGCAGCGGATCGTCGCCAACAGTTTCGCCGACACGGTGTTTTTCACCAACTCGGGTGCCGAGGCGGTTGAGTGCGCGATCAAGACCGCGCGCCGCTATCACTTCGCCAATGGCAATCCGCAGCGCAACACGCTGATCACGTTCAACATGGCGTTCCACGGGCGCACGCTCGGTGCGATCTCGGCGACCAACCAGGCCAAGATGCGCGACGGCTTCGAGCCGCTCCTGCCCGGGTTCGAATATGCGACCTTCAACGATCTGGAGGGCGCGCTCGCGCTGATCGGCGATCACACCGCCGGGTTCCTTGTCGAGCCGGTACAGGGCGAAGGCGGTATCCGCGTCGCGTCGCAGGAGTTTCTCCAGGGCCTGCGCAAGGCATGCGACGAGCACGGCCTGCTGCTGGTGCTCGACGAGGTGCAGTGCGGCTATGGCCGGACCGGCACGTTGTTCGCGCACGAGCAATATGGCGTGCGCCCCGACATCGTCGCGTCGGCCAAGGGCATTGCCGGTGGTTTCCCGCTCGGCGCGTGTCTCGCGACCGAAGACGCGGCCAAGGGCATGGTGTTCGGCACCCACGGCTCCACCTATGGCGGGAATCCGCTGGCGATGGCGGCGGGCGAGGCGGTGCTCGACGTGATGCTCGAGGACGGATTCTTCGATAATGTGAAGGCGATGGGCGACCGGCTGCGGTCGAGCCTGGAGCAGATGATCCCCAATTTCGACCATCTGTTCGAGGAAGTGCGCGGCATGGGGCTGATGCTGGGGCTCAAGCTCAAGAGCGACAGTCGGCGGTTCGTCGCGCATTGCCGCGACAACCACGGCTTGCTGCTGGTCGCAGCGGGCGAGAATGTCGTGCGCATCCTACCGCCGCTGGTGATCGGCGAGGAGCACGTCGCCGAAGCGATCGAAAAATTGAGCGATGCCGCCCGGGTGTATGTGCCGGAAGCTGACGACTAAAATACCCGTTCGTCTTGAGCGAAGTCGAGAGACGCGTTCGAGCGTAGCGAGAACCGCCACGCGGGCCTCGGCCTCGCTCGGCAATGTGTCTCGACTTCGCTCGACACGAACGGGATAGGGGACGCGTACTCATGACCATCCGCCATTTCCTCGACCTTTCCTCCGCCGGCCCTGACGCGATCGCGGCGATGCTGGCCGATGCGATCGATCGCAAGGCGGCGCGCAAGGGCTGGCCCAAGGGGCGGGCCGATGCCGATGCGCCATTGGCGGGCCACACGCTGGCGATGGTGTTCGAAAAGAGCTCGACCCGCACGCGCGTCAGCTTCGACATGGCGATCCGGCAGCTGGGCGGGAGCAGCGTCGTGCTCGATTCGGCGACCACCCAGCTCGGTCGCGGCGAGACGGTCGCCGACACCGCGCGCGTGCTGTCGGGCTATTGCGACGCGATCATGGTGCGGACCGACGATCACACCAAGCTGCTGGAGATGGCAGAGCATGCCAGCGTTCCGGTCATCAACGGGCTGACCGACGACAGCCATCCATGCCAGATCGTCGCCGACCTGCTGACGATCGTTGAAAGCGGGAAATCGCTGCCCGGCCTCAAGGTCGCGTGGATGGGCGATGCCAACAACGTGCTCGCATCGATCTTCGAGGCAGGCGCGCTGATGCAGTTCGACGTCGTCGCGGCGTGTGCACAGGGGTTCGGTCCCCACGATGCGATGCTGGCACGCGGGCAGGGGCGGGCGCGATGCGTGGCTTCGCCTCGGGAAGCGATCGAGGGCGCCGATATCGTCGTCACCGACACCTGGATTTCGATGGGGCAGGAGCATGCCGAGACCAAGCTCGCCGCGCTCGCGCCCTATCAGGTCGACGCGGCGTTGATGGCGCGGGCGAAACCCGATGCGAAGTTCCTTCACTGCTTGCCCGCGCATCGCGGCGAGGAAGTGACGGCGGAAGTCATCGACGGCCCGCAATCGCTGATCTGGCCCGAGGCCGAAAACCGGCTGCATGCGCAAAAGTCGATCCTGCGCTGGTGCTTCGGGCAATTGGGGTGAGTTGTTTGGGTCGTCCAGCGTCTTATATCGCCGTAAACCCCTAACAACCGTTCGCTTCGAGCGAAGTCGAGAAGCCTTCGCCGCATCAGCGTGTCTCGATGTCTCGACTTGGCTCGACCGAGCTTCGCTCGACACGAACGGCGGAGAAGTACGTTGACGACCCCCGCCACTCGCCCCCACGACCTCGACCGCGCGGTCGGATTCACCATTCCCGAGCGTCATGCCCGCGGCCGCGTGGCGCGGCTGGGGCCGGTGCTCGACGAAATCCTGTCTGCGCACGCCTATCCGCCGGTAATCGAGCGGTTGCTCGCCGAATCGCTGACGCTGACCGCATTGCTTGGATCGACGCTCAAGGATGCGGGCGGGCAGCTAACGCTACAGGCGCAGACGCAAGGCGGGATCGTATCGCTGATGGTCTGCGATTTCCGCGGGGGCGAGCTGCGCGGCTATGTCCAGTTCGATGCCGAGCGTCTGGCCCAGCTCGGCAAGAACCCTTCGCTCTACGCGCTGTTCAACCAGGGCCACATGGCCGTGACCTTCGATCAAGCGGCGACCGGCGAGCGCTATCAGGGCATCGTCCCGCTCGACAGCGAATCGATCGCAGAGGCAGCGGAGCAATATTTTCTCCAGTCCGAACAGATTCCCAGCCTGGTGCGCATCGGGCTGGGCCGCGACAAGGACGGACAGGTCATCGCTGGCGGCCTGTTCCTGCAGCATCTTCCCGAAGGCGAGGACGGGCGCGAACGGCTGCATACCCGGCTCGACCACCCCGAATGGGAAACCGTCGCGGCGCTGGGATCGACGATGGCTGCCGACGAACTCGCCGACCCCGCGCTGCCGCTCGAGAACCTGATCTGGCGGCTGTTCAACGAGGAGCGCGAGGTGCGGCTGCTGTCGGGAGTGGAATTCGTGCGCGGGTGCCGCTGCGACGCCGACTATATCGCATCGGTCCTCGCCAAGTTCACGCCCGAGGATCGCGCGGAAATGGCGGATGCGCAGGGGATGATCCAGGTGGATTGCGCATTTTGCGCGCGCAAGTTCCCGGTCGCGGCGGGATCGGTACCCGATGCCGAATCTATTTCTGAACGGGGCTGACTGATATTGTAACGCGTCCGCGGTGCTCCCATCTGATAGCGCGCGGACGCGGGGGCAGGTTGGCTTCGCGCACGCCGGAGGGCAGGCAGATGACGCGACGAACCCGGGGGATTGCGATCGGCATCGCGGCAATGCTCGCCACCGCTGCGGGTGCGCAGGAAGCGCGGGCGCCGTCGCTGGCCGCGCTCAAGTCGGTCGAGACCGGTCGCTGGCAGATCCACGAGATCGGGACGAAGGGGCGGGACCGCGCGGTGTGCGTGCGCGATCCGCAGCGCCTATTGCAGATGCGGCACCCCGGCCAGCGCTGCGCCCGGTTCGTCATCGATGACACGCCGAATCTGGCTACCGTTCATTATACCTGCCCCGGCGCCGGGCACGGTCGCAGCACGCTCAAGGTCGAGGCGCCCGGGCTGATCGACATCCAGACGCAGGGGCTGGCCGGTGGCCTGCCGTTCGACGCGCGCTACGAGGCACGCCGGCAGGGCGGCTGCTGATCCGCTCTACGTTAGCGGGATATTTATGTGCCGCGCTCAGGATGGCGGCAAGGGGTTGAGGAGCCGTATCCTCCCCCGTTCGGATTTTCTCCCGATACGGCATCCTGGGCCGCCCTTGACCGGGCGGCCCGTTTTCTGTCCGCGGCCTGCCGATTGCGCTCGGCGCGGCATCGGCTTAACGCGGGCCGATCATGACAAATGGCAAACTGGCGGTCGCGCTGATCTCGGGCGGTCTCGATTCGATGGTGTCGGCGGCCTTGGCTCGCGAGGCGGGCTATCGGCTGCTGGCGCTGTCGATCGACTATAACCAGCGGCATCAGGTGGAACTGGCGGCGGCGCGGCGGATCGCGGCATTGCTCGGGGCGGAGCGTCATGTTGTGCTGCCGATCGACCTGTCGGCATTCGGCGGATCGGCGCTTACCGCCGACATCGCCGTTCCAAAGACCGGGGTAGGGACCGATATCCCCGTTACCTATGTGCCCGCGCGCAACACCATTTTCCTCAGCCTCGCACTGGGCTGGGGCGAGGCGGCGGGTGCTCGCGATCTGTTCATCGGTGTCAATGCGCTCGACTATTCGGGCTATCCCGACTGCCGCCCCGAGTTCATCGCCGCGTTCGAAGCGCTTGCCGACCTTGCGACCAAGGCCGGGGTGGAAGGCGACCGGTTTCGTATCCACGCGCCGCTTCAGCACATGACCAAGGCCGATATCGCGCGCGAGGCCGACCGGCTTGGTATCGATGCCGGGATGTCGTGGTCGTGCTACGATCCAGCGCCGGGCAGCCTGCATTGCGGAGCGTGCGACAGCTGCAGGCTGCGCGCCAAGGGGTTCGCCGAGGCGGGCCTGCCCGATCCCACCGCCTATGCGACGACGCCCGCGATCGGCTGATGCCATGAGCTATGCGGTCAAGGAACTGTTCCTCACGCTCCAGGGCGAAGGCGTCCATGCCGGGCGGCGCGCGGTGTTCGTGCGCTTTGCCGGATGCAATTTGTGGTCGGGCCTCGAGCGCGACCGCGCGCGGGCGGTCTGCAAATTCTGCGACACCGATTTCGTCGGCATCGACGGGCCGGGCGGGGGCAGGTTCGCCGATGGTGCGGTACTGGCCGACGCGGCAGCGTCCGCCTGGGGACCCGATCGCGACCGGCGCTTCGCCGTGCTGACCGGGGGCGAGCCGATGCTGCAGATCGACGACGCGCTCGTCGATGCGCTGCATGACCGGGGGTTCGAGATCGCAATCGAGACCAACGGCACCTTGCCTGTCCATCCCGGTATCGACTGGGTCTGCGTGAGCCCCAAGGCGGGGAGTCACGTCGTCCAGCGCTCGGGCGACGAACTCAAGCTGGTCTGGCCGCAGGCCGGGTCCGATCCCGACGAATGCGAGCGCTGGGACTTCGCGCATCGCCTCGTCCAGCCGCTCGACGATCCCGATTACGAGCACAACCGCGCCGCAGCGATCGCATTTGCGATGGAGCGGCCGCGGTGGCGGCTGTCGCTCCAGACCCACAAGCTGCTCGGGCTGCGCTAGCGCGCGGCGCGCATCGGCCGGCTCAATAGTAAGCGAACGCGCCGCAGCGGCGGTTCTGCCAGACGTTGCGCTTCCAGCATTTGGGATCGGCGAAATTGGCGGGCAGCGGGCGCTTGGGCGCGATATAGACGCCGCCCGGAAATTGCTGTTCGCCGGCCAGCACAAGCGAGTTGCGCAATTCACGCAGGCGCTGTGCGGCGACGTCGCCGAAGGTGCCGCGCGGAGCGAACACCACCTGTTGCCCCACTGATGCCGCGGTCTGGCAAAAGGTCAGCTGCGCAGCCACCGCCGAATAGCTTTGATAGACGCGCGTGCTATACTGGTCGAGCGCACCTTGCGCTTCCTTGGTGGTCTTGTTTACCCGCTTGAAATACCCGGTCAGCGTGTCGTAGCTCGCCTTGAGTTCATCGCGGTGATCGAGCAGCGCCGAGTTGTAATTGTCGAGCGTCAACAACGTCGGCGCGAACCCGCATTGCAGCGCCGCGACGTTCAGCGCGGCGCGCACGTTCCACACCATCGCGGCGCGCAATTCCTCCGGCTTCGCGTCAGGCAGCGTCTGACCGACAATGCCCGGTTCCGTCCCGGTGGCGCGCGGCCCCCGCAGATCCGGCGACTTGAAGAAGAATTGTGCCTGTGCAGGCGACGCGGCCAGCGCCCCCGTCATGCACAGGGCGGCAGCTAGCAAGGTACGCAACACGATCATCCTATCCTCTCGACCGGCACTTCGGTTTCCAAAGCGCTGGGGTTTGATGCGCTGATTAAGCACATTTTCGCGCGGTCCCAACAGCTTTTTCGGAAACGACGGCCGATATCCACGGCTGCTGTCACATGCCCGCCCGGGTGGGCGCAAAAAAAGGGGCCGCCCGGTCGCCCGGACGGCCCCTCCGCATCAAACCTGCTGTCGCGGGTCTGATTACATAGCGTTCGCCATGGTGTCGTTCGCCATCATGTCGTTCGACATCATCATGTCGTTCGACATCATCATGTCGTTCGCCATCATCATGTCATTGCCCATGGCGCCGTCGACGGCGGTCATGTTGTCGGTCATCGTGCCGTCCATCATCATGTCGGTCGAGTTCAGATCGGTGACGACCGTGTTGTCGGTGGCAGTCTCGGTGGTTTCACCGCAAGCCGACACCAGCAGCGCGGCGCTGGCGATCATCGAACCGGTCACGACCTTGGAAATAAGTGCACGCATTGGAAAGCTCCCTAGATAAATGGTGTTGAGCGGCATACTCGCCGTTTAATACCCAAACCGCGGTGGACATTAGTCGGTTCGCGCACGCCCCTCAAGCCTCGATTCATCGCTTGGGGGCGAGCGAACCCAGGAACGCAGGGAAACCAAACGCAAGTGCAGCATCGAAAGTTTCCATGGCGATGCTTTTTCCCAGCGATTTGGCGCTCGCTACCGGAAAGTCCGCAAGCCCGCACGGCACGATTCCGCCAAAGTCCGATAGATTTGGGGCGATATTGATCGCAAAGCCGTGCAGCGTCACCCAGCGCTTTACCCGCACTCCGATCGCGCCGATCTTGGCTTCGCGGCCGTCCGCATCGGTCCAGATGCCGACGCGGCCCGGGACGGCAAAGGCGCAAATCCCGACGCGGGACAGCGACGCGATCAACCAGTCTTCGAGGGCGTGGACGAACGCGCGCACGTCGCGTCCGCGCCGGCCGAGGTCGAGCATCAGATAGCCGACGCGCTGTCCCGGCCCGTGATAGGTATAGCGGCCGCCGCGGCCGGTGGCATGGACGGGGAAGCGCGGATCGACGAGTTCGCGCGGATCGGCGCTGGTGCCTGCCGTGTAGAGCGGCGGATGCTCGATTAGCCAGACCAGCTCGCTCGCGGTGCCTTTTGCGATCGCGGCAGCGCGCTTCTCCATCGCCGCAACCGCGTCGGCATAGTCGGTCAGGCCCGGCTCGATGCGCCATTCGACCTCGCCGGGCACTAGCAGCGGATCGCCATGCTGCACATGCGGTGGCAAGTCGCGGTCGATTGGGCTAACGCACGTCACTCGAGGCAATTGAGGGTGGCACGAGCAATGGTCAAGACCGGGGGCGCGCGCGTCTCGATCGGCACGGTGTGGGACCGCACCACCGCCTTCGTCGCCGACCATCTCGCCGCCATCGTCCCGATCGCGCTGCTGACGATCTTCGTGCCCAGCTCGCTGGGCGGGGCGCTCGAAAGCGTGGCGACGCCGACGCATCTGGCGTGGGTGGTATCGCTTGCGGGGCTCGCATTGATGATCGTGTCGCTGCTGGGCCAGCTCGCCCTGACCGCGCTGGTGCTCGACCCGGCGGCGGGCATGGGCGCGATTGGTCGCGGGCTGGCGCGGCTGTTGCCGGCGTTCGGCGTGTTCCTGGTAGTATTGCTCGGCATGTTGGCGTTGGCGCTGCCGATCGTCGGCATCGCCTTCGTCTATGGTGCGGTGCTGCCGTCGGATCCGGCGGCGATGTCGATGTCGGGAATGCCGGAAGGGGCGGCGGGGCCGATCCTGCTCTATGCGATCGCGTTGATCGCGGTCGTCATGTGGGTGACTGCACGGCTGTTCGTCGCGACGCCGGCCATCGTCGCCGAACGGCGCGGCCTGTCGGCGCTCAAGCGCTCGTTCCAACTGACGCGCGGCACGACCTGGAAGCTGATCGGCGTAATCCTGCTGTACGGGATCGTGGTGCTGGTCGCGACGCTGGCGGCGCAGAGCCTGTTCGGCGCGATCTTTGCGCTCACCGCGGGCAGCGGCGATGGCGGCGAACTGAGCCTCGCCAAGGTACTGACGGCGGTGGTCGTGTCGCTGGTGACGACGGCGTTCACGGTGCTGCAGGCGGTATTCGTCGCGCAATTCTATATCGCGGCGGTGGGCGCGGTGCCCGCCGCGCATGCCGTGCCGGAAGACTCGTCCGACCTGCCATGACCTTCGGCTTTCGAGACCTGTACCGCGACGCCTGGGCGCTGTGGCAGCGCGACCGCGCCGCGATCCTGCCGCTGGCCGGGCTGTTCCAGTTCGTTCCGCAATGGGGGCTGCTGATGCTGGTTCCCTCCGCGCCGTCGGCGCCAGAGACGGTCGACGCGGCAGCGATGGAGGCATTCACCGCTGCGTTCACGGCATGGATCGGTGCGCACGGGCTGTGGTTCGTCGCGGGGTTTGCGCTGGCGCTGTTCGGCACGCTCGCGATCGTCGCGATCGAGGTCGATCGCCGCGCGGCCACGGTCGGACAGGCGATGCTCCATGCCGGCGGGCTGGTGCTGCGCTATTTCCTCGCCAGCCTGCTGGTCGTGCTGCCCGCCAGCCTGCTGGTCGGACCGGCGCTGGCGCTGCCGGCCGGATCGCTGCTGCTGGGCATGGTCGTCGTCTGGCTGCTGGCGCGCACCATGCTGATCGCCAGCATCATCGTCGCCGAGCGACCGGTCGGCGCGGTCAAGGCGATTACGCTCAGCTGGCGCCGGACCAAGGGTCGCGGCCTGATGCTGGCAAGCGTGCTGGCGGTCGCGATCGTCGGCGGGCAGGCAGTGGCGGGCGCGGTGATGCGGATCGCCGAGCCGATCGCCGCGTCACCGGTGGCGATGGCCGCGATTTCGGGGATCGCCGCGCTGGCGATGACCGCCGCGTCGCTGGCGTCGGCGCTGTTGGGAGTAGCGGCTTACCGGCGCTTGCCGGTTCTGGTCTGATCCGCCTGCGCGGTTGCCACCTTCCCCAATAAAGGGACCTGAGGCGCGGTTTCCGGCGGCAGCACGCCGATCGCTCGCGGATCGGGGAAGGTCTCGAGCGTGCGCTTGGTCGCGGTAAAGCCCGCTCGGACGTAGAAGCCCAGCGCGGCGGGGTGATCGAGCGAACAGGTGTTTACACGGACGAAGCCGACACCGGGCCGCCAGGCGAGTGCCATCGCCAGTGCCATCAACCACCGGCCGTAGCCGCGGCCGGTAAGCTCCGGCACCAGTCCGAAGAAATCGAGTGCGCACCAGTCGGGCTCGGGATGGCTGAGTTCGAGCAGCCCGACCTCGATCCCGCCGCGATCGAGCACGGCGTGGACTTGCGTCTGTGTCCGATGCGTCGCCGCGATCAGCTGCGCATCGTCCATCGCCAACCGCGAATACCACAGCCACGGACTGCCGACACGCTCGAATAGGGCGCGATAGCGGGCGGGATCGGGCGCATCCCACCGCACCAGCCGCAGCGGCGCGTCGGGAAGCGGGGCGGGGCGGGGACGCGCGTGCATCTCGAGCGTCGTCACCACCGCCGCGACATGATCGTCGGTGACCGGGATCAGCGCCATGCCGAGCCTCTTTTCCTCAGTTCCACGTTGCCAGCGGCGGCAGGCTCATCAGGATGGCGTCGATGTTGCCGCCGGTCTTGAGGCCGAACAGCGTGCCGCGATCGTACACCAGGTTGAATTCGGCATAGCGCCCGCGCCATTCGAGCATCGCCGCACGGTCGGCGTCGTCGAAGGGCGTGTTCATGCGCTTGCGCACGATCGCCGGATAGGCGGCGAGGAAGGCGCGCCCGACATCCTGGGTGAAGGCGAGGTTGGCGTCGAAATCGCCTTCCAGATGGTCGTAAAAGATGCCGCCGACGCCGCGATGGACACCGCGGTGCGGGATGAAAAAATATTCGTCGGCCCATGCCTTGAACCGGTCGTAATAGTCGTCGCCATGCGCATCGCACGCCGCCTGCATCTCGGCATGGAAGGCGGCGGTGTCGTCCGGATAGGGCAGCGGCGGATTGAGGTCGGCGCCGCCGCCGAACCAGCGCTTGGTGGTGTTCAGGAAACGGCAGTTCATGTGCACGGCCGGGGCATGCGGGTTGGCGAGATGCGCGACCAGGCTGATGCCGGTCGCAAAGAAGCTGGGGTCCTCGCCCGCGCCGTGGATTGATTTGGCGAAGTCACCTTCGAAGCTGCCGCCGACGGTCGAGACATTGACGCCGACCTTTTCGAACACACGCCCCTTCATCACCCCGCGAACTCCGCCGCCACCAGGTTCGCCTGAGGGATCAGTACGATCCCATGCGGTATAATCGAACGTCGCATCGGACCCTGCCTCACGCTCGATCGCCTCGAATTCGGCGCAGATCAGGTCGCGGAGTTGTTCGAACCAGGCGCGCGCGGCGGATTGTTGCGGGTCGAGGGGGGGCATGGCGTATCTTCAGCACGAAGTCGGCGCAGTTGGCCAGCCCCCAATCTGGCGCAGCGCTTCGCCAAGCACGATTGCGCCTGCCACCGCGACGTTGAGCGAGCGCATGCCGGGCCGCATCGGGATCACCACGCGGGCGTCGGCGGCGGCGTGGACTTCGGGCGGGACGCCCGCACCTTCGGAACCGAGCAGCAGCGTATCGCCGCGTGCGAACGTCATCGCGTCGATCCGGGTCGCGCCGGTGGTGGTCAGCAGCACCAGCCGTCCCGGAATGGCGTTGCGAAACGCGTCCCAATCGACGTGCCGCACGACCTCGGCGGACCCGGCATAATCCATCCCCGCTCGCGCCAGCGCGCGGTCGCTCCACGCAAAGCCCATCGGTTCGATCAGGTCGACGCCGATGCCAAGGCATGCGGCAGTGCGAAGCATGGTGCCGACGTTCCCGGCGATATCAGGCTGGAACAGGGCAATGCGCATCGGTGAGCGGCGTAGCCAGCGGGGCGGCGATCCCGCAACCCGGAAATTTGGGCTGGCAACTGCCACGCTTCGACGGTATCGGGGGTGAAGCCGCGGGCATCCCCCGTCCGGCTTGGTGCGGCGTGGCGTTGCCGTGCCGTTCCCCTCAGGGCTTTCACGCCACCGTTTCGATGTGCAAGGGCAGATTGCATGGCTACCGCTGATACAACGCTTCCGGCCGGCGCGCCGCATTCGGCAGACGACGTCGTCGCCGATCCGCGCCGCCGCGACTATATGCAGATCGGCGCGGTCGCGTTCGCCGGCATCGGTGCGGGCGTGATCGCGCTGCCGCTGATCAATTCGATGAACCCTTCGGCCGACGTGCTGGCGCTGTCATCGACGCAGGTCGATCTCTCGGCAATCCAGCCGGGCCAGTCGATCAAGGCCGAGTTCCGCAAGCAGCCGTTGTTCGTGCGTAACCTGACTCCGGCGGAAATCGCCGCCGCCGGTGCGGTGCCAGCCGACAGTTTGCGCGATCCGCAGACGCTGGAGGAGCGCACCAAGGCGGGCAAGACCAACTGGCTGGTGACGCTGGGGGTTTGCACGCATCTCGGCTGCGTGCCGCTGGGCGCGGGCGAAGGCGAGAACAAGGGGCCGTTCGGCGGGTATTTCTGCCCGTGCCACGGTTCGGCCTACGACACTGCCGGGCGCATCCGTTCCGGCCCCGCACCGCTCAACCTGGCGGTGCCCGAATATGAATTCACATCCGACACCGCGATCACGGTAGGCTGAGGAATAGCGACATGAGCTTCCCCTGGGCAAAGCAGTATGAGCCGAAGCATCCGACGATGCAGTGGCTCGATAGCCGTCTGCCGCTGCCGCGGTTCGTCTACAATGCGGTCGGCGCTGGGTATCCGGTGCCGCGCAACCTCAACTATTTCTGGAACTTCGGCGTGCTCGCCGGGGTCGCCCTGGTGTGCCAGATCGTCACCGGCATCGTGCTGGCGATGCATTTCTCCAGCGACGCGGCGACCGCATTCACCTCGGTCGAGCATATCATGCGCGACGTGAACGGCGGCTGGTTCCTGCGCTATGCCCACGCCAATGGCGCGTCGATGTTCTTCATCGTCGTCTATATCCATATCTGCCGCGGTCTCTATTACGGGTCGTACAAAGCCCCGCGTGAGATGATCTGGCTGCTCGGCGTCGTCATCTTTCTGTTGATGATGGCGACGGCGTTCATGGGCTATGTCCTGCCTTGGGGACAGATGAGCTTCTGGGGCGCGCAGGTCATCACCGGCTTCTTCTCGGCGATCCCGGTGGTCGGCGACAGCATCCGCATCTGGCTGCTCGGCGGCTATGCGCCCGACGCCGCCACGCTCAACCGCTTCTTCTCGCTCCACTATCTGCTGCCGTTCGTGATCGCCGGCGCGATCATCCTGCATATCTGGGCGCTGCACATTCCCGGGTCGAACAACCCGACCGGCGTCGATGTGAAGGGGCCGCAGGACACGGTTCCGTTCCACCCCTATTACACGGCCAAGGACGGCTTCGGGCTGGGCATCTTCCTGCTGGTGTTCGCAGCGCTGATCTTCTTCTCGCCGAACCTGCTGGGGCACCCGGACAACTACATCCAGGCCAACCCGCTCTCGACCCCGGCGCATATCGTTCCCGAATGGTATTTCCTGCCCTTCTACGCGATCCTCAAGTCGTTCACCTTCGACTTCATCCTCACCGCCAAGTTGTGGGGCGTGCTCGCGATGTTCGGGTCGATCCTGCTGCTGTTCTTCCTGCCGTGGCTCGACAGTTCGCCGGTGCGCTCGTCCAACTACCGCCCGGTCTATCGCTGGTTCCTGATCGTGCTGCTCGCCGACGTGTTCCTGCTCGGCTATGTCGGCGGCGCGGAAGCGACGGCCCGCAACGTGATCCTAGGTCAGATCGCCACTACCTATTATTTCCTCCACTTCCTCGTCATCCTGCCGATCGTGTCGGCGATGGAACGTCCGCGTCCGCTGCCCAACTCGATCACCGAGGCGGTGCTGAAGGGCAAGGGCGGCACCGCTCCGACCAAGTCGGCGGTCGAGGGCAATATGGTTCCGGCCGAGTAAGGGACGCACAAGGCTATGCTTCGCAAACTGATCGGTCCGATCATCGGACTGGGCTTCGTCTTCGTGCTGCTGCTGAGCCTCGGCACGACCGTCTATTCGGCCGTCACCGAGCCCGCCGCCGAAACGGTGGAACATGAATTCCACAAGGAACCGCGCCATCTCGACATCGCGTCGAACGGCTTGATGGGCAAGTTCGACCGCGCGCAGCTCCAGCGCGGGCTGCAGGTCTACAAGGAAGTCTGCTCGGCGTGCCATTCGCTCAAGCTGGTGTCGTTCCGCAACCTTGCCGATCTTGGCTATACCGAGGCCGAAGTCGCCGGGTTCGCCAAGGGCTTCCAGGTGCCGTCGATCAATCCCGAAACCGGGGAAACGGCAACGCGCGACGGTCTGCCCGCTGACCGCTTCCCGCTGATCTACCCGAACGAGGTCGCCGCGCGCGCGGCCAACAACAACGCCATTCCGCCCGATCTGTCGCTGATGACCAAGGCGCGCGAGGAAGGTCCGTCGTACATCTATTCGCTGCTGACCGGCTATCAGGCGCAGCCTGCCGAACTGCTTCAGAAGTTTCCGAATGCAGTGACGCCGCCGGGACTGCACTATAATCCGTACTTCCCGACGCTGAACCTGGCGATGGCACCGCCGCTGGTCGCCGACAATCAGGTGACCTACGCCGACGGTACCCCGGCCACGATCGATCAGATGGCGAAGGACATTGCCGCGTTCCTGGTGTGGACGGCGGAACCCAAGCTGGAAGCACGGCATCAGGGCGGGCTGGCCGCGATCATCTTCATCCTGATCTTCACCGGATTGGCGTTCGGCGCCTATCGCAACATCTGGCGCGGCGTTAAGCATTGATCGAGCTTCGCTAGACCCGAACCCTGAACAGCCGGAGCCACCGTGTTCCGGCTGTTTTTCGTTGGAAGGCCTGGACCATGACCGCATCCGACCGCCTGCGCGGCCTGATCCGCACGATCCCGGACTTTCCCAAGCCCGGAATCCATTTTCGCGACATCACCACGCTGCTGCTCGATGCCGAGGGGCTGCGCCTGGCGGTGGACACCATGGCGGGGCAGCTCACAGGGCCGTTCGACCTCGTCGCCGGGATCGAGGCGCGCGGCTTTGTCTTCGCCCCGGCGCTTGCGCTGAAACTGGGGGCGGGGGTGCTGCTGATCCGCAAGGACGGCAAGCTGCCCGGAGCGACGATCGCCGAGGATTATGCGCTCGAATACGGGACCGATCGCATCGCCATGCATGCCGATGCCTGTGCGCCGGGAGCGCGCGTGCTCCTCGTCGATGATCTGATCGCCACCGGCGGAACGGCGCGCGCAGCGGTGCGGCTGCTGCGCAAGGCGGGGGCGCATGTCACCCAGGCAGCGTTCGTCATCGATCTGCCCGATCTGGGGGGCGCCGCCGCGCTGCGCGGCGATGGTATCGCCGTATCGTCACTCGTGGCATTTGCCGGGCACTGACAGGCTCGGCGGAACCATCGCGATCCATCGTTGGTTTGCAACCTATTGACGGTTCACGACGCATTCAGTGCGCTGATGTCTAACTGGGCCGTACTCCGCGTACATTGGAGGAGGGTTCCCATGTTTTCACGCATTCGTACCGCGGGCCTGGTGCTCGCAGCAGGCTTAGGTCTTGCCGCCTGCACTGACGGCTATGGCTATAGCGGTGTCAATCTCGGCTATGGCGGGGGCGGCTATTATGGCGACCCCTATTATGACGGCTATGGCTATGGCGGTGGATATTACGGCGCCGGCTATGCCGGTAATTTCGGCAGCCCCTATTGGGGCTGGCAGGGCGATTATTATTATCCCGGCACCGGCGTCTACGTCTATGACCGCAATCGCCGGGCCGTGCGCTGGAACGGCGCTCAGCAGCGCTATTGGCAAGGCCGCCGCAACAGTTGGCGCGGCGACCGGCGCGAGGTCCGCGCGAACTGGCGGGATTATCGGCAAGAGCGGCGCGTCGACACGCGCAATTTCCGTCAGGATCGCCGCGGCGATCGGCGTGCGCTCCGACAGGGACAGGTGACGCGGCCGGAATTTCGTGCCGAGCGGCGTCAGGATCGGCGCGCATTTCGAAGCGATGCCCGTCGCGATACGCGTCAGCTACGCCGGGCCAACCGGCGCGACCGTCGCGACTAGGCGCGTTTGACTTCGAAAGGGCCGCGCTTGCCGCGCGGCCCTTTTTCGTGTCACACCGGGCGCCGCCCGACCAGCGCGCGCGCGACGAACGTCAGCACCGGCTGATCGTCCTGGTTGAACACCGTCATCTTGCTGCGGGTGCTGCCCATGTCCGGACGGCTGCGCGATGGCGTCTTTTCGAGCAACTCGGTTTCGCAGCGCAGCGTATCTCCGGGAAACACCGGGCGCAGCCAGCGCAGCTCGTCGATCCCCGCCGCGCCAAGCGAGGCCTGGGGGTTGGCCTGCATCTGGGCGACCAGCATCGCCATCGTCATCGAACAGGTGTGCCAGCCACTGGCCGCCAGTCGCCCAAAATGTGTGGCGGCCGCCGCGGCATCGTCAAGGTGGAAGGGCTGCGGGTCGTATCGGGTCGCGAAGTCGATCACCTCTTCGCGCGTGACGGCATAACTGCCGAACGCTTCGGTTTCGCCGACGGTGAGATCCTCAAAATAGCGCATGGTCCGAGTTTCGATCCGAAACTGGTTCAGCGCAACCGCTAATTCAGCAATGTCTCGAACGCCGCAGCGTCGCCGTCGCGGCCCGCGGCGGCAGGAAGTCCGACCAGCCGGCGCAGCAGCGGCTCGATATCGACCGAATCGACGCCGGTGACCGTTTCGCCCGAAGCGAAAGCGGGGCCAGACGCCACGAACAGTGCCTGCATGCTCGGGTCCTGATTGTCATAGCCGTGCGCGCCGCCCCGGACCGGATATTCGGGCGGCTTTGCGAGAATCATCCACCCTTCCTCCGCGACGCAGAGGAATGGCGGCACGCGGGGATTGCGGCCGTAGGCAAGCCGCACGGGGATCGTCGCCTTATCCCAGCACCGAACATGCGGATGAGATTCGGCCAGCGCGGCTGCGACTGCGGCCTCGCGACCGGGGAGCGCGTGCAGCGACAGATAGGGGCCATCCTCGACCACGCGAACATCCGCTGGCGCGACGAGGGTGTCGAGCGCGATCGTTCGGCTGTCGTCGATCGCTGCCATGCCGTGGTCGGCGACGATCACGAGGTTGGCAGGCTGGCCGAGCGCGGTGAGGTCGCGCGTCAGTCGGCCGATCAGCGCGTCGACATCGGCGATCGCGGCGTTCGCCTCCGCACTGTCGGGCCCGAAGCGGTGCCCGGCGGTGTCGACCGTGTCGAAGTACAACGTCACGAGCCGCGGCCGGGTTGCGGCGGGGCGGCGCATCCAGTCGATCACGGCATCGACGCGCTGCGCGCCGGTAACCTTCTGATTGAATTGCTGCCACGCCGACGGATAGGTGCCGCGCACTTCGGCATTCGATCCCGGCCAGAACATCGTCGCGGTGCGGATGCCAGCCTTTTCGGCAGCGACCCAGATCGGTTCGGCCTGATCCCACCAATAGGGATCGAGGCTGGCCATCGTGAAGACCTCGTCCGGGTGCGCCGGATCCTCGAAGCGATTGGCGACGATGCCGTTGCGATCGGGGTGCAGGCCGGTGACGAGCGTATAATGATTGGGAAAGGTCTTGGTCGGAAAGCTCGGCGTCATCGCCGCGCGCACGCCCTTTGCCGCCAGGCCCGAGAGCACTGGGGTGATCCCGCGATCGAGATAGTCGGGGCGAAAGCCGTCGATGCCGATCAGGATCGTGACCGGTCCGCGTGCCTCCATCGCGGCCGTGGCCGTCGGCGGATGCGTCGCCAGCGGCCCGGCGGCACATGCCTGAAGCAGGATCGGGATCACGGCGGCGAGCAATCGATTGGTCCAGTGCATGGCCTTGCGCTTGCCCGGCGATGATGACGGATACAAGACACCCGACCGCGGCGCGGCGGTAGCTAAGCCTCGTTCACCGCCCAGCGTCGGCTTTGCGAACAGCCTCCCCGATGCCGGCGCCTCCCAAGGCGTCTCCATCCACGCGGGACGCTTCAGAAACGCACTCGACGCTCCGAGGAGCAAAAACCTGTCGGCCTAGACGTTGAACCGGAACAGCAGCACATCGCCGTCCTGGACGACATATTCCTTGCCTTCGGAACGCAATTTGCCGTTGTCGCGCGCGCCGGACTCACCCTTCAGGGCGACATAGTCGTCATAGGCGATGGTTTCGGCGCGGATGAAGCCGCGTTCGAAATCGGTGTGGATTTCGCCCGCCGCCTGCGGTGCCTTGGCGCCCACCTCGACGGTCCACGCACGTGCTTCCTTCGGGCCCACGGTGAAGAAGGTCAGCAGGTGGAGCAATTTGTACCCGGCGCGGATGACGCGGGCGAGGCCGGTTTCGGTAAGGCCGAGTTCGGCGAGGAATTCGCCGCGATCCTCGGCAGGCATCGTCGCGATCTCGGCTTCGATCGCCGCCGAAACTACGACTGCCTCGGCGCCTTCGGCGGCGGCCTTTTCGAACACGCGCGCCGAATATTCATTGCCGTCGGCAGCATGCTCCTCGTTGACGTTGCACACGTAGAGCACCGGCTTGGCAGTGAGCAGTTGCGCCTGATCGAGCAGACGCGCTTCCTCGGCGTCGCCGACCTGGGTCAACCGTGCAGGCTTGCCCTCGCGCAGCAGGTCGAGCGCGCGGCCCAGCACCACCGCCGCAGCCTTGGCCTCCTTGTCGCCCTGCGTTCCCTTCTTCGCCAGGTTGGGGACGCGCTTCTCGAGGCTGTCGAGATCGGACAGCATCAGCTCGGTCTCGACCGTCTCGGCATCGGCGATCGGATCGACGCGCATGTCGACATGCTGGATGTCGTCATTCTCGAAGCAACGCAGGACATGGACGATCGCATCGACTTCGCGGATGTTGCCGAGGAACTGATTGCCCAGTCCTTCGCCCTTGCTGGCACCGCGCACCAGTCCGGCGATGTCGACGAACCCGAGCTGCGTTTCGATGATCTTGGCCGAGCCGGCGATCGCCGCCAGCGTGTCGAGCCGGTCGTCGGGGACCGCGACGTTGCCGACATTGGGTTCGATCGTGCAGAACGGATAGTTCGCCGCCTGCGCCGCCGCGGTCTGCGTAAGCGCGTTGAAGAGCGTCGATTTGCCGACGTTCGGCAAGCCGACGATGCCGCAGCGAAAACCCATGATGCAACCAGTCCTGTGATCGGGAAAGCGTGCGCGATACGTGGGTCGGGGGCGCTTGCCAAGTATCGTGCGCGGCCCCCGGCACGCACGCGGCGTCCATGCGTTGCAGGGCGATGGAACCCCGATCATGAACATCCGCCCCAAGCATCTCGCCAAAACCGTAGCTCGGGCAGTCGAGAGCGCCGACATCGCGGTGACCCACGCCCTTGCCGGTCGGCGCGACAATCCAGCGATTCGGGGCGCAGGGGCGGTCAGCGAAATATCGGATCAGCCGCCGCTGATCGCTCTGTCGCTGGCGGTGCTGGCAGGCGGGCTGTTGCTGCGCAGCCCCGGCATAGCCCGGACAGGCGCGCGCATGCTCGCGGCACATACGCTGGCGACCGCGCTCAAGACCACCCTCAAGCGATCGATTGACCGCAGCCGGCCCGATCATGCGCTGGCCCATGGATATCGGCTGGATAGCGGATCGAGCGACCGCCACCATCTGTCGTCCTTTCCGTCCGGACACAGTGCCGGGGCCGTCGCCATCGCCGAGGCGATCGCGCGTGAGGCGCCGGTCATCGCATTGCCGGTGCGGTTGCTTGCCGCCAGCGCCTCGATCATCCAGGTGCCGCGCGCCAAGCATTATGTCGGTGACGTGCTCGCCGGCGCGGCGATCGGCTGGCTGGGTGCGCGCATCGCTGGCGTGGCAATCGACGCGATCGACCGGCGCGCTACCAGCGATAGTTAAAGCTGATGCTGATGCGCTCGCTCTTGGCGGCGTTCGGCATGACTTCGTGGCGCAACCAGCTTTCCCACAGGAAGATGCTGCCCGCACCCGGCTCGACATAGACGAAGCTGTCGGGGCGCGCGGGGGCAGCCATCAGCATCGGCAGGCGCGGGTCCTCGAGCCTGAGCGCGCCCGAGCCTGGCGGGACGTCCACGTAAAGCGTACCCGAGACGACGCTGTGCGGATGAAGATGCCCCGAATGGATGCCACCGGGCTTGAGGATGTTGACCCACAGGCTGTCGAGCTTGAGCCGTTTTCCGGCAAGATCGAACGCGCATTCCGCGGCGAAGGCGGCGGCATGGCGGTTGAGGTGGCGAACGAGGTCGGCAATGCGCGGATCGCGCTGTGGCAGGTCGTTCAGCGAGGCATAGCTGGTATAGCCGCGATAGCCGTGCGCCCGCGACCAGGACTGCCCGGCGCGATCGGCAGCGGCGATGTCGCGGCAGGCGTGCCTAAGCTCGTCCAGCAGCGCGGCATCGCCCAGCGCATCTTCGTAGAAGATGGTCGGAAACAGCGAGCGGACAGGCATCAGCGATGGTGGAGATAGGCCGGGTCGAAATCGGCGGCGGCGGCAAGGCCGTTCCAGTCGAGCACCGTTACCGATCGGCGCGTTCGCGCGATCAATCCCTCGGCTTCCAGCCCGCGCAGGCTGCGGTTGACGTGGACCGCGGTCAGCCCCAGCGCGTCGCCCAATTGTTCCTGCGTCATCGGCAGTTCGAATTGCGCGCGTGCGCCAAGCCCAGCAGTCTCGCGCCGGACTCCGACTTCGCAGAGCAGGTGCGCGGTGCGCGCGCGGCCGTCGCGGCGGCCGATATTGGCCATCCATTCGCGAAAGATGGAGGCCTCTACCAGCGAATGGCGCCACAATGCCTTGCCGATCGCCGGACTTGCAAACGCTCCATCGACCAGCGCGGCGGCGTCGATCAGCGCGACCGAGCATGCCGTCAGTGCCTCGACATTGTGGTCGGCGGTCTCCAGCAGGACATGTTGCAGATCGACGAAGTCACCGGGCAGGTTGATGGCGACGATCTGGCGCGCGCCGTCCCCGACGAACTTGTGCCGGATCGTGAACCCCGACAGCAGGAAGCAGCAATATTTGGGATGGCCCTGGTCGCGGACCAGATACTGCCCAGGCTCCAGCTCGCGGCGGATGTGCGGCAGCGCAGCCAGAATCGTATCGTCGGCAGGTTCGAGTCGATCCGGCGTATCGAGCCGCCGGGCAAGGGCCGTCATCGGAGGAAAGTGCGAAACCATCGGCCCTTGCGTTACGCGCTGCGAACGAAGTCGTCTAGTGTTTCCGGTACGTTCCTCAGTCTTGCAGGCGCAGCGCGACGTCGTTGAGGAAGCGGACATCGTCGCCATCGGCCAGCCGGTCGGCTTCCGCTGCCACCGCGCCGAGCAGATCGGCGAGCGGGTCGATCTCTGTTTTGGCAAAATTGCCAAGCACATGACCGGTCACCCGGTCCTTGTGGCCAGGATGGCCGATGCCCAGCCGGACACGGCGAAAGCCGTCGCCGATATGCGCGATCATCGAGCGGATGCCGTTATGCCCGGCCGCGCCGCCGCCGCGTTTTACCTTGAGCTTGAACGGAGCGAGGTCGAGCTCGTCATAGAATACGGTGACGTCTTCGGTCGCGAGCTTGTAGAAATCGAGTGCGGCACGCACCGCGCGCCCGGCATCGTTCATGAACGTCGCAGGCTTGAGCAGGATCAGCTTGTGGTTGCCGACGCGGCCTTCCTGCACCCAGCCGTGAAATTTCTTGGACGGAGCGGAAAAGCCGTGAATCTCGGCAATGGCATCGGCCGCCATGAAGCCGATATTATGCCGGTGCATCGCATATTGCGGGCCAGGATTGCCGAGGCCGACCCAGAGTTGCATCGCCATATTCCCATCCCAAAACGCGAAGGGCGGAGCAACGCGTACGCTGCCCCGCCCGGTCGGATCGCACGAGCAAGGAAATCAGTCCTTGGGCTGCTCGGTCGTCTTGTCGTCGTCATTGTCGTCGTCGTTCGGCGTCGCGTCCGCTTCCTCGGTCGTTTCGGCCTGCTGGTCGGCAGCGGCTTCCTCGGCCAGCGCGGCGTCCTCGGCCAGCGCTTCCTGGACGTCCGACTTCATGGCCGACGGTGCGATGACGGTGGCGATCGTGAAGTCGCGATCGTCGATCGTCGGTTCCGCGCCGGTCGGCAGCGTCACATTCGAGATGTGGATCGAATCGCCTACTTCCAGACCCTTGAGCGACACGTCGATCGCCTCGGGAATCTTGTCGGCATCGACGACCAGTTCGAGTTCGTGACGCACGACGTTGAGCACGCCGCCCTTCTTGATGCCGGGAGCGTCGTCCTCGTCGATGAAATTGACGGGCACGTTGACGGTGACCGACGCGTTCTTGGCGATGCGCAGGAAATCGACATGGATCGGACGGTCGCTGACCGGATCGAACGCGACGTCCTTGGGCAGGGTGCGGATCGCGGCCTTGTCCGCGCCGTCGATCATCACGACCGAGTTCATGAAATGGCCGGTCATCAGCGCCTTCATCAGCGCCTTTTCCTCGACATGGATGCCAAGGGGTTCCTGCTTGTTGCCGTAGATCACGGCGGGGACGCGGCCTTCACGACGAAGCGCGCGGGAGGCTCCCTTGCCAACCCGCTCGCGCGTCTCGGCCGACAGGGTAAGCTGATCGCTCATGTCGGGTCTCCGAAATGCTTGTTGAATACGCTACCGGGCAGGCCTCCAGGGATGACCCTGCCGCGGAAGGCGGGCGCATAGCGTAAAGGGCCGCAGGGGGCAAGCGCGCGGCGTCAATAGTCGATGCGCCGCACCTCGACGCCGCGTTCGCGCAGCCGGGTCAGCAGGTCGCCAGGCCCGACCAGGTGCGCGCTGCCGACCGCGACGAACACGGTGCCAGGCGTCGCCATCCGGCCTGCCAGCCAGTCGGCCCAGCGCGCATTGCGCCGATCGACGATGGCATCGGCAAAGGATTGCGACGACTGCCGCAGATCGTCGGCGACGATAGCGCGCAGGCCCGCGACGTCACCCCTGGCCCAAGCGGCGACGGTGCGATCGTTGCTGTCGACGACCGCGTCGATGCTGCCGAGCACGCGCAGCAGCATCGCAACCTGGTCGGCCTGCGGCATGGTATCGAAATAGCCAAGCTGGGTACGCGTGCTCTCGAGCGCGACGATCGGCTTTCCGGCATCGCGCGCCGCCGCTGTCAGCACCGCCTCGACGCCGTAGCTGGCGGAATAGCCTGCCTTTTGCAGCGGCAGCACCGACAGCGAGGTTGCGGCGAGCCAGGGCTCGACGTGGTCGAAGGCATCCGGCGCATAGCCGACCGAGCGCAGCGCGGCGGCGAGCCTGGGCCGCGCGTCGGAAGGCAGGCGCTCCGGAAGCGACGGGCCGTCGGCGATGGTGCCGAGTTCATTCATTTCGGCCTCGGCCTCCGCGCGCGGCGGCGCGACGCTTTCGAGGACCAGCGTGTCGCTGGCATCGAATGCTGTCTTGACGGCCTCGTCGAACCAGCCGGTGCCCTGCTTGAGCCAGTGCACCGAGCCGAACAGATAGACGGTGGTGTCGCCGTCGCGCGCGACCCAGAGCGGCGGGTCGGCATCGACGACCGGGCGGTCGAGCGCAGGACCGGCGAGCGCGAGCGCGGCGATGGCGAGAAGGTAGCGCAGCGGCACTGGACCGGCCTAGGCGCGGGGCGCTGGCGGGTGAAGCCGGCGATCAGTCACAGGCGCGGTGCAGCTTCTGCGCGATCCACGCCGATACCAGGCACATCGCGGCGACCAGCAACAGCATGTCGGCCGGCCCAACCCCGAACGAGGTGATGGCGATCACCGCGATCGCGCCGATCGTCATCGCGCCGGCATTGACGACGTTGTTGGCAGCGACGGTGCGCGCGGTCTGATCCTTGGTGACGGTGGTGGTGAGAAAGGCATAGAGCGGCACCACGAACATGCCGCCGGTAATGGCGATGGCGAGAAGGGTCAGCAGCACCATCCACGCCTGCGGATGCGACAGAAACTCCACGATCCCGTAGAGCCCGCCATTCGGGGCCGGCGTCCACAACCGCGTCTCGAACGAGAACAGCACCACGAACACCGCCATCGCGATCACCGATATGGGCGAATATTTCGCCGAAATCTTGCCCTTGAGCATCGAGTTGATGACGACCGAGCCGATCGCGACGCCGACCGAGAAGATCGCAATCGTCATGCTGGCGGTGCGTTCGTCGGCCGTCAGCACATTCTTGACCAGCGGCGGGAAGATCACGATCAGCACCGACCCGATCGTCCAGAAAAAGCTGATGGCGCAGATCGCCAGGAACAGCCGGCGAATGTGCATTGTCGCCGCGATCAGCCGCCACGATGCGGTGAACGGGTTGTAGTTGATCTCCAGCTTCGGTCCGACGCGGGGTGCAGGCGGCACGTGGCGCCCGGTCCACCACCCGATCAGCGCGATGACGATCACCAGCGCCGCAGCAAGCTCGATGCTGTCGACCAGAAAGCCCGCGACGACCGTGCCGAGCAGGATCGACAAATAGGTCGCGGCTTCGACCAGTCCGGTCCCGCCCAGCACCTCGTGATCCTCAAGATGCTGCGGCAGGATGGCGTATTTGATCGGACCGAAGAACGTCGAATGCGCGCCGAGCATCAGCACCGCGCCCAGCATCATGACGATGCCGGTGGTCGTGTAGCCAATCTGCGCAATCAGCATGCCCGCCGCGCCGAACACCATGATGCCGATCTCCGCGGTCTTGACGATGCGGATGATGCGCGACTTGTCATGGGTATCCGCGAGCTGGCCCGACAGCGCCGACAGCAGGAAGAAGGGCAGGATCGACAGACCGGTCGCCAGCGCGTTGAAATTGGCCTCGACCGCGGCATCGTTGAAGATCTGGTAGGTCGCGAACAGCACCATCGCGGTTTTGAACAGATTGTCGTTGAACGCCCCCAGAAATTGCGTGACGAACAGGGGCAGAAACCGGCGCTCCCTGAGCAGTCCGAGCGCATTGTGCATTGAGATCGGCCCCGAATGGTGGCGATGGAACCGGGGCGGCATAGCGCAGCCATTGCGGGCGCGACAATCGCTAAAGCCTTTTGCGCGATTGCGGCAAGCCCCCTCCCGCGCCGGGACAGGGGATGCTAGGCAGCGTCATGCTGACGCTTCCCAACCTGTTGACGCTGTCGCGAATCTTCGCGGTTCCGCTGCTCGTCGCGCTGTTGTGGTGGCCGCGATGGGAACTGGGCTACGGCATCGCCTTCGTGCTCTACTGCATCATCGGCTTCACCGATTATCTCGACGGCTATCTCGCCCGCGCGCAGGGAACCGTGTCGCGGCTGGGAGTCTTCCTCGATCCGATCGCCGACAAGATCATGGTTGCCGCGGTGATCCTGATGCTGGTGGGAACGCGCGATATCGCCGGCATCCACGTCATCGCCGCGCTGGTCATCCTGCTGCGCGAGATCATGGTGTCGGGGCTGCGCGAGTTTCTCGGCGCGCTGTCGGTGTCGGTGCCGGTGTCGCGGCTCGCCAAATGGAAGACGACGCTGCAACTGGTAGCGCTCGGTGGGCTGATACTCGGCGGGGCGCTGCCCGACTTGCTCTGGATCAAGACCGTCAGCCTTGCAGCCTTGTGGGGCGCCGCTGCGCTGACGCTGGTGACCGGCTGGGACTATCTGCGGGTCGGCCTCAACCATATGGATAGCTGATGGCGACGACGAACCCTGTGGTGACGATGCTGTATTTCGCCTGGGTGCGCGAGGCGATCGGCCGCGGCGAGGAACAGGTGGCCCTGCCGCCGGACGTCGATACCGCGGCGGCGCTGATCGACTGGCTGGCGCAGCGCAGCGCCGGACATGCCACCGCCTTTGCGGATCGGTCGCGGCTGCGGATCGCGATCGACCAGGTGATGGTGGAGCCGGATGCGCCGATCGGCGGCGCACGCGAGATCGCGATCTTCCCCCCGGTCACCGGCGGATGATCCGCGCTTTCGTCCAGGCCGAACCGATCGATCTGGCCGATGCGCTGGCCGGTGTCGAAGCCAGCGGCGCGGGGGGCGTAGCGTCGTTCACCGGGATCGTGCGCAACGACGACGGGGTCTCTGCGCTGACGCTGGAACATTATCCGGGCATGACCGAGGCGGCGCTGAAAGCCGTCGCGCGCGAGGCGCAGGGGCGCTGGAATCTGCTGGCGATCACCATCATTCACCGCGTCGGCACGATGTATCCGGGCGACCGGATCGTATTCGTCGCCGCCGCCGCTGCGCATCGAGAACCGGCGCTCGCAGCATGCGCCTTCGCGATCGACCGGCTCAAGACCGGCGCGCCGTTCTGGAAGCGCGAACAGCGCGGCGACGCGGTACGCTGGGTCGAACCGCGCGCCGCCGACGATGCCGCGGCGACGCGCTGGGACGATGGCTGACCCGGGGGTTGATCAGGTCAGCTTGGGGACGACCACGCCGTTGACGACGTGGACGATGCCGTTCGATTGCTCGACGTCATATTGCGTGACGTAGCTCTTGTTGCCGCTGGCATCGGTCAGCACCAGCGCATTGTTCTCCAGCGTGGCGGTCAGCGGATCGCCCGCTACCGTTGTCAGCGTCGCCTTGCCGCCGCCGGCCTGGATCTGTGCCTTGAGCGCTTCGGCGTCGAACTTGCCCGCAACGACGTGATAGGTCAGCAACTTGGTCAGCGTCGCCTTGTTCTCGGGCTTGAGCAGGTTCTCGACCGTGCCGGGAGCAAGCCGCGCGAAGGCGTCGTTGGTCGGCGCGAAGACCGTGAACGGCCCGGCGCCCGACAGCGTCGTCGCGAGGTCGGCGGCAGTAACGGCCTGGACCAACGTGGTCAGGTTGCTCGCCTTCGATGCATTCTCGACGATGGTCGCGGTCGGCAGCATCTCGGCACCGCCGACCATTACGGCGGCGGCGGGGGCCGGTGCGGGGGTCGGAGCCGGGGCGGGGGTGGTCGCTGGCTGCGTGGTGGTGGTAGTGGTGGTCGTCTGCGTCGATGCGGTCGCCATGTCGGTATCTTCGGCAGCGGTGGTGCAGGCAGCGAGCGCGAGGGCGCTGGCGCCGATCAGCGCCATCAATTGGATCCGGGGCATAAACTCTCCATCATTGCTATGGGGTGCGGTTATGCGCACCTGTCCCATACGGTCCGCACCCGAAATGGTTTCGCGATCGATGCGGGAAGCTTGATCGAGATTAGGCGTCACTGTCAGCGAGGACGTCGGCAAGCAGCCGAAAGTCGCGCTCGCGCGGGCTGGCCTTGCGCCAGACCAACGCGATCGAGCGGGATGCGCGGTCCGATGCGATCGGACGCGCGACGATACCGGTATGGTCGAGGATGCCGGCGTCGAGCGCCATCTCGGGCAGCATGGTGACGCCCAGCCCGTTGTCGACCATCTGGACGATGGTGTGCAGCGACGTCCCCAGCATCGCCGCCTGCCCGCGCAGTTCGGGATGGTTGCACGCGGCCAGCGCGTGATCCTTGAGGCAGTGACCATCCTCGAGCAGCAGCATCCTCGCCGGATCGATGTCCTCCGCAACGATCGGCCCCGACGTCGCGTCGCTGTCGCTGCCGGGAAAGGCGACGAACAGGCGGTCATCGAACAGCGGCGCGATTTCGACGTCGCCGCAGGCATAAGGCAGCGCCAGCAGCACGCAATCGGCGCGGCCGTGCTGGAGGCTGTCGCAGGCAGGGCCGCTCGGCTCCTCGCGAAGATACAAGGTGAGCTCGGGATATTGTGCGCGCAGCTTTGGCAGCACGCGGGGCAGGATGAACGGCGCGATCGTCGGAATGACGCTCATCCGCATTTCGCCGGTCAGCGGACGTCCGGCGGCGCGGGCGATGTCGCCGAGTTCGTCGGCTTCGCGAAGCACCGTGCGGGCCTTGGCGACGATGCGCTCGCCGAGCGGGGTGAAGCGCACCACCCGCCGTGTCCGCTCGACCAGCGTCACGCCGATCAGCGTCTCAAGCTCGCGAATTCCGGCCGACAGCGTCGATTGGGTAACGAAACAGCTTTCGGCCGCCCTTCCGAAATGCCCCGCCTCACGCAACGCCACCAGATATTGGAGCTGCTTGAGAGTGGGCAGATAGGTGGTCACGCCGGCTCCCCGTAATCGCTTCGGTCGATCAGCATGTAGCGTCACCCGGCGCGGATATAAGGGGCTGGCCTCAGCGAAGCGCGCTGACGATGCTGAACGCGCTGGTGATGCTCAGAACGATGCCGACCAGGATCAGCAGGATCTTGGTGGGAACACGCTTGGCCACCATCGCTCCGAACGGCGCGGCGATGACGCCGCCGATGAGCAGGCCGAGCACCGGAACCCAGAATTCGCGCGTCAGACCCTGCGTGCCGATGCCGATCAGGAAGGTGATCGAGATCGACAGTGTCAGCACGAATTCCGCGGTATTGACGGTGCCGATGGTGGTACGCGGCGCTGCCCCCTGGACGAGCAGATTCGACGTCACCACCGGACCCCAGCCGCCGCCGCCCGCGGCGTCGAGGAAGCCTCCAGCGAGCCCGAGCGGCTCGACGATCTTGGGCTCGCGCTGGGTCGGCGGAAATCCCCAGCCGCGATAGATGAGGTAGAGGCCGATCAGCGCTAGATAGCCCATCACAAACGGCCGCGTCACCGCCGCGTCGAGCGATGTCAGCACATAGGCGCCGAGTACGCCGCCGATCACGCCGGGAACGACGAGCCGGGCGAACAGCCGCCAGTTGACGTTGCGGTGGAGCGCGTGGCTGATCCCCGATACGCCGGTGGTGAAGCATTCGACCAGATGCACTCCGGTCGAGGCTGTCGCCGGGGTGACGCCGAGCACGCTTACCAGCAACGTGCTCGAAATCACGCCGAACGCCATGCCCAGCGCGCCATCGATGATCTGTGCCGCCAGTCCCACGCCGATATAGGGCAGGAGTTCGATCAGGGTGATGCCTTCGAACATGGTGCTCCTTGTAGTTGCCCGGGGCGCGGGACGCGCCGCACACTCATGCCCGCCAAAACTAATCTCCACAAGATAGATAGGCTTTCGCCGGGCAACGGTGCCGCGGTGGAACTGGAAACTCGCCGCGCCGTGTCCTACATCGCAGCGAGCGAAAGGGACTGCATGCTGCGCGCGCTGACTATCTACCTGGATTCGATCCGCGCGCGCGATCCTGCCCCGCGATCACGTGCCGAAATCCTGCTCTATCCCGGCGTCTGGGCGGTCGGATATCATCGCGTCGCGCACGCGCTGTTCCGCAGGCGGGCTTTCTTCCTCGCGCGGCTGGTCAATCACTGGTCGCGCTGGCTGACCGCGATCGACATCCATCCCGGCGCCACCATCGGCCGCAACCTGTTCATCGATCACGGCTTCACGGTGATCGGTGAGACGGCGGAGATCGGCGACGACGTCACCATCTATCAGTGCGTCACGCTGGGCGGCACCAGCCCCGACAATGGCGTGCGCGGCAAGCGGCATCCGACCCTGCTGGCCGGGGCGATCGTCGGCTCGGGAGCTCAGGTGCTGGGGCCGATCACGGTAGGATCGCGCGCGCGGATCGGGGCCAATGCTGTGGTGACGCGCGACGTGCCCGAAGGGGCGACGATGGTCGGTATCCCGGCGCGCTCGACGCTGATCGAGGCGGAAAATTACCAGCGCGGCTTCATGCCCTATGGCACGCCGTGCACCGAGATGTTCGATCCGTCGACGCAGAAGATCGAGATATTGCGCTGTGAACTCGAAGCGATGCGCAAGCGGCTCGACGCTGCGCTCGCCGAGCAGGAAGAAAGGCGCGATCGCGCCTGATGGGGACCGTCAGCCCGTTTCCCCTCGCGCGATCGGCGCCCAGCCAGATCGGGTTCGAACGTATCGAACTGACGCGCATCCTCGATCTATATGGCCGGATGGTCGCCGCGGGGCATTGGCGCGATTACGCGATCGAACTGGGACGCGACGCCGCGGTGTTCGCGGCATTCCGGCGCGCCGCCGAACGTCCCGAATTCCGGATCGAAAAGCGCCCGGCGCTCCGCAACAAGCAGGGAATGTGGGCGCTGGTCGGCGAGGCGGGGCAGATCGTCAAGCGCGGCGCCGAGCTGGGTCCGGTGCTGGCCCCGGTCGAGCGCCGCCTGATGAAGATCGTCGAGGACTGAGGGCGGAGCGGCGCCCGTCGTCGGACGCCGCTCTGCTTTGCTTGGGTCAGGAACCGGCGAGGATCCTCACGCTGCGCGCAGCGCCACCGGCGGCAGGCGATGTTGCAGGCTGCCGAGCATCGCCACCACGAACCCGCGCATCGAGTGCCAGAAAGCCGACAGCGTCAGCAGCGCCGATCCGATCACCAGCGCGGTGAGCGCTGCGCTCAGTTCGAGCGCGCCCGCCTTCGCGAACAGCGCGTACATCGCGTAAAGCACGTACACCAGTGACGACACCAGTAGCGCCCGGCGATCGACTGCGAGCGCGACGAAGCCGAAGCCGACATAGAGCAGCATCACGACGACCCCGGTCGCCGGGGTGATGTCGCTGCCGAACACGCCCAGCATCTGGAAGATCGGATGTGCGATCAGCGGTGCGGCGGCGAGGTGGAGCCAGAAGGCAACGTCGGACCGCCGCGTCCGGCGCTCGCGATCGGACATGTCCCAGCGCATCGCCAGGCCGAACACGGCGAGCCCGGCGACGAGCGCGATCGGGTAGAGCGCGTCCTCGTCCATCGGGATCACCGCGAAGATGAGGCCGATGACGACGCCGACCGCTGCAACCGCACCGGCGGCGACGGTGATCGGCACCATGAACCGCCGCCAGTGCAGATAGGCGGCGCCGGCCGACACCGCGGCGATTCCGGCCAGGATCGCGGCATTCTGCTGGTCGGAAAGATCGGGATTGATCCGCACCATCACCCCGACCAGCGACGCCGCGACGCCGCCGACAAAGGCGAGCAGCAGCAGAATGCTGGGCAGCGCCATCCGGCGTGCGCGGGTGAAATATTCGGCGAGCAGCCACGCCGCAACGGCGACGCCGATGCCCGCGACCGGTTCGGCGATGCGCTCGCCGATCTGTCCGATTGCGACCAACAGCAACGTCAGCGCGATCGATACGAAAATGTCGTTGAAACCGGTGAGCAGCCGGAACGATTCCTCGTCCACCGCCGGCGCCGACCGGCCGAGCGCGACATGGTCGCGAAATGCCGCCGCGGCTTCGGGCGCGAGAACGCCCGCCTCGACCGCCTGATTGAGATCACTCTCGCTGTACATCACCATACCTCCCTGTGCGATCAGACTATCGCAGGTGACTTAGTATAGCAATACACTTCGTGCGGTAGCGACCAAAGCCTTCAGCGCTGGAGCAGGCTGAAGATGCTCTGCGCCTGCTCCCCGCCCGATTGCGGGACGATTTCGTCAGTGCGGTCGGTGATTTCAGACCAATGCGCCGCGACGCCCTCGGGCGACAGATCGTCGCCCTGCAGGCGCAGCCCACGGGTCAGGGTGACATAGCTCGCTTGGAACACCCCGGCGCCTGCGCCGACAATGGCGTTGCTGGGAGCATCCTCGCTGACCAGGAACAGCGCCGCCGGGGCGACAGCCTCGGGCTTGAACAGGTCGAACGCGGCCTGGGGAAAGATGTCCTCGGTCATGCGCGTCCCCGCGGTCGGTGCGAGGGTGTTGACGCGGATACCGTATTTGGCGCCTTCGAGGTGGAGCGTCTTGGCCAAGCCGGCGAGTCCCAGCTTGGCGGCACCGTAATTGGCCTGGCCGAAATTGCCGAACAGCCCGGTCGACGACGCCGTCATCAGGATACGGCCATAGGCCTGCTCGCGCATCGTCTCCCACACCGCCTTGGTGGCATTGGCCGAGCCGTTCAGATGGACATCGACCACGAAGGCAAAATCCTCCGGTTCCATCTTGGCGAAGCTCTTGTCGCGCAGCACGCCGGCGTTGTTGATGAGGATATGGACGCCGCCCCAGCGCTCTTTCGCGCGAGCGACCATCTCCGCCATCTGCGCGGGGTCGGTGACGCTGCCGCCATCGGCCATCGCTTCGCCGCCTGACGCCGCGATCTCCTCGACCACGCGGAGCGCAGCGTCGGATTGGCCGGTACCGTCGCGCGCGCCGCCGAGATCGTTGACGACGACTTTGGCGCCGCGCTGCGCGAGGTCGAGCGCATAGGCTCGTCCCAGGCCACCGCCCGCACCGGTGACGATGGCTACGCGGCCGTCGAAGCGAATGGACATGAAAAAACCCTCCCCAACCAAGTTGGGGAGGGTCGTATCGCCGAAGCCTCGCCGCGCCAAGCGATCGAGGCAGTTCAGCCCCGTCGCGTTATTCGCCGCGGTTGCGGCAGCCGTCGGTCTGGCCGGCCTTGCAAACCGGATATTCGGCGAGCGGCGCGGGGGCGGGGAACGCCTGATCGGGCGAAGGGCTCGGCTGGAAGCGCACGGTCGCACCGGCAGTCGCCGGGCCGCTCAGCGCAGGCTGCGACGGCATGTAGCCGCCTGCGGGATCGTCACCCGACATCGACGTCATCGGCTGGTTCATCGGCATCGTGCTCGACGGCGGCGTACCGGTCGGCGGGGTCGATGGCGGCATGTTGGTCGCGGGCGGGACGGTGTTGTCCTGCGTCATCGGCGGCGTCGTCGACATGCTGTCCATGTCGTCTTGCGCCATGCCGTCCTGGGTCTGCGTCATGCTGTCCTGCGCCATGCCGTCCTGGGTTGCCGGCGGCGGCGTAGTCGTCGTCTGGGCGATCGCGGTGCCGCTCAGGGCGAGCGCGGTGGCGAGTGCGAGATACTTCATCGGTAGCTCCTTCGATTTCATGCGCGCAATCTGCGCGCGCCGACCGGTGGAACGCCCAACTGTCCGAATCTTTCCTTCGTTTCGACCGCGATTCGTTCAGCTGCCCGAATCGAGCGCATATCCGGCGGACCGCACGGTGCGGATGATGTCAGGCCGGTCGCCGCGATTGATCGCCTTGCGCAGCCGCCGGATATGGACATCGACGGTGCGCGACTCGATGTCCGAATCATGTCCCCATACCGCGTCGAGCAGCCGTTCGCGCGAGAATACCCAGCCGGGATGCTCAAGGAAATGCTTGAGCAGGCGGAACTCGGTGGGGCCGAGCGGCACGACTTCGCCTGCGCGCCGCACCTTGTGGCCGACCGTGTCCATCTCGATGTCGGCGTAGATCAGCGCTTCGCCCGCCAGCGCAGGACGCACGCGGCGCAGCACCGCGCCGACCCTTGCGACCAGCTCGCGCGGCGAGAACGGCTTGGTCACATAATCGTCGGCGCCGGTTTCGAGGCCGCGTACGCGATCCTCTTCCTCTCCACGCGCGGTCAGCATGATAATCGGAACATTGGCGGTCTCGGTCATGCGGCGCAGGCGGCGGCACACCTCGATCCCCGAAAGCCCCTCTACCATCCAGTCGAGCAGGACGATGTCGGGAGTCGCCTCCTTGGCGAGCAGCAGCGCTTCCTCGCCGTCGGGGGTCTGGACGACCTCGAAATCCTCGCGCTTGAAATGCCAGGTCAGCAATTCGGCGAGCGCGGCATCGTCTTCGACCAGCAGCATCTTCACACGGGCCATCGCAGGCGTTCCTTACATGCCGAAGGGTTCGTCGCTCTCGCGGTCGTTCATGTACCGACCGGTCGCGGCATAATGGACCATCTCGGCGACGTTGGTCGCATGGTCGCCGATGCGTTCGATATTCTTGGCGACGAACAACAGGTGCGCGACCTGGCTGATCGTCTTGGGATTCTCGACCATGAAGGTGACGAGCACGCGAAAGATCGAATTGTAGAAATCGTCGAGTGCCTTGTCGCGCTCGTGCACCAGGATCGCCATGTCCGGATCGCGCGCCGAAAACGCGTTGAGCACGTCGTGGACCATTTCGCTGGCGACCTGCGCCATCGCCGGCAGTACCGAGATCGCCTCGATCCGGGTGTCGTTGCGCTCGCCGTAGATCATCGGAATGCGCTTGGCGATATTCTTGGCATAGTCGCCGATGCGCTCGACCACCGCGGCGATCTTGAGCGCCGCGACGACTTCGCGAAGGTCGTCGGCCATCGGCGCGCGCAGTGCGATGATCTGCACGGCGAGCCGTTCGATCTCCGCCTCGAGCGCATCGATCCTCTTGTCGTTCTTGCGAACCTGCTTCGCCAGCACCTGATCGTTGCGCTGAAGCGCTAGCATCGCGTTGGCGATCGCTTCCTCCGCCAGCCCGCCCATCTGGGAGATCAGCGCGCGCAGCACGCCGATATCGTTGTCGAACGCCTTGACGGTATGTTCGTGCCCGGTTGCCATGTTCGCAATCCTATCCGTAGCGGCCGGTGATGTAATCCTTGGTGCGGTTCTGCCGAGGATTGGTGAAGATATCGGACGTCACTCCGTATTCGACCAGGTTGCCGAGGTGGAAGAATGCGGTGCGCTGCGACACGCGTGCCGCCTGTTGCATGTTGTGGGTGACGATGACGATCGCATAGCGGCCGCGCAGTTCGCCGATCAGCTCCTCGATCTTGGCGGTCGCGATCGGATCGAGCGCGGAGCAGGGCTCGTCCATCAGGATGACTTCCGGATCGACGGCGATCGCGCGGGCGATGCACAATCGCTGCTGCTGCCCCCCCGACAGTGCCGTGCCCGAATCCTGCAACCGGTCCTTGACCTCGCCCCACAGGCCGGCGCGGGTCAGCGACTGTTCGACGATGGTGTCCATGTCCGCCTTCGACGCCGCTAGTCCGTGGATGCGGGGGCCATAGGCCACGTTCTCATAGATCGACTTGGGGAACGGATTGGGCTTCTGGAACACCATCCCGACGCGGGCGCGAAGCTGGACGACGTCCATGTCGGACGAATAGATGTCCTCGCCGTCGAGCGTGATGCGCCCTTCGGTCCGCGCGATCGGGATGGTGTCGTTCATGCGGTTGAGCGTGCGCAGGAAGGTAGATTTGCCGCAGCCCGACGGGCCGATGAATGCGACGACCTTGTCCATGTCGATGTCGATCGACACGTTCTTGATGGCATGGGTGGCGCCATAGAAGACGTTGACGTCGCGCGCCGACATCTTGGTCGGCGTGTCGTGCGTCGCGTCTTGGATCGCACGGTCGAGCGCAGCCTGCGGGATCGGAGTATCGTTCATTACCAGCGGGTCTCGAATCGGTTGCGGAGATAGATGGCGAGTGCATTCATCGCGAGGAGGAACACCAGCAGCACGATGATCGCCGCGCTGGTCTTTTCGACGAAGCCTTGACTGACCTGGTCGGACCACAGGAAGATCTGCACCGGCAGCACCGTGGCGGGATCGTTGATGCCCTCGGGCGGGGTAGCGATGAACGCCCGCATGCCGATCATCAACAGCGGCGCGGTCTCCCCCAGCGCGCGGGCCATGCCGATGATCGTGCCGGTCAGGATGCCGGGCAGCGCGAGCGGCAGGACATGATGGAACACCACCTGAACCCGGCTGGCACCGATGCCCAGCGCGGCGTCGCGGATCGAGGGCGGCACGGACTTTATCGCGTTGCGACCGGCAATGACGATCACCGGCATGATCATCAGCGCCAGCGTCAGCCCCCCGACGATCGGGGCCGATCGCGGCAACTGCATGAAGTTGAGGAATACCGCGAGCCCGAGCAGGCCGAAGATGATCGAAGGCACCGCGGCGAGATTGTTGATCGACACCTCGATCAGGTCGGTGAACCGGTTCTTGGGTGCATATTCCTCGAGATAGAGCGCCGACAAGGTGCCGATCGGAAACGCCAGGATCAGCGTGATCAGCATCGTCAGCAGCGAGCCTTTGAGTGCGCCCCAGATGCCCACCGCGCTCGGATCGGTCGCATCGGCGCCGGTCAGAAAAGCACTGTTGAAGCCGCGCGACAGCGCCCCCGCCGCTTGCAGCCGGGCCACCGCGGCTTCGGCTTCGGGTTCGCCCTGTCCGCGCGACGCGACGTCGATCATCGCCGAAGCCGGCACCTCGACAACTGCGCGCTTTCCGAGCAGCGACGGGTCGTCCTTGAGCGCGTCGCGCACGTGCAGCCATGCCGTCTCGGCGATATAGTCGATTCCCGCCGGGCCATAGGCGGCGGTAGCGGCGTTGGCGGTGGCATCCTCGATCCCCGCCGACGCCAGCGCCAGGTCGGCACCGGCGCTGTTCAGCTGTGCCGGCGTCACTTCCAGCCCGGCATTGGCGAAATCGACTGGCAGCGCGACATTGCTGCGCAGAAAGCCGGCGGCGCCGTTGGATGCCATCGTGATGAGCAGGAACACCAGGAACCCGGCCGACACCACGACCGCCGAAAGGCCCAGCCAGCGGAAGCGCCGTTCCGCGGCGTAACGCCGCTGGATGCGCGTCTGCATCGACCCGGTCTTCCAGTCGGTCGGCGTGCGCTGCGCCGGTTCGTGGCTGCCTGCCGGCACGGTGGAGACGATGCTCGCGGGGTGCGCACTGTCAGTCATAGGCTTCGCGATATCGTTTGACGACGCTCAAGGCGACGATGTTGAGCAGGAACGTGATGACGAACAGGGTCAGCCCGAGCGCGAACGCGGCCAGCGTCTTGGGGCTGTCGAACGCGGTCTCGCCGGTCAGCAGGTCGACGATCTGCTTGGTGACGGTGGTCGCGCTTTCGAAGGGGTTGAGCGTGATCGTGGCTGCGCCCGATGCTGCCATCACCACGATCATCGTTTCGCCAATCGCGCGGCTGACCGCGAGCAGGATGCCCGCTACGACGCCGGGCAGCGCGGCGGGAAGCAGCACCTTCTTGATCGTTTCGCTGGTGGTCGCACCCATCGCCAGCGATCCGTCGCGCATCGCGGTCGGGACCGCGGCGATCGAATCATCGGCCATCGACGACACGAACGGGATGATCATCACCCCCATCACGAGGCCAGCGGCGAGCGCGCTTTCCGAGCTGGCATAAGTGAACCCCAGGCTGACCGCGAGGTCGCGGATCGCCGGTGCAACAGTCAGCGCGGCGAAATAGCCGTAGACCACCGTGGGGACACCCGCGAGGATCTCGAGGATGGGTTTCATCCAGCGGCGCACGACGGGGCGCGCATATTGGGTGAGATAGATCGCGCTCATCAGCCCGAACGGAATCGCGACGATCATCGCGATCACCGCGCCGATGAAGAAGGTGCCCCAGAACAGCGGCACCGCCCCCAGCGTCGCGCCTGGATCGGAGGCGCTGATCACCTGCGGATTCCAGTTGGTGCCGAACAGGAAATCGCTGATCGGAACCTGGCCGAAGAAGCGGGCGCTTTCGAACAGCAGCGACGCGAAGATGCCGAGTGTGGTGAGGATCGCGATCAGCGACGCGACCAGCAGGATCAGCATCACCGTGCGCTCGACCTGGGTGCGCGCACGGAAATCGGGACGAATGCGCAGGAAGGCGAACGCACCGCCGGCGAATGCCAGCAGCAACGCCAGCGCCGAGCCGATCCAGGCATAGCGCGCTGCGGCGGCGCCGTAGATCGGCGCCAGCGTCTCGGCGAGCGGATTGAACGCGCCATATTCGGGGTTCGCGGCGACCCGCCGGGCCTCGTCGAGAATCGAGGCACGCTCGAACCCGAAGGCGGGCAATTGGGCGGCGAGCGGATGCTGCAGCACCTGATCGGCGATCAGCCCGGGACTGACGCTCGACCAGATCGCCACGAACAGCAAGGCCGGCAATGCGGTCCAGGCGGCGACATACCAGCCATGCTGGCTGGGCAGCGAATGCAGCCGCCGCGCCTTTCCCGGACTGAAGCGCGAGGCGCGCGCACGTGCCATCAGCCAGCCGATCAGGCCGAGGCCGACGATGATGAACAGCAGCGCATACGGGTTCACGATGCGGTCGCGATGCTGTCGAAGTAGGGAATGACGTCAGGGGCAGGGATCATTCGAGCTCTGCCTTGGTGAGGTCGATGCCCTGCGCGATCGTCCGCGCCGATTTCGCGCGTTCCTGCGCCGACGCGGCGATCATGCCGATCCGCGCCAGCGACCCGCCGGGTGCCCAGGACGATTGATATTCGGCAAGAAAGGTCTGCATGCCGGGAACGGGGCGAAGATGCTGTTTCTTGACATAGATGAACAGCGGGCGCGCGCCGGGATAGGTTCTGTTCGAGATCGTCTCATAGGTCGGCGTAATGCCGTCGAGCGGGATGCCGCGCAGTCGGCTGCCATTCTCTTCGAGGTAGGAATAGCCGAAGATGCCGATCGCATTGGGATTGGTCGACAGCCCCTGGACGATCAGGTTGTCGTTCTCGCCCTTGTCGACATAGGCCTGGTCCGAACGGATTTCCTGACACCGCGCGGCAAAGGCGTCGGGATCGCTTTCCTCGAGCGCCTCGGCCTGCGGATCGACCTCCTTACAGCCCGGCACCATCACCAGTTCGACGAACGCGTCGCGCGTGCCGCTGGTCGAAGGCGGGCCGAGCACCTGGATTGGAATGTTCGGCAGCGCCGGATTGACGTCCGACCAGGCGCGCGCGGCATTGGGCCGACCGCGCGGATTGGCGGCTAGCGCAAGGTACAGGTCGCGATCGCTCAGCGACAGCTTGGGGCCGTTGGTGGCTTCCGCCAGCACGACGCCGTCCGAGCCGACCTGGATTTCCAGAATGCCCTGCACGCCGTTGCGCGCGCACAGGTCGAATTCGGACGGCTTCATTCGGCGCGATGCGTTGGCGATATCGGGGTGCTGCGGCCCGACGCCTGCGCAGAACAGCTGGATACCCGCGCCGCTGCCGACCGATTCGATCACCGGCGCCTTGAGATTGGGGTTCTTGTTGACGAACTGCTCGGCGACCTTGGTGGTGAAGGGATAGACCGTCGACGACCCGACGATCTTGATCTGGTCGCGCGCCGCGCCGCTGCCGCCGCCGCAGCTGGCAAGCGTGAACGCCGCCAGCGCCACGAACCCGAATCGCATCGTCATGAAATCGTCCCTGCCGTTCGGCCGAACTGCTTCGGTCTGTCAAACACCGCCGCGGGCTATCACCCGTCCACCGCCGCCTGTGTTGCAAGGACGTTACGCTTTGATGACAGCGCCTCTCGCGGCAGCAGGATCGTCACCGTCGATCCGACCCCGGGCGTGCTGGCGATATCGAAGCGCCCGCGATGCCGCTCGACGATGTGCTTGACGATCGCGAGGCCGAGGCCAGTGCCTCCCATCGCACGGCTGCGTCCCGAATCGACACGATAGAACCGCTCGGTCAGCCGCGGCAGATGTTCGGGCGCGATCCCTTCACCCTCGTCACTGACCGTGATCCGCACCATCGGCCCGGCTTCGTAGCGCACCGCCAGCGTCACAGGCGTCCCCGGCCGTCCGTATTTCATGGCGTTGCCGACGACGTTGTGGAGCAGTTGCGACAGCTGTGCGCGATCGCCGGTGACGGGGGGAAGCTCCCCGATCTCGACGATAAGGTCGCTGGCGCGGCCATTGTGCGTCGATACGATCTCGCTGCGCACTTCCTCGACCAGGGCTTCCAGATCGACCGAGCGATCGGGCGCGCGATATTTTTCCGCCTCGATGCGCGACAGCGACATCAGGTCGTCGACCAGCCGCCGCATCCGCGACGCTTCGTCGAACATGACCTTTAGGAACCGATCGCGGATCGCGGGCTCGTCGCCGGCCTCGTCGCGCAGCGTCTCGACGAAGCCCAGGATCGAGGCGAGCGGGGTGCGAAGCTCGTGGCTGGCATTGGCGACGAAATCGACGCGGATGCGGTCGGTGGCATAGCTGCCGGTCCGGTCGATCAGATGGACGATGCGCTGCCCGTCCGCCGCGGCGCGGACATGCATTTCCCAGCGTTGCTCGCGCGCGCCAAGTCCGACCAGATGCACGGCATGGTCGTGGTGCGGTTCAATCGGGCTGGTCAGCCGTTCGGCGGCGGCCGGGTGGCGGATCGCCATGCGCACGTCCTCGCCCAGAATATGCCCGCCGAGCAGCGCCTGCGCCGCCGGGTTGGCGAAGCGGACGCGATTGGCGGAGACGATCAGCACCGGTTCGACCATGGCATCGAGCACTTCCTCGATCCCGACCGCCGTCACGGGCGGCGCGGGCGGGCTGGCGCGGCCGCGCACCGGGGTTGTGCCGAGCGCGATCAGGATGCCGGCTATCGCGGCGACCAGCGCCAACGCCACCGCCTCGATCGGCGCGCCGAGCAGTGCGCCCGCGACGATGCCGATCGCGGCGACCGCGATCGCCACCAGCGGACGAATGCCGATTCCTTCCCACATGGCCGCAAGCCTTATCCGATTTCGGGACGATTGCGAGAGGAGCGCCGCGCGATTAACCCCGATTCACCATTGCCTAACGCCTGATGTGGCAGGACATAGGGCAACATGACTAAGCCCACGCCCGATCCTGCCAATGATGTGCCCCAGCCTGGCCGCCGCGCGCTGATGATCGGCGCGGTCGGCGCATCGGCGATCGTGTCGATCCGACCGGCGCTCGCGCAGACGCAGGTGTCGCTGGCGACGTGCCAGATCCAGGTGCCCGATCCCGGCCGCGCCGGCAGTCATGTCGCCGCCGACGGATCGCTGGTCGCGCCTGGCACGCCGGGCGCATTCCCGGCATCACCGACGCCGTTCAAGGGCGAGGACATCAAGCGGGCGCTCAATGGCGGGCAGCTGCCCGGCACCACCGGCGAACAGAGCCGCGCCTATACCAACTATATCCGCAGGCTCCAGTCGGGCACCAGCGGCTTTACCTGCTTCGCTTCGCTGCAGATGCCGCGCGGCTGAGCCGCGGCAATGATCGTCTATCGCAGCGCCGCGCCCGCGACCCTGCGCCGTAGCGACCTCGATGCGATGGCGGCGATCTACCACCGTGCCTCCGGCCAGACCCATCTGGTGGCGTCGCCGGTGCCCGAAATCCTCGATTGTCTCGCCGAACCGCTGAGCCTCGACGCGCTGCTGGCCGCGCTGGGCGAGCGCTTCGACCTGGTCGATGCCGATCGCGGCGGTCTGCAGGCGCGGCTTGACGAACTGGCGGCCAGCGGCTTGGTCGAGCGCTGTTGAGGCACGTCTTTTCGCTTCGCATCGGCCCGGTCGGGTTTCGCGTCGGTAGCGACTGGCGCGAACCGATCACGACGCTTGCCGACCTCTACCGCGACTATCCCGAGCCCGAGGACGGCATTCCCGATTTCAGCGTGCGACTGTTCGCGGCGCGGCCGTGGCGGCGCTTCGTGCGGCCGAGCGTGATGATCGGCGGCGACTATATCCTCCCCGACGCTGCGCCGCTGCCGCTGCGGCTGGGGCTGCTTGCGGCGGAAATGGGAATGAACCTGCAGATGGCGCTGGCGCAGCGCCGCTATCTGCTGCTGCACGCATCTTGCGTCGAGCGCGACGGGCGCTGCGTGGTGATGACGGGGGTGTCGGGCGCGGGCAAATCGACGCTCGCCGCGCTGCTGATGGCGCGCGGCTGGCGGCTGATGGGCGATGAATTCGCGCTGCTCGATCCCCAGACGGGGCTGATCCACGGCTTCCCCCGGCTCGTCAGCCTCAAGAATGCAGCGATCGGCGTGATCGAGGCGGCGTTGCCGGAGGCGCGCTTCGGTCCGCTCCAGGCGGCGACGCCGAAGGGCGACATTCGCCACCTGGTCCCCGATGCCCGCGCGATCGCGGCGATGGGCGAACCTGCGCGAGCGGCGGTCATCCTGTTCCCAAGCTTCGGTTTCGTCGCCGAGGAACGCGGCGTGTTGCCGAGCGAGACGTTCGTGCGGCTGACCCAGGCATCGACCAACTATGTCGCGCTAGGCGAACGCGGCTTCGACGCGTTGACGCGGTTGGTGACGAATATCCCGGCGCGCGCGATCGACTATCCCGATACGGAAACCGCGGTCGCGATGGTCGAGCGGGCGTGGGAGGCGGCGGCGTGAGCGCGGCGCTGCTGGTCGATGTCCTGCGCGATCCGGCGCGGACGGCATCGCTCGACGCTGCCGGCTGGACCGCACTGATCGGCGCGGCGCGGGCGGAGCAGATCATCGGCAGCCTTGCGCATCGGCTCGGCGGCCTGGCGATGCCGGATGCGGTGTCCCGCATCCTCGCCGACGCGCGGGCTTCGGCCGAGCAAGGGCGGATCGCGGCGCTATGGGAGGCCGAGATGGCGCGCCGCGCACTTGCGCCACTGGGGGTGCCAGTGGTGCTGCTCAAGGGCACGGCATTCGTCGCTGCCGGACTTTCGGCCGGGGTCGGGCGATCGATCGGCGATCTCGACATCCTGGTTCCGCGCGACCGGATCGCCTCGGTCGAGGCGGCTCTGCTCGCGGCCGGATGGGAATGGGTCAAGCCCGATCCCTATGACGACGCCTATTACCGCCGTTGGATGCACGAACTGCCGCCGCTGATCCATGTCGAGCGCGACCGCATGATCGACGTCCACCACACGATCCTGCCGCTGACCGCGCGGATCACGCCCGATGCCGCCGCGTTGATCGCCGATAGCGAGGAACTGGACGGCGGGCTGCGCATCCTCAACCGCCGGGACATGCTGTGCCACGCCGCGGCGCATCTGTTCGCGGACGGCGACCTGTCGGGCGGTATCCGCAATCTGTGGGACATTCACTGCCTGCTGTGCGAATTTGCCGCGAACGGCTTTCGCGAAGCGCTGATGGCGCGTGCGAACCAGCACGGCCTGCAAAGCGCGATGGCAAGGGCGATCCGGCTTGTCGATGCGATGTACGGACCGGGGGCGACGCTCAGTCCCGTCGATCGCCTGTTCGTGCGCCGCCTGACCGGGCGCGACGGCTGGGGCGTGCAGCGGCGCAAGGGCAGCGAGCTTGCCTTCTATCTGCGCGGCCACTTGCTGCGCATGCCGCCTGCGATGCTGGCGCGGCATTTGTGGACCAAGTGGCGCAAGGGCTACACCCCGATCTGAGCGAAGCGGCTGGATTCGCTGCCGCGCGCATGGCAGGGGCACGCGCAGGAGGGCCTTTATGACCACGCCGATCGCCGCGATCGTCCTTGCCGCGGGCAAGGGAACGCGGATGAAGTCCGACCTGCACAAGGTGCTCCACCCGATCGCGGGCAAGCCGATGCTGCTGCACCTGCTCGACAGCCTCACCCAGGCCGGAGCGACGCGCCAGGTGGTGGTGGTCGGCGCCGAACGCGCGCAGGTCGAACGCGCGGTCGAGGGGCGTGCCGACATCGCCGTCCAGGCCGAGCAACTCGGCACGGCGCACGCCGCGCGGATGGCGAACGCGGCGCTTGCCGACTTCGATGGGATCGTGCTGGTCTGCTTTGGCGACACGCCGTTTCTGTCGGCCGCGACCATAGCGCGGCTGGTCGCCCGGCTGGGCGCGCCCGATGCGCCCAGGGTGGCGGTGCTCGGCTTCATTCCGGACGATGCCAAGGCCTATGGCCGAATCGTCCTCGACGGCGGCGACCGCATCGCACGCATGGTCGAATACAAGGACGCCGATGCCGCCGAGCGCGCGGTGCGGCTGTGCAATTCGGGCGTGACCGCGGTACGCGCCGCCGACCTGTGGCCGTTGCTCGACCGGGTCGGCAACGCCAATGCCGCGGGCGAATATTATCTGCCCGACATCGTCATGCTGGCGCTGGCCGACGGCGACGGCGCGGTGGTGGTCGAGACCGACCCCGACGAAGTGATTGGCATCAACAGCCGCGCCGACCTCGCCTATGCCGAGGGCCGCTGGCAGACGGCGAGGCGCGCGCGCGCGATGGACGAGGGCGCTTCATTGATCGCGCCGGAGACGGTCTGGTTCGCGCACGACACCCGGATCGGGCGCGACGTGACGATCGAGCCCGATGTGTGGTTCGGTGCCGGCGTCACGGTCGGCGACGGCGCGACGATCCGCGCATTCAGCCATATCGAGGGCGCGGCGATCGGCGACGGTGCGGAGGTCGGCCCCTATGCCCGGCTGCGCCCAGGCGCGGTGCTGGGTGCGAAGGCGAAGGTCGGCAATTTCGTCGAGGTGAAGAAGGCCGTGCTCGGCGCAGGGGCAAAGGTCAACCATCTGAGCTATATCGGCGATGCCGATGTCGGCGCGGCGGCGAATATCGGCGCCGGGACGATCACCTGCAATTATGACGGCTTCTTCAAATACCGGACGTCGATCGGCGCGGGTGCGTTCGTCGGGTCGAACAGCGCGCTGGTCGCCCCGGTGGCGATCGGTGCGGGCGCGATCGTCGGCGCCGGATCGGTGGTGGTGCGCGACGTCGAGGCCGATGCCCTGGTCGTGGCGCGTGGCACGCAGCAGGCGCGTCCGGGCTGGGCGGCGCGGTTCCGGACGAGCATGACGGCCAGAAAGGGCGCGAAATAGATGTGTGGAATCGTCGGAATCGTCGGCAAGGGCGATGTGGTCGATCAACTGGTCGACGGGCTAAAGCGCCTCGAATATCGCGGCTATGATTCGGCGGGCGTCTGCACCATCCACGACGCCGCGCTCGAACGGCGGCGCGCGGAGGGCAAGCTTGCCAATCTGGTGCGCGAACTGCGCGATGAACCGCTGCCCGGGCGGATCGGCATTGCCCATACCCGCTGGGCCACGCACGGCGCGCCCAACACCGTGAACGCGCATCCGCACGCCACGCGCGAAGTCGCGCTGGTCCACAATGGCATCATCGAGAATTTTAAGCCGCTGCGCGAGGAACTGGTGGCGCGCGGCCGCCATTTCGACAGCCAGACCGACAGCGAGGTCGTCGCGCATCTGATCTCCGAAAAGGTGGAAGCGGGGATGGCCCCGGCCGACGCGGTTGCTGAAATCCTGCCGCGTCTGCACGGCGCGTTCGCGCTGGCGATCCTATTCCGCCAGCATCCCGACCTCCTCATCGGCGCGCGATTGGGTTCGCCGCTGGTGGTCGGCTATGGCGAGGGCGAAACCTATCTGGGGTCCGACGCGCTGGCGCTCGCGCCACTGACGCAGCGCATCGCCTATCTCGAGGAAGGCGACTGGGTGGTCATCACCCGCGAGGGCGCGCAGGTCTTCGACAAGGACAACCAGCCGGCCCACCGCCCAATCACGATCAGCGGCGTCACCGGCGCGCTGATCGACAAGGGCAATCATCGCCACTTCATGCTCAAGGAGATCTACGAGCAGCCGGTAGTGGTGGCGCAGACGCTGCGGTCGTACCTGCGTCCGCTTGAGGAAAAGGTGGCGCTGCCCGACATGGAGTTCGACCTGTCATCGGTCGAGCGGGTCACGATCGTCGCCTGCGGCACCGCCTATTATGTCGGAATGATCGGCAAATACTGGATCGAGCGCTTTGCCCGCTTGCCCGTCGAAGTCGATTTCGCGTCGGAGTTCCGCTATCGCGATCCGGTGCTGCTGGCGAACACGCTCGGCGTCGTTGTCAGCCAGTCGGGCGAGACCGCCGACACGCTTGCGGCGCTGCGCCACATGAAGGCCAGCGGGGTGACGACCGCCGGGATCATCAACGTTCCGACCAGTTCGATGGCGCGCGAGGTCGACTTGCTGATGCCGACCCATGCCGGGCCGGAGATCGGCGTCGCCTCGACCAAGGCGTTCACTTGCCAGCTGGCGGTGATGGCGGCGCTCGCGGTGAATCTGGCGCGCGCCAAGGGCAGGCTCGATCCCGACGAGGAGCGAGATATCGTACGCCACCTCACCGAAGTGCCCGCCGCGATCAACGCCGCGCTGGCGCACGACGCCGAGATCGAGGCGATGGCCGGAACGATCGCGAGCGCGCGCGACGTCCTCTATCTGGGGCGCGGGCCGGACTATCCGCTGGCGCTGGAAGGTGCGCTCAAGCTCAAGGAAATCAGCTACATCCATGCCGAGGGCTATGCCTCGGGCGAGATGAAGCACGGCCCGATAGCGCTGATCGACGAGCATGTCCCCCTGATCGTGATCGCTCCGTCGGGGCCGCTGTTCGACAAGACCGTGTCGAATATGCACGAAGCGCAGGCGCGCGGTGCCCAGGTCGTGCTGATCTCCGACGCACAAGGGCTGGCGGCGGCGGGCGACGATGCCGTCGCGACGATCGAGATGCCTGCCGTGCACCCTTTGATCGCGCCGATCGTCTATGCGGTGCCTGTGCAGCTGCTGGCCTATCACGTGGCGGTGGCAAAAGGGACCGACGTCGATCAGCCGCGCAATCTGGCGAAATCCGTCACGGTCGAATAAGCGAGAGCCCATGCCCTACGCACTGCCTTACACCGCCGATCCCGCCCGCTACGACGGTCGCATGCCGTACCGCCGCACCGGACGGTCGGGGCTGGTGCTGCCGGCGATCTCGCTGGGACTATGGCAGAATTTCGGCGGCGCCGACGTGTTCGAGACGGGGCGCGCGATCCTGCGCCGCGCGTTCGATCGGGGCGTCACCCATTTCGACCTCGCCAACAATTATGGCCCGCCCTACGGCTCGGCGGAAGAGAATTTCGGGCGCGTCCTTGCCAAGGACTTTGCCGGCCACCGCGACGAGCTGGTGATCTCGACCAAGGCCGGGTGGGACATGTGGCCGGGGCCGTACGGCGATGTCGGCGGCTCGAGGAAATACCTGATCGCCAGCTGCGACCAGAGCCTCAAGCGGATGGGGGTCGATTATGTCGACATCTTCTATTCGCATCGCGTCGATCCCGACACGCCGCTGGAAGAGACGATGGGCGCGCTTGCGCAGCTGCACGCGCAGGGCAAGGCGCTGTATGTCGGCATCTCGTCGCACTCGCCCGAACTCACCCGCAAGGCTCAGGCGATCCTGGCCGAGCACAAGGTGCCGCTGCTGATCCATCAGCCGAGCTATTCGATGCTCAACCGCTGGATTGAGGACGAACTGCTGGGCACGCTGGGCGACCTCGGCGTCGGCTGCATTGCGTTCTCGCCGCTGGCGCAGGGAATGCTGACCTCGAAGTATCTGGGCGGCGTGCCCGGCGATTCGCGGTTGAAGCGCGGCGTGTCGATGAGCGACGACATGCTCAGCGACGCCAATATCGAGCGGCTGCGCGCGCTGAACGCTATCGCCGAAGCGCGCGGGCAGACGCTGGCACAGATGGCGATCGCGTGGGTGCTGCGCGACCCCCGGGTCACGTCGGCGCTGGTGGGTGCGCGGACGGTCGAGCAGCTCGACGATTCGCTCGACGCGGTGAAGCGGCTCGACTTCACCGACGCGGAACTGGCCGAGATCGACCGCTTCGCGACCGAGGGCGGGGTCGACAAGTGGAAGGTGTCGAGCGAGCTGACCTGAAGCTTCAGCGCTGCGCCAGCGCTGCGTCGCTTGCCAGCCGGTCGGCGCGCTCGTTGTCGGGGTGGCCGGCATGGCCCTTGACCCATTTCCATTCGACCCGGTGCGGTTTCGCGGCCGCCAGCAACGCCTGCCACAGCTCGGCATTCTTGACCGGCTTGCGGTCGGCGGTCTTCCAACCGTTCTTCTGCCAGCCGTGGATCCATTTGGTCAGGCCGTCCATCACATAGCGGCTGTCGGTCGAGAGCGTGACGCGGCAGGGGCGGGTAAGCGCGTTCAGCCCCTCGATCGCCGCCATCAACTCCATGCGGTTGTTGGTGGTGTGCGCCTCGCCGCCCGACATCTCCTTTTCGGTCGTGCCATAACGAATGAGTGCTCCCCAGCCGCCGCGCCCGGGGTTGCCCTTGCACGCGCCGTCGGTGGCGATCTCGACATGCGGCAGTTCGCTCATCGCAGCGTCGCGCAGCGCTGGACGAGTGCGGGATCATAGACGGCGGCGCGCCTCCAGAACGCCAGCGGATCCTTGCGCGTCACCAAAGCGTCGGCAGGGGTGTTGAGCCAGTCCCATGCCCGCGACAGCGTGAACCGGACGCACGCTCCGACCGCCAGCGTGGCAAACGCCGCGCGCTCTGCGTCGCTCATTGCGAAGTGCCGCGAATAGCCCGCGATCAGCGCCTCGCCGACCGCGGCATCGTGGTCGCGCCCGGTCGCGTCGAACGACCAGGCGGCGTGCATCACCGCCAGATCGTAGAGGCGGATGTCGGTACAGGCGAAGTAGAAGTCGATCAGCCCGCTGACCGCGTCGCCGCGCATCAGCACATTGTCGGGAAACAGGTCGGCGTGGATCGCGCAGGTGTCGAGCGATGCAGGCCAGGTCGCGGAAAGGCCGGCAAGCGCGAGATCGAGATCGTCGTGCAGCCCCGGCGCGATGTCATCGAGGCTGCGTCCGCATCGTGCATGCAGCGCTGCCCAGCTCGGCTGGCCCATCGAATTGGCGCGCGTTGCGGGAAAGTCGGCGACGGCGCGGTGCATCCGCCCCATCGCCTCGCCCGCGGCCAGCGCTTGTGCCGGGCTGGGGTGCGACAGCGACACGCCGGGGAGGAACTTGATGAGGCAGGCGGGGCGCCCTTCGAGTTCGTGGATCTCGCGGCCGTCGCGGTCTGGAATGGCCGGCGGCACTGCCAGCCCCTTGCCATCGAGATGGTCGAGCAACGCCATGAAGAACGGGAGGTCGTCGGCCGAAACGCGCTTTTCATAGAGCGTCAGGATGTAGCGGCCGCGCGTGGTATCGACCAGATAGTTGGAATTCTCGACTCCCTCGGCGATGCCCTTGGCGGAGACGAGCTCGCCGACATCGAACCGCGCGAGGAAGCCGCCGAGCGCTTCGGCGGAGACGTGGGTGTAGACGGCCACGTCAGTGACCGGGTGCAGTCTTTGGCCGCGCGTTCACGCCGCCTCGAGCCCCTTGGGCAGCTTGAATGCGATCGTCTCGCGGGTTGTCTCGACCTCGCGCTCGACCACGTCGAAGTGGCTGGCGATACGATCGACGACTTCGCGGACCAGGATTTCAGGCGCCGACGCACCGGCAGTGATGCCGAGCGTGCCGACGCCGTCGAGCCACGAAAAGTCGAGTTCGGCGGCGCGCTGGATCAGCTTCGCGCTGGTGCCCTCGCGCTCGGCGACTTCGACCAGCCGCAACGAGTTCGACGAATTGGGGGCACCGATCACCAGCACGAGATCGCAGGCATGCGCGATCGCCTTGACCGCGGCCTGGCGGTTTGACGTCGCGTAGCAGATGTCGTCGGCCTTGGGCGCGACGATGCTGGGAAAGCGCCGGTTGAGCACCGCAAGCACCGCGGCGGTGTCATCGACCGACAGCGTGGTCTGGGTAAGGAATGCGAGATTGTCGGGCTGGTCGGTAGCGAAAGCCTCGGCATCCTCGACCGTTTCGAGCAAGGTCATCGTGCCTTCGGGAACCTGCCCGAACGTGCCGATCACTTCGGGATGGCCGGCATGGCCGATGAACAGAATGTGGTGATTGGCGGCGACCAGTCGCTCGGCCTGGCGATGCACCTTCGACACCAATGGGCAGGTGGCATCCAGATAGGAAAGCCCGCGCTCGGCAGCCTTGGCGGGAACTGCCTTGGGCACACCGTGCGCCGAGAACACTACCGGCACGTCGTCGGGCACTTCGTCGAGCTCGTCGACGAAGATCGCGCCCTGCGCCTTGAGCGTATCGACGACATATTTGTTGTGGACGATCTCGTGCCGGACATAGACCGGTGCGCCATAGCGCTGGATCGCCAGCTCGACGATCTGGATCGCGCGATCGACACCTGCGCAAAAGCCGCGCGGCGCGGCGATCAAAAGCTCGATCAGCGGCTTGGGCATCGGCTTGGTCGTTCCTTGCAGCATGTCGGCGGCTCTACGCGATTGCTTGCGTGCGCGAAAGCCGCTTCCTATGAAGGCGCGCTTTCACCGGGCGTTCCCGGTCCCCTTTGCGATAGGTGTGTTCGCCCGTGATGTTCCGCAAGCTCGCCGTCCCGATCCTCGTCCTGGCACTGGTCGGGGGCTGCTCGCGCCGCGGCGAGCTCGTCACCGGCGGCATTTCCGCCGTGCGGTCGGCCTGTCCGTCGGTGGCGGTGGCGGCGCAGACCGGCGACATCACGCTATTCGATCCCGTCACCAGCCGCGATGCCAGCGCGATCGACGTCACCGCGACGCTGACCAACGTGCGGTCGACATGTGCCGAGGGGCCGACCGAGATCGTCACGACGGTGACGTTCGACGTGCTCGCCCGGCGCACCCGCACCGACGCTGCCCGCTCGGTGACCTTGCCCTATTATGTCGCGGTGCTGCGCGGCGGATCGCAGGTCACTGCCAAGCGCGTCGGCAATGTCGCCGTCCAGTTCGCCGCGGGCGAGGGGCGGGCGCAGACCTCGGGCCAGGTCACGTCGAGCGTCAACACCGCCGCGGCGACGCTGCCCGAGGCGGTACGCGAACGGCTGACGCGGCGCCGCCGCCCCGGCGACGAGGATGCCGCGGTCGATCCGCTGGCCGATCCCGAAATTCGCGCGCAGGTGCTCAATTCCACGTTCGAGACGATCGTCGGATTTCAGCTCACCGCCGATCAGCTCAAGTATAACGCGACGCGCTAACTTCCCGATTGACTCGCCGCGGCGGGCGCGACACTGCAATCGCGTCGCGGCCGGGCAACCGGCCATGGCATGCGCGGGAGAGCGTCGCGGTCCCGAAGGGACAGTGCGGCCGCCGAAGGAGCAACCGCCCCGGAATCTCTCAGGCAACCGGACCGCGCGCGCCACGACACTCTGGAAAGCGCTTCGGCCAGACGGGCCGCGGCCACCGAAGGGGTAAGCCCGGGGAACCGGGTCAAAGCTCTCAGGTTCCGTGACAGAGGGGGCGGTGGACAAGGGCGGTGCAGCGGCGCCGATCCTGGTTGCCGATCCCTCGATGCCGGAGACCGATTGTGAGCGACGCGACCGTCCACGAACATCCCACCGCAGAAACCCCGCCGGTCGAGCAGCTGCCGCTGGACGCCTGGCACCGCGCGCGGGGCGGCCGCATGGTGGAATTCGCCGGGTACGAAATGCCGATCCAGTACGAAGGCATCATGGCCGAGCATCTTTGGACGCGCGAGCATGCAGGACTGTTCGACGTCAGCCATATGGGCCAGCTGAGCTTTGCCGGCGCGGGCGTCGACCAGGCGCTGGAGACGCTGCTGCCCGGTGATATCCAGGCGCTCAAGCCGGGGCGGCTGCGCTATTCGCTGCTGTTGTCGCAGGAAGGCGGTATCCTCGACGACCTGATGGTGACGCGGCTGCCGGAGGCGCACCCGTTCGACGGCGCCGAGCTGTACATGGTGGTCAACGGCGCGACCAAATGGGACGATCTCGGCCATCTGCGCGAGCATCTCGACGACGGCATCACCATCAATCACCTGGACGAGCGCGCGTTGCTGGCGCTGCAGGGGCCAGAAGCGGTGACGGCGCTCGAGCGGCTGGTGCCGGGCGTCGCCGCGCTGGTCTTCATGACGGCAGGCGCATTCGACTGGCAGGGCCATGCGCTATGGATCAGCCGGTCAGGCTATACCGGCGAGGACGGGTTCGAAATCTCGCTGCCGTCCGATGCCGCCGAAGGGTTCGCCGAGGCGCTGTGCGCCGATCCGGAGGTCAAGCCGATCGGGCTTGGCGCGCGCGATTCGCTGCGGCTGGAGGCAGGCCTGCCGCTCTATGGGCACGATCTGGACGAAGATACCACGCCGGTCGCCGCCGATCTCGGCTTCGCGTTGTCGAAGCGGCGGCGTGAGGAGGGCAAGTTTCCGGGGGCGGAACGCATCCTTGCCGAGCACGCCGCGGGCGCGCCGATGAAGCGCGTCGGCCTGATCGTCGAGGGACGCCAGCCGGTGCGCGAAGGCGCGATCGTCATCGATGCCGACGGCAGCGAAGTCGGGCGCGTCACGTCCGGCGGCTTCGCACCCAGCGTCGGCGGCCCGATTGCGATGGCCTATGTCCCGGCCGCTTCCGCCGCCATCGGCACGCGCGTGCTGCTGACGCAGCGCGGCAAGACGCATTCCGCCCAGGTCACGGCGATGCCGTTCGTCCCCCATCGTTACGTTCGCAAGGGAGCTGTCCAATGAGCCGTCATTTCACGCAGGACCATGAATGGATCGAGGTCGATGGCGACGGCGCGACCGTCGGCATCACCGACTATGCGCAAAGCCAGCTCGGCGACGTCGTGTTCGTCGAGGTGCCCGAGCAGGGCCGTACCTTTGCCAAGGGCGACGAGGCGGCCGTGGTCGAATCGGTCAAGGCGGCATCCGATGTCTATTCGCCGGTCTCCGGGACGGTCGTCGAGGGCAACGAGGCGCTCGCCGAGGATCCCAGCCTGGCCAACAGCGATCCCGAAGGCGCCGGCTGGTTCTTCAAGATCCGCCTGACGCATCCGTCCGAGCTAGAAGGCCTGATGGACGAGGATACGTACAAGGAATTCGTCGCCGGTCTGTAAGCTCGCAACGCCCCGCCGCATGGCCGGGGTCGGAGAAATCGATGCGCTATTTGCCCCTTACCCAGTCCGACCGCGATGCGATGCTCGACGTGATCGGCGCCGCTTCGATCGACGACCTGTTCGTCGACGTGCCCGAGGCGGCGCGCCTCGACGGCGCGATCCGCGAGCTGCCCGGCCATGCCAGCGAGATGGCGGTCGAACGGCATCTGTCCGCGCTGGCGCGACAGAACACCGTCGCAGGCGATGTTCCGTTCTTCCTGGGCTGCGGCGCGTATCGGCACCATGTCCCCGCCAGCGTCGATCACCTGATCCAGCGCGGCGAGTTCCTGACCGCCTATACCCCATACCAGCCCGAGATCGCGCAGGGCACGCTGCAGATGCTGTTCGAGTTCCAGACGCAAGTCGCGCGGCTGCTCGGCACCGACGTCGCCAATGCATCGATGTACGACGGATCGACCGCGTGCTGGGAAGCGATCACGATGGCGCGGCGGATCACGCGCAAGGGCAAGGCGATCCTGTCCGCCGGGCTGCACCCGCATTACGTCTCGGTCGCGACGACCATGGCGAAGTTCACCGGCGATGCGCTCGAGACCGCGGTTCCCGATCTGGCGCCCGGTCCCGACACTGCGTCGCTGATCGAGCGGATCGACGCCGACACGTCGTGCGTCGTCGTTCAGTATCCCGATATCCTCGGCCGTATCGCTGACCTGTCCGATCTTGCGGTGGCGTGCCAGGCGCACAAGGCGCTGCTGATCGCGGTCGTGACCGAACCGGTCGCGCTCGGCGCGATCAAGTCCCCGGGCGAGATGGGCGCCGATATCGTCGTCGGCGAAGGCCAGTCGATCGGGGTCGGTCTGCAATTCGGAGGGCCGTATGTCGGCCTGTTCGGGTGCAAGGAGAAATATGTCCGGCAGATGCCCGGGCGGCTGTGCGGCGAGACCGTCGATGCCGAGAGCAAGCGCGGCTTCGTGCTGACGCTGTCGACGCGCGAACAGCATATCCGGCGCGAAAAGGCGACGTCGAACATCTGCACCAATAGCGGGCTGTGCGCGCTGGCCTTCTCGATCCACATGACGCTGCTCGGCGAGGCGGGGTTGCGCCGGCTTGCTGCACTCAATCACCGCCGCGCCGTGCAGGCGGCGGACCGGCTGGCGCAGGTTCCGGGCGTTGCGATCGTCAACGGCGCGTTCTTCAACGAATTCACGGTGACCCTGCCGGTCGAGGCGCGGCCGGTGGTGCGTACGCTGGCGGAACGGGGAGTGCTGGCCGGCGTGTCGCTGGGGCGGCTGTACCCGGCCGAGGCGGCGCTGGCGAACGGGCTGGTGGTCGCAGTGACCGAGACCGTGACCGACGAGGACATCGAGGCGCTGGCAAGCGCGCTGGGCGAGGTGCTGGCATGAACGCGATCAATTCGAGCGGATGGAAGCCCGAAATGGGCAGCGGCGAGCCGGGTGGAGCGGCGACCTTCACCGGCAATCGCGCGCTGATGCTCGACGAGGCGCTGATTTTCGAGATCGGATCGACCGAGACCACCGGAGTCGATTTTGCGGATAGTGCCGCGCCGACCAGCGATGATCGGCTGGGCAATCTCGCACGCTCGGCGCCGATCGGCCTGCCGGGGCTGTCCGAGCCCGAGACCGTGCGCCATTACACCCGTCTCAGCCGCCAGAATTATGCGATCGACCTCGGGCTGTTCCCGCTCGGCAGTTGCACGATGAAGCATAATCCGCGGCTCAACGAGCGCATGGCGCGGCTGCCCGGCTTTGCCGACATCCACCCGCTCCAGCCGATCGACACCGTGCAGGGTGCGCTCGCGCTGATCCATCAGCTCCAGCATTGGCTGGTGACGCTGACCGGCATGGATTCGGTGGCGATGTCGCCCAAGGCGGGCGCCCATGGCGAATTGTGCGGCATCCTCGCGATCCGCGCGGCGCTCGAGGCGCGCGGCGATGTGCGGCAGGTGATCCTGGTGCCCGAAAGCGCGCACGGCACCAATCCGGCGACCGCGGCGTTCGCAGGCTACAGGGTCGAGGATATTCCCGCGACCGAGGAGGGGCGCGTCAATCTCGAGGCGCTTAAGGCGCGGCTCGGCCCGGATGTCGCCGGGGTGATGATCACCAATCCCAACACTTGCGGTCTGTTCGAGCGCGACCTGTGCGAAATCTCCGACGCAGTCCACGCAGCGGGCGGGTTCGTCTATTGCGACGGCGCAAACTTCAACGCGATCGTCGGGCGGGTGCGGCCGGGTGATCTGGGCGTCGATGCGATGCACATCAACCTGCACAAGACCTTTTCCACCCCGCATGGCGGCGGTGGTCCGGGGTCGGGACCGGTAGTGTTCTCGAAGGCGCTGACCCCCTTCGCGCCGCTGCCGTTCGTCGAGAAATCGGGCGACCACTATGTGCTCGTCGAAGAGGAAACCGCGCAGGATCACCACGCCAGCGCATTTGGCCGGATGGTCGCGTTCCACGGCCAGATGGGGATGTTCACCCGCGCACTCAGCTATATCCTCAGCCACGGTGCCGACGGGCTGCGGCAGGTCGCCGAGGACGCGGTGCTCAACGCCAATTACGTACTGCGCAGCCTCAACAGCGTGCTCGACGCGCCCTTCGGCGCTTCGGGCCCGTGCATGCACGAGGCGCTGTTCAGCGACGACAACCTCGCCGACGGTTTCTCCACGCTCGACGTTGCCAAGGGGCTGATCGACGAGGGATATCACCCGATGACGGTGTATTTCCCGCTGGTCGTCCACGGCGCGATGCTCGTCGAGCCGACCGAGACCGAAAGCAAGGCCGCGCTCGACCAGTTCATCGGCGCACTGCGATCGGTCGCCGAGCGTGCGAAGGCGGGCGACGCCGCGCTCAAGTCGGCGCCGCACTTCGCCCCGCGCCGCCGCCTCGACGAAACGCTGGCGGCGCGCAAGCCGGTACTGGCGTGGAAGGATCCGCAGCTGGCGCAGGCGGCGGAATAGCGGGAACCGGCAACACCGCCGCGGGTTCGGTCGTTCCATGGACGACACGACCAGGCACGACGCCGCGATCGAAGCGGAAGAAGACACGGTCGCGCTCGATGTCGAGGACGAGGCGGTCGTCGAGGACCGCCGCGCCGCGACCGCGCTGGTCGTCCACGAAGTGGTGCGGCGACAGGGGATCGAGGAACTCGAGCGGCCGGCCGCCTCGCTGATCTGGTCGGGCATCGCCGCCGGGATCGTCATCGGCCTGTCGCTGGTCGGCAAGGCCACCGCGGCCACCGCGCTGCCCGACGGGTCATGGACGCCGTTGTTGCAGGCGGCAGGGTATTCGATCGGATTCCTGGTCATCATCCTCGGGCGACTGCAGCTGTTTACCGAGAGCACGCTGTCGGCAGTGTTGCCGCTGGCGACGCAATTTACCCGCCGCAACCTGCTCCGGACGCTGCGGTTGTGGAGCCTAGTGCTGGCGGCGAACCTCGTCGGCACGTTCGCCTTCGCCGCCTTCGTCGCGGCGGGAGGTTTCGGACCGGAAAAGACGCTCGCGTTGATCGACGTCAGCCGCGTGCTGCTCGATCATTTCGGCAAGGCGGCATTTCTCGGTGCGATACCGGCGGGGCTGCTGCTGGCTACGGTGGTATGGACGCTGCCGAGCGCGGAGGGGCAGAAGCTGACGCTGATCGTCGTGCTGACCGGGCTGATCGACCTAGCGGGTTTTACGCATGTCATCGCCGGTTCCGCGGAGATGTGGATCCTGCTGATGGTCGGCGAGATGAGGGCCGGGCAGGCGCTAGGCAGCTTTTTCATGCCGGCGCTGCTGGGCAACATCGTCGGTGGCAGCGCGCTGTTCGCGCTGCTCGCGCATGCGCAGGTCCATTCCGAGATCGAACAATCGGACGGGCATGGCTGACCCGACGCCCTGGATTGCCGCCGAGGACACCGGCGAGGTGCGCAAGCACGCGCCTGCCACGCTGCGCAACCGCGGCGCGATCGCCGAACTGCTGGCCGGTATCCTGCCGCGCTCGGGCACCGTGCTCGAAATCGCCAGCGGCAGCGGCGAGCATGCCGCGCATTTCGCCGAACGCTTTGCGGCGATCGATTGGCAGCCGTCCGACCCCGAACCCGCTGCACGCATGTCGATCGCGGCGTGGTGCGCGGGAATGATAAATGTCGCGCCGCCGCTCGATCTCGACGCTGCATCGCCCGATTGGCCGATCGCGCGCGCGGACGCGGCGCTGTGTGTCAACATGGTGCATATCAGCCCGTGGGAAGCATGCGAGGGACTGATGCGCGGCAGCGGGCGCGTGCTTGGGCCGGATGCGCCGCTGATCCTGTACGGCCCCTTCACGCGCTCCGGCGTGCCGACCGCTGCCTCGAACCTCGCGTTCGACGCCTCGCTCAAGAGCCGCGATCGGCGCTGGGGATTGCGGTCGGTCGAGGCGGTGAGCGCGGCCGCGCTGGCGCACGGGCTGGCGCTCGACCAGTTGATCGAGATGCCGGCCAACAACCTGATGCTAGTCTATCGGCGCCAGTGACGCGGCGCGGCGCAGCCGGTGCTCGCGCCAGACGATATACAGCCCGCTGGCGATGATGATCGGCGCCCCCAGCCACGTCAGCGGCGCAGGCAGCACCCCGAACAGCAGCCAGCCGAGCGCCGTCGCCCAGATCAGGCTGGAATAATCCATCGGCAGCACCACCGCGACCGGCGCCAGTCGCAGCGCCCCGGTAAGCGCCAGTTGTGCGATCCCGCCCGCGATGCCGGTTGCCAGCAGCAGTCCCCAGGTCGCCCCATCGTGCTGGCTGGTGAAGAACGGCAGCGCGATCCCCATCGGCACCAGCGACGATGCCGAGAACCAGAAGACGGTGGTGGTCGCGCGCTCGGTCGCGCCCAGCTGCCGGATCAGGATCGTCACGCTGGCGGTCAGCACCGCCCCGGTCAGCGCGACCAGCGCTCCTGCCAGCGGAACGTGCCCGTCGCCCGGCTGAAGCACGATCAGCACGCCGACAAACCCTGCGATCACCGCCGCCCAGCGATGCCGCCCGGTCGCTTCGCCCAGCACCAGTGCCGACAGGATCGTCGCGAAGATCGGCACGGTGAAACCGAACGTCGTCGATTCGGCAAGCGGCAGCAGCGTCACCGCCCAGAAGTTGAAGCACATGCCCGACAGCCCCACGATCATCCGCCACAGATGCGCCCTGGGCTTGGCGGTGCGCAGCGAAGCGATCCCCTGGCCGCTGGCGAAGACGACCGCCAGCACGATCGGCAACACGAATGCCTGCCGCCAGAACACGATTTCGACCAGATGCGCCCCGCGCTCGTCGGCGAGCTTGGCAGTCGCGAACATCACCGACAGCGCCAGCGCGGCGAGCAGGCGCAGACCGATTCCTGCGAGCGGACGATTGAGTGCGGCGGCCATCGTCGGTGCCTAGCCCCCAGAATGATTTGGCGCTATCCGCCCGGCCATGATCAAGCGCGCATTGAACGTCACCCGCGAGGCGGATTTCTCGGCATGGTATCAGGCGGTCATCGCCGAGGCCGACCTGGCCGAGGAATCGGGCGTGCGCGGATGCATGGTGATCCGGCCATGGGGATATGGCATCTGGGAGCGCATCCAGCGCCTGCTCGACGATCGCATCAAGGCGACCGGGCACGAGAATTGCTACTTCCCGCTGTTCATCCCGCTATCCTATTTCGAGAAGGAAGCCGAGCATGTCGAGGGCTTCGCCAAGGAGATGGCGGTCGTCACGCACCACCGGCTGAAGTCCGACGGTGCCGGCAGGCTGGTGGTCGATCCCGACGCAAAGCTGGAAGAGCCGCTGGTCGTGCGCCCGACGTCGGAGACGGTGATCGGCGCCGCGTTCAGCCGCTGGGTGCAGTCATGGCGCGACCTGCCGGTGCTGATCAACCAATGGGCCAACGTCGTGCGCTGGGAAATGCGTACGCGGATGTTCCTGCGCACGTCGGAGTTCCTGTGGCAGGAAGGGCATACCGCGCACGCGACCGAGGCCGAGGCGCGCGACGAGACGCTCAAAATGCTCGAAGTGTACCGTTCGTTCGCGGAAGATTGCCTGGCGATGCCGGTGGTCGCGGGCGAGAAGCCCGAGAATGAGCGCTTCCCCGGCGCAGTCGCGACCTATTCGATCGAGGCGATGATGCAGGACGGCAAGGCGCTGCAGGCGGGCACCTCGCATTTCCTCGGCACGACCTTTTCGTCGGCGCAGAACATCCGCTTCCAGAACGCCGAAGGCCAGCTCGAACTCGCGCAGACGACCAGCTGGGGGGTATCGACGCGGATGATCGGCGGGGTCATCATGGTCCATGGCGACGACGATGGACTGCGCGTGCCGCCGCGCATCGCGCCGTGGCAGGTGGTGATCGTGCCTATGCTGCGCGACACCGACGAGGACGCGGCGCTGATCGACTATTGCAAGGCACTGCAGACCGATCTGGCAAAGCAATCGGCGCTGGGCGAGCCGGTGCGGGCATTGCTCGACCTCAAACCCGCCAAGGCGGCGACCAAGCGCTGGGGCTGGGTCAAGAAGGGCGCACCGATCGTGGTCGAGGTCGGCGGGCGCGACATGGCGGGCGGCAACGTCTCGGTGATCCGCCGCGACCGGCTGTACCGCGCGGACGGCAAGCTCGACAGCGTCGTCGTGGCGCAGGGCGATTTCGTGGCCGGCATCGGGGCGATGCTGGAGGACGTCCAGTCCAGCCTTCATTCCGAAGCGCGGGCGCGGCTCGACGCCAACATCACCCGCGACGTCACCGACTTTGCCGCGATGGAGCGCGCGTTCGACGGCAGATATCCCGGCTGGGTCGAGGTGCAGTGGTCCAAGCCGACCGGGGCCGAACTCGATGCCGTGGTCGAGCGGTTGAAAGCGCTCAAGCTGACCGTGCGCAACGTGCCCGGCGAGGCGGAGGCAGCAGATGGCGCGTGCATCTTCACAGGCAAGCCGGCGGTCGAGCGGATCCTGGTGGCGCGGGCCTATTGATCCGGAGCGATCCCCGGCGCCATGCGTATGTTGGTGACTATTGGGTAGGAGAAGGACCATGTTCAAACGCCTGACCATCGCCGCCGCACTCGCCGCCGTTCCCGCCGCTGCGGTCGCGCATCACGGCTGGAGCTCGTATGACGAGAGCAAGCCGATCACGCTGACCGGATCGTTCCAGACGGTGACCTGGGGCAACCCGCACGGCACCGCGACGACGCGCTGGCAGGGCAAGCAGTGGGGTATCGTGCTTGCGCCGACCTCTCGCATGCAAGCGCGCGGGTTGACCGAGGCAGAGATCGCGCCGGGCAAGCGAGTCAGCATTACCGGCTATGCGCGCCGCGACGGCGCTCCCGAAATGCGGATCGAGCGGGTGATGGTCGGCGGCAAGACGGTCGAGCTGCGCTGATCGTTGGAGCAGTCGCTGGCAATCCTGGCCGGCTGGCTCGATGGCATCGGGGTCGGTCCATGGGCTCGCGGCAGTTCGAGCGTCTATCCAGTTGCCAATATTCTGCACCTGCTTGGTCTGGTGATGCTGGTCGGTGGCATTGGCGTCGTCGATCTGCGGATCGCCGGGCTGTGGCGTTCGATCCCGGTCACGCCGCTGGCACGCGCGCTGACGCCGGTCGCGGCAATCGGGCTGGCGCTCATGGTGCCGAGCGGCGCGGTGCTGTTCGCTGCCGACGGCACCGCGCTGGCCAAGTCGGCGACGTTTCAAGTCAAGCTGGTGCTGATCGCGCTGGCGCTCGCCAATGCCGGATTGTTTCGACTGCTGTGGCAGGGCCGCTCGACGTTTCCACTCCTTGCGCGCGCGATGGCGGCGGCGTCGGTCGGCCTATGGCTGACGATCGCTGCCTATGGCCGCTGGATCGCGTATAGCTGACAGCGTCGCGGCGATTGCAGTGCGTTCGGCATCGGTGACGCGCAGCCCGAGTTTCGAACGCCGCCACAACACGTCGTCGACGGTCGTGGCCCATTCGCGATCGACCATCCAGCGCAGCTCGATCTGGGTCAGGCCTGCGCCGAGGTCCGCGCCCATTGCCTGCGCATCGGCTATGCCATCAAGCATGACGTGCAGGTCGCTGCCATAGGCGCGCGCCATCCGCACCGCGCGCGCGTCCCCGAGAAACGGATAGGCCGCCCGCACCTGATCGACGAAGCGATGGTATTCGGGGATCGCGCCGCCCGGCAGGACGCGGGCCCGCGTCACCGGATGTGCGTTCAGGCCCAAGGTCGGGGCAAGCCTCTCGATGGCCTCCTCGGCCAGATGCCGGGCAGTCGTGATCTTGCCGCCGAACACGTTCAGCAATGCCGGGCCGTGATCGTCGAGGTCGAGCACATAGTCGCGGGTGACCTGCGACGCCGTTGCCGCGCCATCGTCGTAAAGCGGTCGGATACCCGACCAGGTCGATACGATGTCGTCCGGTTCCGTCTGACGTGAGAAATATCGGTTCACCGCTGCGCACAGATAGGCGATTTCGGCATCGTCGATGACCGCGTCCTCGGGAGCCTTTACCGTAACGTCGGTGGTGCCGATCTCGGTGAAGTCGTCCTGATAGGGAATGGCGAAGACGATGCGGCGGTCGGGCTGCTGCAGCATATAGGCGTGGTCGCCGTCATATAGCCGGGGGACGACGATATGGCTGCCCTTGACCAGCCGGACTCCGCTTGCCGTATTCACCTCCAGCCGGTCGAGCAGCGACGCGACCCACGGCCCCGCCGCGTTGACGATCGCGCGTGTCATCACCGTGGCGCCGTCGGATAACGCCGCGACCCAGCAATCGCCCTCGCGGCACGCGCCGGTCAGCTCGGTTTGGGTCGAGATCACCGCACCGTGCCGCGCGGCGTCGAGTGCGTTGGCGAGCGTCAGCCGCGCATCGTCGACCCATGCGTCCGAATAGACGAAGCCCTTACCCGGCTGGCTGAGCGGCGCACGATAGCCGATGTCGCTTGCGCGCAGGCCGCGCGATCGCAGCATCCGCGTGCCTCCGCCGATCCAGTCGTAGAGATGCAGCCCGATCCGCACGATCCACCAGGGGCGCATTGCATGGGCATGTGGCAGGACAAAGCGCATCGGGTGGATCAGATGCGGCGCGGCGGCGATCAGGCGTTCGCGCTCGGCAAGCGCATGTGCCACCAGTCTGAATTCGAACTGCTCGAGATAGCGCAGGCCGCCGTGGATCAGCCCGGTCGACGCCGACGAGGTATGGCCGGCAAGGTCGTCGCGCTCGACCAGCCGGACGTCAAGCCCGTTCAGCGCCGCCTCACGCGCGATCGCGCAGCCATTGATCCCGCCGCCGATGATCAGAAGGTCGTGCACTCGGCCAGCCTTACCCGTTCGGTTCTGGCAAAGTCGAGAATGGTTGGTGCGCAGGCGGACTCGGACTATCTCTTGCCCCACATGCCAAGAACCAAAGCGCCCGCCGGGCTCCCCACCCGCCAGCAGATCCTCGATTTCATCGCGACATCGCCGACGCCGGCCGGCAAGCGCGAGATCGCCAAGGCCTTCGGGCTGTCGGCGCAGGACAAGATCGCGCTGAAAGCGTTGCTGCGCGACATGGCGGATGAAGGATTGATCGACAGCGCGCCGGGCCGCGCGTTCCACAAGATGGGCGGGGTGCCAAAAGTCACGGTGCTGCGCATCGTCGATGTCGAGGACGGGACGGTCTGGGCGGTGCCCGAACGCTGGGAAGCCGACGGCGTGCTCGAGCCGCGACTTCGCGTGCGCGAGCGCGGCAAGGGGCGGGCGCTGGGCGTTGGCGACCGCATCCTCGCGCGCACCGAAGAGGCGGGGAGCGGGTGGATCGCGCATCCGATGAAACAGCTCGCGCGCGGCGAGGAACTGATGCTCGGCGTGCTGCATCAGGAAGGCGGCGCGTTCTGGCTCAAGGGGCTGGAGAAGAAGGAGCGCCGCGACCTGCCGGTGTCCGATACCGGCGGGGCGGGGGTCGGTGACCTGGTGCTCGCCGAAAAAGCGGGACGCCCGCCGCGCATCACCGCGCGCGTCGTCGAGCGGCTCGGCGACCCGTTCGCGCCGCGCAGCTTCTCGCTGATCGCGATCCACAAGCACGGCATTCCCAACGTGTTTTCGCCCGAATTGATCGAGGAAGCGGAACGGTCGGCCCGGCGCGATCTCGGCAAGCGCGAGGATCTGCGCCATCTGCCGATCGTCGCGATCGATCCGGCCGATGCCCGCGACCATGACGATGCGGTATGGGCGACACCCGACGACGATCCGTCGAACGCGGGCGGGTGGAAGGCGATCGTCGCGATCGCCGACGTGTCCTTCTATGTCCGCCCCGGATCGCTGCTCGACAAGGAAGCGCGCAAGCGCGGAAACTCGGTCTATTTCCCCGACCGGGTCGTGCCGATGCTGCCCGAGATACTGTCGGCGGACGTGTGTTCGCTCAAGCAGGGAGTCGATCGGGCGGCGCTGGTGTGTCACTTGCGCGTCGGCGCGGACGGCGAGCTCAAGGATTGGCGCTTCGCGCGCGGGCTGGTGCGGATCGCGGCGAACATCGCCTATGAGGACGCGCAAGCGGCGGTGGATGGGGCGCAGGATCATCCGCTGCGCGAAACCGCGCTGCTGCCGCTGTGGGAGTGCTGGAACGCGCTGTACAAGGCGCGCGAGCGGCGCGCTCCGCTCGACCTCGACCTGCCCGAACGCCGCATCGTGCTCGACGAGAAGGGCCGCATTCTGTCGGTCGCCCCACGCGAGCGGCTCGACGCGCACAAGCTGATCGAGGAATATATGATCGCGGCCAATGTCGCCGCGGCCAAGGCGCTCGAAAAGAAAAAGGCGCCGGTGATGTACCGCATCCACGAGCCGCCTTCGCGCGAGAAGCTCGCTGCGCTCAAGGACTATCTCAAGACGTTCGAGGTCGAATTCGCGCTGGGCCAGGTGATCCAGCCGCGCACCTTCAATCACATCCTCGACCGCGTCGGCGATGCCGATTTCCGGCCGCAAGTGATGGAGCAGGTGCTGCGCACCCAGACCCAGGCCTATTACGGTCCCGCCAATCACGGCCATTTCGGGCTGGCGCTAGGGTCGTACGCGCATTTCACCTCGCCGATCCGGCGCTATGCCGACCTCGTCGTGCATCGCTCGCTGGTGCGTGCCTTCGATCTGGGCGAGGGCGGGCTGTCCGACGATGATTTCGCCAGCATGGAGCGTGTCGGCGAAGTCATTTCCGCGCTGGAGCGCCGGGCGATGGAGGCCGAGCGCGATACCGTCGATCGCTATGTCGCGGCATATCTGTCCGAACGCGTCGGCGACGTGATGGATGCGCGCATCACCGGCGTGACCAATTTCGGGTTCTTCGCCACGGTCGACGGGATCGGCGGCGACGGTCTGGTGCCTGCGCGCGATCTCGGCCGCGAATATTTCCGCTTCGACGAAGCCAGCCGGACGCTGGTCGGCGAGGATACCGGCGAGACCTATTCGTCCGGACAGACGCTGCAGCTGCGGCTGGTCGAGGCCAATCCGGTGTCGGGCGGGCTGCGCTTCGAACTGCCCGAGGGCAAGGGTTCGGGCAGCGGACCGCCCAAGGATCGCGGCAAGCGGGTGATCAAGCATCGCGGGCGACCCGCCAACATCCGGCATCAGGGGAGGAAGCGGTGAGGCTGGTGCACGACAATGGCCGTCAGGCGCCCGATCCCGCCATCGTCGCGGCGGCAGCGACGGCGCGCTACCGTGTCCAGGCGCATTTCATGGCGCTGCACGCGCTCGAGCCCGGCGATGCGATCGAATATGCGCCGCCCGGTAAGCTTGAGCGCAAGCAGTTCGACAAGCTGCTCGAACGCGGCATCGTCCGCGCCGCCGCGCCGGGGCATTACTGGATCGACCTGTCGCGGCTCGACGCGCATGAGGAAGCGGTGCGCAAGCGCAACTGGCCGCTGGCATTCGGCGCCACGCTGTTGTTCGTGCTGGCGCTGTTGTTGGTGGTATGGGGGTTGTAGCGCGAGCGGCGGTCACCCGGCGGTGAACGTCAGTCCGGCATGCGCCGTCAGCCGGTCGCGCAGCGGCGCCGCCATCAGCGCGCCCGGCGTCCATATTCCGCCCGTGCCCTCGACATCGCGGACCAGGCAGATCGCGGCCTCGGCGATCATCTTGCTGGTCGAGCCATAGCCCGGATCGCGATCGCCGGTGACGACGCAGTCGATGCGCTCGCCGCCGGGCATCTCGCCGACGAACAGCAGGTCGTAGAAGCCGCTGTCGCGTTCTTCCTTGCTCGGCCCTTCGCCCGGCTTTGGGCCCTTGTCGCTGGCCAGCGGATTGATCTTGGCGATCGCTTCGGCCGCCACTCTTCCCATGTCGCCGATGCCGGGGGCGACCATCATCTCGTCATAGACGAAGTCCGTGCCATAGGCATGGCCGGTCAGCGCGTTGGTGCGGTGGACATTCTTGGTATTGATCGGCGCCATGATGAACGGCGCGACCCAGGCGCCGATCGCTGCGTCGTATTCGGGTAGCATGCCGCTGGGCTGCGACGGCCCTTCGAACCCGGGGGTCAATGCGAAGGGGTTGGTCAGCAGCTTGATCAGCGAGGGATCGCGCGCGGCGGCCGCCAGCGTCGCCTTCAGGCTGGCGGCGGTGCCACCGGAAAAGCCGCCCTGCATCTTTCGCACGCGTCCCTTCACGCGCTGCGCCGCACGCCCGTATTTCTCGCGTGCGGCCTGTTGCAGGCTCCATACGCCGAGGTCGAAGGGGATCGAATCGAACCCGCACGAAAACACGATGCGCGCACCACTGGCCCTTGCGGCTTCGTGATGCGCGTCGATCATCTGGCGCATCCATGCCGGCTCGCCGCACAGATCGACATAGCCGGTGCCGGTCGCGACGCATGCCGCCACGAGGTCGGGACCGTATAGCTGATACGGGCCGACCGTAGTCAGCACGACGCGGGTTCGCGCGGCCATTGCGCGCAGCGATGCCGGGTCGTCGGCATTGGCGGTGAGAAGCGCGATATCGCCAGGCGCGCCGATCTGGTCGCGCACCTCCTCCAGCTTCGATAGCGAGCGGCCTGCCATCGCCCAGGACAGCGATCCGTCGCCATGGCTGCGCGCGAGATACTCGGCGACCAGGCGTCCGGTGAAGCCGGTCGCTCCGTACACGACGATGTCGAATTCGGACATGGCTGCGTTCTCCCGCAAGGATCAGGCACATGTGGTCGCGCACCCTGCGCCGGGTTGCAAGCGCCCGCGACCGCATCGCTGCACGGAATATTTTGCCAATGCGATTGCGCAAAGGCTAGGCTGCTCCGCATGGGCATCGATCGGGATCAGGAATGAGCTGGCGCGACAAGTCCTCGTTGCTCGCAGGCGCCAATATCGAGCATGCGGGTCAGCATAACCAGCGCGTCGTCCTGCACGCGATCCGCGTCAACGGCACCGTCACCCGTGCCGACATCGCCGGGGTGACCGGCTTGACCCACGCCACGGTCACCAACATCACCAACCGCCTGCTCGATACCGGACTGCTCGACCGCGCCGGGCAGCGGCGCGGGGGCAGGGGGCAGCCGGCGACGCGGCTGACGATCAACCCGGCCGGAGCGTTCTCGATCGGGGTCAACGTCGATCGCGATCACCTGACGCTGGTGGCGGTCGATTTTGCGGGTGCGGTGCGCGCGCGCGTCAGTCACGACATGCACTTTCCAATGCCCGAGGATGTCCGCTCGTTCTACGGTCGGGAGGTCGCCGGGTTGCTCGCCACCGCGGGGATCGCGTCGGACCAGCTCGCCGGGATCGGCGTGGCGCTGCCGGACCAGATCGGAGAGGTCGATCTGCCGGGGCGTCCGGCCGGATATGGCCGCTGGGCGACCACCGATGTCGGCGAGCTGTTCGACGGCCCGTTTCGCGCCGACGTCACCGTCGAGAACGACGCGGCGGCGGCCGCCATCGGCGAGATGCAGTTCGGCCTCGGACAGCGCTATGCCAGCTTCTTCTACCTGCTCGTCACCTATGCGCTGGGCGGCGGGCTGGTCGTCAATTCGCTCTATGATCGGGGCGCCAATGGCCGCTCGGGGGAGATCGGGTTCCTAATGGTCGATGACGGCGCGGGCGGTTCGACCCAGTTGCAGAATCTGGTGTCGCTTGCCGGTCTGGCGCGGCGGTTCGAGGCGGCGGGGATCAAGGACGCCAGCGTGCGATCGCCCGATCTCACCAATCCCGCGGTCGCGCGCGAGGTGCAGGACTGGGTCGAGGTGTCGGCCCGCGCGCTGGTGCAGCCGCTGATCGCGGTCAATTGCCTGATCGATCCGGAAACGGTGCTGATCGGCGGGCGCCTCCCGGTCGCCGTCGTCGAGCAGCTGGCGCAGCGCACCAATGCGCTGGTGCGCCTGCACGGCCGCAATGCGCCGGTGCTGGCGCCGGTCCAGCCGGCGGCGATGGCGGAGGATGCGGCGGCGGTGGGCGCGGCGCTGCTGCCGTTCGGCGATCTGCTGCTCCCGTCGGACGCGGGCGCGACTCGCCGCGCGGCATTGTCGCAGGTGCGCCTGGAGCCGGCGGCATGAATGCGGTCACGCCCTTCGCGATCGACGCGCTGCCGCCCATCGCGGAGCGCGACCGCATCGCGCCTGAGCAATTTGCCGAGGTCGTCGCGGCCTATCGCCCGGTGGTGCTGCGCGGACAGGTCGCGGATTGGCCGGCGGTGGGAGCAGGACGCGCCGGCCTGATCGAAACCGCGCATTACGTCGCCAGTTTCGGGCTGACGAAGCCGACCGGCGTGCTGATCGGAGCACCCCAAATCGGCGGAAGGTTTTTCTATTCCGACGACATGGCCGGGTTCAATTTCCGGCGCGAGCAGACGACGATGGCGGAACTTGCGGTCGAGCTGGTCCGGCTGTCGAGCCATCCCAATCCGCCGGCATATTATGCCGGGGCCGCCGCTGCCGCCGATCATCTTCCTGGATGGACCGACGCCAACCGCCTCGACCTGCCGGTGCCCGATCCGACGCCGCGGGTATGGATTGGGAATGCCAGCGTCGTCTCGACGCATTACGACGTCGCGCCCAATCTCGCCTGCGTCGCGGCGGGCGAGCGGCGCTTCCTGCTGTTCCCTCCCGAGCAGCTCTCCAACCTCTATGTCGGGCCGCTCGAGAACACCATCGCCGGCCAGCCGGTCAGCATGGTCGATCCCGACGCGCCCGACCTCGAACGCTTCCCGCTCTATGCCGAAGCGCTTGCGCATGCGCAGGTGGCGGTGCTCAAGCCCGGCGACGCAATCTTCATCCCGTCGCTCTGGTGGCATCAGGTGCGATCGAGCGGACCGCTCAATATCCTGGTCAACTATTGGTTCGGCGCGGACCCGACTGAATCGCCCTTCTCGGCGCTGGTCCACGGATTGCTGAGCATCCGCGACCTGCCCCCGGGCGAACGCACCGCGTGGCGCGCTTGGTTCGATCATTACGTGTTCGCTGACACCGCACCGCAGGCAGGCGCGCACCTTCCCGAACATGCCCGCGGCGTGATCGGCGCGCCGGGAGCCGGGCGAACTGCGACGCTCAAGGGCTATCTCAGCCGCGCGCTCGGACTGCGCTGACGATTCTGCCGTCGCGCGGCGGCGATGGCGCGATCAATCGCTCGATATAGGCGGCGTGGTCGGGAAGCTGCGCTGCCATATCGGCATAAGCGCGGCGATGCTGCGCCATCATGTCGAGCACGCGATCGTCGGCGAGCGAATCCGCCACGGGATCGTATCCGCGCGGAACGATGCCCTGGCCGATCAGCACGGCCACCCAGCTGGGGACTGCGAACAGCTCGTCATCATAGCGAAAAACGCGGCCCTTCTCGCGGAACAGCGCGATCTTGTTCGCAAGCGTGTCGGGTATGTCCATCGTGCGGACATGGTCCCAGAACGGCTCGCCGCTGCGCTGCGTGGCATGGTAGTGCAGGATGATGAAATCGCGGATCGCATCGAACTGCGAGGTCATCAACCGGTTATATTCGCGGCGCTCGATATCGGCGAAGCTGCGGTCGGGGAACAACGCGAACAACAGCTGGATGCCATGCTGGATGAGGTGGATGCTCGTCGATTCGAGCGGTTCGAGAAACCCTCCCGCCAAGCCCAGCCCAACGACGTTGCCGCGCCACAATTCCTCGCGGCGACCCGCCTTGAAGCTGACCTGGCGTGGTTCGGCGTCGGCGGGCGCGTCGAGATTGGCGAGTAGCAGGTCGAGCGCGGCCTGATCGTCCATGAATGCCGATGCATAGACATGGCCGTTTCCGGTGCGGTGCTGCAGCGGAATGCGCCATTGCCATCCCGCGGGCCGCGCGGTCGAGCGGGTATAGGGAACCAGCGGCGCGGTGCGCGCGCACGGCACCGCCCATGCGCGGTCGCAGGGCAGCCAGTGCGACCAGTCGGTGAATGCGGACCCCATCGCATCGCCGAGCAGCATGCTGCGAAAGCCCGAGCAATCGACGAACAGCTCGCCGTCGATCCTGCGTCCGTCGTCGAGGGTGACGGCGGCGACATGGCCGCGCGGGGTGTCGCGATCGACCGCGGCGATGCGGCCCTCGACCCGCACCACGCCGCGCGCCTCGGCATAGTCGCGCAGGAACCGGGCATAGCGACCGGCGTCGAAATGATAGGCATAGGCAAGGTGTGCCAGCGGATTGCGGGGGTCGGCCGCGGGCGGGGCGAAGCGGTTGGCCGCGGCCGCGGCGGCCGACATCGAATAGTCGGTGATCGCGCCGGTGTCCGGGTGGTCCCGGAACTTGCGCCAGAAATGGTGGAAGTCGACGCCGTGCAGGTCGCGGCCCAGCCTGCCGAACGGATGCAGATAGCGTTCGTCTTCGCCGCCCCAGCCGACGAATTCGATGCCGAGCTTGAAGCTCGCGCCAGTGGCGGCGACGAACTCGGCCTCGTCGATGCCGAGAAATTCGTTGAAGTTGAGGATCGGCGGGATCGTTGCCTCGCCTACGCCGATCGTGCCGATCGCCTCCGATTCGATCAGCGTGATGCGCCGTTGGCCGTCGTTGAGATAGCGCGATGCGGCGGCGGCAAGCATCCAGCCGGCGGTGCCGCCGCCGACGATGACGACGTCGCGGATCGGCGCGTGGTCGGCGGTCATGCTGATCTCCCGAGCTGAAGGTCGTGCCAGGCGCGATAGGGGGTCGCATCGCGTCTGGCGAGATCGACGCGCTGCTGTGCCTGGGCAAGGACGTGCTGCGACCGGACGAGCGGCTGCGACCGGGTGATGGCGTCGGCGTGCCGCGGCAGGACGCCGATCCCGGCGAGGAGCACGCGCCACGTGGCATCGGGCACCGGATTGTCGTCGCGGTGGGGAATGCGAGCATGCCGTGCGAACTGGTCGAGCAGGCGGTCGAGATCGTCCGACACCGGCAGCGTGCGCGCCCGCTCCCAGAACGATCCGTCGCGCGGCGCCCGGTAGTGCAGCGCGACATAGTCTGCGGCCGCATCGAACTCGGCGCGCGTGCGGCGATTGAACTCGGCGGTTTCGATCGGTGCGGGCACCCGGCCGGGGAGCAGTTCGGCGAGGTGCACCATCGCGCTATGGGTCAGCGCCAGCCCGAGCCCGCCGATCACGTCGATCCCGACCGCAGCTTCGCCAAGCGCCAGGACATTGCCGCTCCAGCTGTCGCGGCGGGTCATGGTGAAGCTGGCAACATGCTGCGGGGCGGCGCCGGTTTCGGTGCGAAACCGGCGCGCGGCGTCGGCCGGGTCGGTCAGCGCCGATGCAAAGCCCATCATGGTCGTCGATGCCCGCGGGCCCGGGATGCGCGCGATCCATCCGCCGGGAGTTCCGCTCCAGCGGTCGATCGCAGACCCGCGCGGGGCTTCGTCGCGGCCATAGGCGATGAGGTCGCAGGCGGTCGGCACGGTAGCATGAGCAGGCGCGACGAGGCCGGCGATACGCGCGGCTGCACCGGTCGCATCGACGAACCAGTCGGCTTCGATGCGGTCGCCGCCGCCGATTACTGCGGCAACGCTGCCGCTGGCCGCGCGCTCGACACCGAAGTCTGCCAGCGCACGTCGCGCGATCCGCGCGCCGTCGATGCCGCGCGACAGCAACGCCCGATAGCTGGCCGGATCGATCCGCAGATGCGGCAGCGTGCGGACCACCAGGTCGCTTTGCGCAAGCGCTGCCTCGGGCGCCAGCGCCGCCAGCGGCCCGGCCCCGGCGCGCAGCCAGTGCTGGAACAGCGTGCCGTCGATCGCCTGAGCATCGGTCGGCAGCAACCATGCCGGGTCGGATCCCCAGCGTTCGAAGCGATCGGCGGAATGGACGCTGGCAGCGGTATCGCGCGGCAGCGCCGCCGGATCGAGACCGATGCGCGTGTGAAACGAATCGGCGATCGGCCACAGCCGGGAGGTGCGATCGGTCAGCGCATCCGGGTCGAATGGTGTCTCGATCAGCAGGATCGCGGCCCCCGGCACGATCCGCCGCAGCATCAGCGCGGCCGATAACGCGACAATCCCGCTGCCGGCAACGACGATCCGCGCGGGCAACCCTGCGTCAGGCGGCATGCGCGGTCCGGGGCAGTCTGGCCAGCGCCGCGCGGTGATCGGGCATCGCCGCTACCCGCGCGGCGATATCGCGGTCGAGCGCCGCCATCGCGCCACCCAGCCGCGCCGGATCGACCGCTGCCGCGCGCGGGTCGATGCGATCGGGCAGCACCCCCTGGCCCAGATAGACGGCGATCCAGCTCGGTTCGAGGAACAGCCCATACTCATAATGTTCGACGCGCGCCGCGCGGCGCCACAATTCGAGCTTCTCGCCCAATGTATCGGGCACCGCCATCGTGCGGACATGGTTCCAAAAGTCGGAATCGTCGCGCGCGGTGGCATGATAGTGGAGGATCAGGAAATCGCGGATGCGATCATATTCGAGGTCGACGAGCCGGCTGAACTCGGTGCGATCGCGCGGATCGATCGTGTCACCGTCGGGGAACAGCTCGATCAACTGGGTGATCGCCGCCTGCGCCAGATAGATGCTGGTCGATTCGAGCGGTTCGAGAAAGCCGCTCGCCAGACCCACCGCCACGACATTGCCTACCCAGCTTTGCGTGCGGCGCCCCGCCTTGAACCGCAACTGGCGCGGATCGGCCAGCGGCTGCCCCTCGACCGCGGCGAGCAGCGCGTCGGCGGCGGCATCGTCGCCGAGGTGCGCGCTCGAATAGACATAGCCGTTGCCGACGCGGTGCTGCAGCGGGATGCGCCAGCGCCAGCCCGCCGCCATCGCCTGCGCGGTCGTGAACGGCGCGATCGGGCCATCGGGGGAGGCGCAGGGCAGGGCGACCGCGCGGTCGCACGGCAGCCAGTGCGACCAGTCCTGCCATGCCGCGCCCATCGCATCGCCGAGCAACAGGCTCCGAAAGCCCGAGCAGTCGATGAACAGATCCCCTTCGACGCGGCGGCCGTCTTCCAGCATCAGCGCCCGGACATCGCCGCTTTCCGGATCGCGTTCGACCGACGCCACCCGGCCCTCGCTTCGCCGTGCGCCACTCGCTTCGGCAAGCGCGCGCAGGAACGGAGCGAAACGGGTGGCGTCGAATTGATAGGCATAGCCATAACCGGCATGCGCGGCATCGCTACCGGGATCGGGGCGCTCGAAGCGCGCGGCGCGGGCGGCGCGGCATGGCAGGCTGTACGCCTCGATCGGCGCGCCGTGCCCCCCCTGGTGTGCGCGCAGCCAGTAGTGATGGAATCCAACATCGCCGATCGACGCCCCGAAACTGCCGAACGGGTGGATGTAGGCGCTGCCGATGCTGCCGAAATCGCGAAAGTCGATGCCGAGCTTGAAGGTCGCTTCGGTCGCAGTGATGAACTCGGCTTCGTCGATGCCCAGCCGCTCGATGAACGCGCGCAGGTGCGGCAGCGTCGCTTCGCCGACGCCGACGATGCCGATCTCCGCCGATTCGACCAGATGCACGTCGGTCGCGGCCGGCAGCAGGCGAGCCAGCGCCGCGGCGGTCATCCAACCCGCCGTGCCGCCTCCCAGTATCACCGTCCGCATCCGCTTTGGCGCGCCCGTCATCGCCCGCTCTCCCCGCCCCGGATATGTCGCGCAATATTTAAATAAATCAATTTTGTTTTTGTGCTTGCCACGCGCATGGTAGCGCAATATCCAGACTATGCATCGCCAACGATCGATGAATCGAGCGAGGCCGCCGAACCGCAGTAGCGGCAGGCGTGGGGAGAGCATGCTGGGGGAAATAGGGATGGCCACGCGTCACCTGCGTCATGGACGCCAATTCACACATTTGATTGCCGGAGTTTCGGCGCTCGCACTGATCGGTAGCGCGCAAAGCGCCTTTGCGCAGACTACGCAGAATGATCCGGTTCAGGAGACCGACCAGGCGCCGCCGCCGCTCGAGCAGACCGACCTTGCCGACGAAGACGCCGCAGTCGGCGATATCGTCGTCACCGGCATCCGCGCCAGCCTTGCCAATGCGCAGGAGATCAAGCGGCGTGCCGACACGGTGGTCGATGCGATCACTGCCGAGGACATCGGCGCGCTTCCCGACCGTTCGATCAACGAGGCGCTGCAGCGCATTCCTGGCGTCTCGATCGATCGCTTTGCGGCGCCCAACGACTCGCAGCATTTCTCGGTCGAGGGATCGGGCGTCCAGATCCGCGGCCTCACCTATACCCGCGGCGAGTTCAACGGCCGCGACACCTTCTCGGTCAGCGCCGGACGCGACATCGGCTATAACGACATTCCTGCCGAACTCGCCGGGTCGGTCGAGGTGTTTAAGAACCTGACCGCCGATCTGATCGAAGGCGGCATCGCCGGCACGGTCAGCATCAACACGCGCAAGCCGTTCGACAGCAACGATCGCATCCTCTACCTCTCGGGCGGCGTCAGCTACGGCGATCTGGCACAGCAGGCCGAAGGTTCGTTCGCGGGTCTCTACAGCAACCAGTGGGAGGTCGGCGATGGCCACCGCGTCGGACTGCTCGTCGGCGGCAGCTATTTCCAGCAGCGCAGCCGCGCCGATTCGATCTTCCTCTCGTCGTTCCTGCCGCGCTTCAACGCGCCCGATGACGGCGTCGATGGCTATGCGCCCGACGGTGTCGATTATCAGGGCTCGCAGTTCGACGGCGTCACCTGCGACGGCAACAATCCCAACGAAGGTCGCCTGATCAATGAAGGCACGCCGTATCAGCTGCGCGTCTGCGACAATTTTCCGACTCCTGAAGGGTTTGACACGGTCTACACCCCCAGCGGCGCGGGCTTTCGCCAACAGAGCTTCAATACCAAGCGCAACAGCATAGCCGCCGCTGGCCAGTTCGAGACTGCCGACGAGAGCCTGTTGATCACCGCGCAGTATCTGCGTGCCGAATCGATCGAAAGCTGGGTCGATCGCACGGTCGAGCCGAACATCTATTACAACGATATCGGCAACACCTATCCGGCCGGATATATTCAGCAGGACGGTTTCCCCTACGATCCCAACGCCAATTACACGTTCAACGACGATGGCGTTTTCACCGGCGGCACCATTGTTCGCCGCGGCAACCTCCAGGCGCGGAATCTACCCGGTGGCGCTAATTGTGGCTTTTACGATCCGCCTGCCAATACCGCGCCGATTACCTATTGCCCGTACGACCAATTCGTAAATCCGGGCGGGATCAACACCGCCTCGACCAATCGTTATTTCTCCAGCAAGTCGGTCAATCAGGACGCGTCGCTCAACATCAAGTGGCAGGCGAGCGACCGGCTGCGCTTCAACTTTGACGCGCAATATGCCAAGTCCGAGGCGGAAGGCACCGACGACATCGTCGATATCTATACCTTCTCGAACGTTACGATCGATCTGCAGAACGACATCCCCAACGTGTCGTTCGTGACGCCGGGCTTCGATACCACCAGCTACTTCGCCAACCAGGGAAGCTGGTTCTACAACAACGCGTTCAACAACCGCTCGATCAACGACGGCGACGAATATGCCTTCCGCGCCGATGGCGAGTTCGACGTTTCGGAAGACGGCTTCCTGCGCAAGCTGCGCTTCGGCGGCCGCTATTCGAAGCGGCAGCAGACTGTACGCACCAACGACTACAATAATTGGGGGTCGCTGTCGGCGACCTGGGTCGATCAGGGACCGCGCTTCGTCAGCGTGACGCCCGATGCGATCAACCAGTATAACTACGAGAACTTCTTCCGCGGCGAGGCCAATGTGCCGAGCGTTCCGTCGATCCGCGCCGACATTCTGAGCGATCACGATGCGCTGACCGAATTGCTGCGGCGGGCGAAAGACCCCTCTGGTCAGTTCAGCTACACGCCCCTCGAAGATCGTACGCCGAACGGCGTCGATGAACTCATCGAGGGTTATTTTCAGCCGAACGAAGTCTACGACAATTCCGAGGAAACGAAGGCGGCGTACGCTCGGCTGGATTTCGGCACGGATTTCGACAGCGGTATGCGGTTGTCGGGCAATATCGGTGTCCGCTGGGTCCAGACCACCAACGAAGCGGCAGGGGCGATCAATTTCCCGCAGCGTAATCAGGTACTGCCAGACGGCTTCGCGGACTTTGCCGCCTATTGCGCGGAACAGACCGAAGTCGATCCCATTACCGGCGAATCGCCTTCGCAATCGCAGCTGCCGGCATTGTGCCGCACGGGCGTGACGGCGGAGCAGCAGGCGGCGGCACTGGCCTTTGCCAACGGCGCGTCGCTTCCACAGGTGGCGGAACAGACGTTCGACAACTGGCTGCCTAGCCTCAACGTCCGCTTCGACGCGTCGGACAAGCTGACGTTCCGCTTCGCTGCGTCGAAGGCGATCAACCGCCCCAACTTCGGCGATCTGCGGAACTTCGTTTCGCTCGGCTTCAATGGCAATACCGGCGTGTTCGAAGCACGGTCGAGCAACCCGTTCCTTAAGCCGATCAAGGCCGATCAGTTCGATCTCAGCGCCGAATGGTATTTCGCTCGTGTCGGCTCGCTGACCGCGACCGGCTTCTACAAGAAGCTGACCGACGTCATCGTCCAGAATAGCGGGTTCAACCGTACGTTCGAGAATGGCGGTTCGAGCTACGACCTGCAGTTGACGGGTCCCGCCAATGCGCTGGGGTCGAGCGATATCAAGGGTGTGGAGTTGGCGTACCAGCAGACGTACGACTTCCTGCCGGGCCCGCTCAGCGGCCTGGGGCTACAGGCGGCGTATACGTATATCGACGCCGGCCGGATCATCGTCTCGCCGCCCGATTTTCGGCCTTCGACCGATCCGACGCCGAACGAAGGCGATGGCAACCAGCCGCCGCAGGACATCCAGGGGCTGTACGACAACATCCCGCTGCCGCAGCTGTCCAAACACAACGTCAACACGTCGGTATTCTTCGACAAATACGGCATCTATGCGCGACTTGCGTATAACTGGCGGTCGAAATTCCTCCTGAGCAATCGCGACTGCTGCTTCCCGTTCCTGCCTGTGTACAGTCTTGCGACGGACTCGGCCGATGCGTCGCTATTCTACACCGTCAACGAACAGTTCAAGATCGGCGTCCAGGTCAACAACCTGTTTGATTACAAGATCAGGACCACGTTCCAGCTCAATGGCGATGGGCTCGAAGCGCCGCGCTCGTTCTTCAAGAGCGATCGCCAAGTCCAGTTGAGCGTTCGCCTGACGCTTTGACCCAGACCGAGCCGGGCATTTCCATCAGGAAAGCCCGGCGCGCGTCCCGTCCGACGGAAAGGGGGTCGGGCGGGGCGCACGGCCCCTTCGTCCGGGGGCGTGACGTTTTCCCCGGAGGATGCGATGTCGAAGTTCCCGCTGTTGGTGGCCTGCGCCAGCCTGGCAGGATGCGCTGCCCTGCCGCCGGTCGCTACGGCTCGGTCCAGCCCCGATCCGGTGGACCGGCAGGCGACGGTGGAGACCAGGGCGCTGCTGCATTCGATGGCGGCGCTAGCCCCGACCGCGACGATGTTCGGCCATCAGAACACGCTGGCCTATGGCTATCGCTGGCGCGGCGAACCCGACCGCTCCGACGTCAAGGACGTCGCGGGGTGTTTCCCGGCCGTCTATGGCTGGGACCTGATGGACATTTTCGCTCGCAACGGCGCGATGCAGGTCGATCCGGCCGGAGCGCAGCGGCTTCGCGACTATATCCGCCAGGGCTTCGCGCGCGGCGGCGTGATCACCTTGTCATGGCATCAGGGCAATCCCGCCAATGACGGCGATGCGTGGAATGTCGATCTGCCCGCGGTTGCGCGCATCCTGCCTGGCGGCGATCTCCACTCCAAATACATGGCGCGGCTGGACGTCGCCGCAGATTTCATCGCCGGTCTCGAGGCTGCGGACGGCACGCCGATTCCGGTAGTGTTTCGTCCGTATCACGAACATACCGGAAGCTGGTTCTGGTGGGGCAGGGACCACGCCACTCCCGCCGAGTTCAAGGGGCTGTGGCGAATGACGGTCGAGCATCTGCGGGACCGGCGGGGACTGCGCAACGTCCTCTACTCCTATTCGACCGACGTGTTCGACAGCGAGGCCGAATATCTCGAGCGTTATCCCGGCGACGACGTCATCGACGTACTGGGGTTCGACGATTATCACAGCATCAAATCGGCAGAGACGACGGACGTGTTCCGCAACCGCCTGCGCCTGCTGGTCGGCATGGCGCGCGAGCGCGGCAAGATCGCCGCGCTGACCGAGACCGGGCTGGAGGCGATCCCCGATCCCGACTGGTGGACCAGCGTGCTGCTCGCCGGGATCAACGCCGATGCCGAGACGCGCGGCATCGCCTGGGCGCTGGTGTGGCGCAACGCCACCGTCGCAGTCGAGGGCAGGGAGCACTTCTACGCGCCATACCCCGGCCAAGCGAGCGCCGCCGACTTCAAGACGTTTGCCGACGACCCTTCGATCCTGCTCGAATGCGAGCTTCCCGACCTTTATGCTCGGGGAAATCAGTAAGCACTAAATCCCTGTTCCACCACGGCCCCGAAGTGATCTAGTTCATTTCGTCCGGCGCGTGCTTCTAGATGGTGATCATGACTGTAACCGATTCCATACCGTCCGCCGCCGATCGTTATCGCAACAATGGAACCGGTTTAATCGCCGGCGTGGAGCTCGGCGGAACTAAATGCGTATGCGTGCTTGCGACCATCGAAGGAGAAAGCATCGAGCAGGTCACGGTGCCGACGAGTTCGCCCGAAGCAACGCTGGCGGCGATCGACGCGGTGCTCGACCGATGGTGGAGGGCGACCGGGTTCGATGCGATGGGCATCGCTTCGTTCGGGCCGCTCGACCTCGATCCCCGGTCGGCGACCTATGGCTATGTCACTGCGACATCGAAGCCGAACTGGTCGCATAGCGATGTCGGGATGCGGCTGTCGCGGCGCTTCGGCGTGCCGATGGCGTTCGACACCGACGTCAACGGTGCTGCGATCGCCGAGCGGACATGGGGCGCAGCGCGGGGGATCGACGACTTCGCCTATATCACGCTGGGGACCGGCGTCGGCGTCGGGTTGATCGTGCACGGCAAGCCGACGCGCGGCTTCGGACATTGCGAGCTTGGCCACATCCGTGTGCCGCGCCTGGCGGGCGATGACTGGCCGGGAAGCTGTCCTTTCCACGCCGCGTGTGTCGAAGGGCTGGCTTCTGGCACCGCGATCAAGGCCCGATTGGGCAGCGAGCATGTCGGTTCGATCGCCCAAGACGCGCCGATCTGGGACAGCGTGGTCGATGCCCTGGCGCAGCTTTGCCAGGTGCTGGCCATGGGAGTGGGCGCCTGCCGCATCCTGATCGGCGGTGGGGTCGCCAATGGGCAGCCGCACCTGCTGCCACGCATCGAGGCCCGGATGCGCGACAATATTGCGGGCTACGTCAATGTTCCGGCGGGACCATATGTAGTGGCGCCGGAACTGGGCGGGCAAGCCGGACCGCTGGGACCGATAGCGATGGCGATCGCACTGCTTGAAACGAACGCTGTTGCCGAATGAAGCGGCAGCCGGGTAGCGCGCGCTACCCGGCCATTGCCGTCAATGGATGCTCGCGGCGGCGGGTTCGTCGCGCAGCACTACGCCCGCCCCGCGCGACAGCAGCGCGAAGCCGCACAACGCGAGATAGCACAGCATCGGCACCACGAACGCAGCGGCATAGCCGGTCGCCTGCGACACGCTGCCGACCAGCGGCGGGATGAACGCGCCGCCGACGATCGCGGTGCACAGGAATCCCGACGTCGCCTCCTGGCTGGCGGTCGAGCGTTCAAGCGTCAGCGTAAAGATGGTCGGGAACATGATCGAGTTGAATAGCCCGATCGACAGCGCGACATAGCCGGCACCGACCCCGCCGATCGCGAAGACATAGCCGCACATCGCCGCGGCCGCGGCGGTGAAGATCGCCAGCAGCACGCTGGCGTTGACGCGGGCAAGCAGCGCCGATCCGATGATCCGTCCCACCATTGCGCCGCCCCAATAGAGCGAGACCGCCTTGGCCGCTTCCTGCAGCGACACGCCGGGATCGCTGTCGAGCGCCATGAAACGCGCGAGCGGCCCGACGGCGGCGGGCGCGTCGGACAGTCCCCACACCGCGTTCGAATTAAGGAACAGCGCCATCTGGGTACCGATCGCGACTTCGGCGCCGACATAGAGGAAGATCGCGGCGCCGCCCAGAACCGCCCAGCGCGAGGAGAGCGCTTCCCTGAGCGTTTCGGCGATGCCCGATGCGTGCGGCGCGGTAGCAGGGGCGGCGGCCTCGACGGTGCGCCGCGCGAACACGAAGAAGACCAGCAGCACGGCGATCAGCCCGGCGAGCCAGAAATAGGCTCGGTCGATGCCGATCAATGCGCTGGCCCGCACCGCGTCGGTGACGGCGACGCCCTCCTTGACCTCGAGTCCGTCGAGGAACAGCACCGCGCCGATATACGGCCCGATGAAGGTGCCGACCGAATTGAACGCCTGGCTGAAGGTAAGTCGGAAATGGCTGAATTTGGGGTCACCCAGCGCGGCCGCCAGCGGGTTGGCCGCGACCTGCAGGATGGTGATGCCGCTCGCCAGGATGAACAGCCCCAGCAGCACCAGCGGATAGAGCGCGAGGTTGGCGGCAATCAGCATCACGACGCAGCCCGCGATCATCGTACCGAGCGCGATCAGGATCGACGGCACGGCCCGCCGCCGCGCGACCAGCACCGCGGCGGGCAGCGACACCACGCCGTACGCGATGAAGAATGCCGAGGCGGAGAGCTGCGCCTCGATGTCCGACAGGCTGAACACGCCCTTCACCGCTGCGACCAGCGGGTCGATCAGCGAGGTGATGAACCCCCAGGCGAAGAACAAGGTGGTGACGGCGGCAAAGGCCCCCATCGTTCCGCGCGCGCGTGTCGTCATCCCAAACTCTCCCTCACTCGGCCGCGAGCGGCCCGGTCGCACGTCCGGATTAGCGTCCGGCGTGCGAAATGAAACCGGTTACGATGCGCTCAGGGGCAGGAAATTCGCTGATCCGCGTCAGTGCCGAGCGCCACGCGCGCCAGCGACAAGCTGCCGCCACCGGCAAGGCGCAGCTGGAAGGGTTCGTCGATGCTCGCCATGTTGGCGCCTGCGCCAGCGAAGCATTTCAGCGGAATCCCGACGCGGGTCCATTGCCCCTGTGGCAGTTTGGCGATCAGGTCGGCGGGAACGGTGGCGCCGCCGGGGCCGGTGCGCTGGCCGATCGTCACCGGTCCACCGATCGCGCCGTCGCGCCGGATCGTCGTCACCAGCAGCACGTCGCCATTGGTTTCGCGCGTCAGGTCGATGGGCGCCTGCGTCGCGAGCGAGATCATCGCCGAGCCGGACTTGATGTCGAAGCGGCGTGCGCCTTCCTGGACGATATGGTCGGTCGCAGTCACGCTCGCGCGTCCGCCCAGCGCTTCGAGCGGCACCGTGGTGATGCGCGTCTGGTCGGCAGGCTGGTCGCTGACGTAGAACGACCAGGACGGTGCCGGCAGGCCGCGCTCGAGGAACACGCCCTGCGTCGCCGCGTCCGCGACGCCCGGATCTTCGGACAGCGGCTTCCATGGCTGCGCCGCACCCGCGATCGTGAGGCCATAGCCGAACGGATAGAGCGCCGCACCCTTGGCATCGGCGGTGGCGGGCCACGGCGTCGGCAATTTGCCGGTGAAGTCGTACGGCGCGCGGCGATCCCTGCGCTGGACGAGGACGTCGGCCAGTCCGGCGCCTTCCGACCCCGGCAACCATGCGACGACGAAGGCGTCCGCGGTGTTGAGCGCGGGGTTCACGAACAGCGGCCTGCCGGTGATCATCACCGCGACGACGGGAATGCCGGCGGCCTTGAGCTTCTTCATCGTCGCGAATGGCTGGCTGAGCTCGTCGCTCAGCTGCAGCGTCTTGCGATCGCCCTGGAATTCGGCATAGGGCGTCTCCCCGAACACGACGACCGCGACATCGGGCTTGGCGCTAAAGCTGCCGTCGGGCGACAGCGTCGCGGTGCCACCCGTCGCGGTGATCGCGTCCGACAGGCCCTTGTAGATCGACGTAGCGCCGGGGAAGCGGCTGTTGTCGAGCCCCGTACCCTGCCAGGTCAGCGTCCAGCCGCCCGACTGGCGCCCGATATCGTCGGCACCGTCGCCTGCGACCAGTACCTTGGCACCGGCGCGGATCGGCAGCACGCTGCCCTGATGCTTGAGCAGGACAAGTGACTTGCGCACCGCCTCGCGCGCGATCGCGCGGTGCTCGGGCGCGCCGAGCATCTTCCAGTCGCCCGAATGCGGCCGCGCCGAAGGCTTGCCGACATCGAACAGTCCCATGCGCAGCTTGACGCGCAGAATGCGGGCGACGGCGTCGTCGAGCCGCGTCATCGGCACGGTGCCGTCCTTCACCTGCTTCAGCAGCGTGCCATAGAGATCGCGCCAGCTGTCGGGCGCCATGTACATGTCGATCCCGGCGAGCAGCGCCTGCGGACAGCTGGCATTGGTGCAACCCGCCACCTGGCCGTGCGCGTTCCAGTCGGTGACGACCAGCCCGCCGAAGTTCATCCGTTCCTTGAGGATGTTGGTGACCAGCCCCTTATGGCCGGCGATCTTGGTGCCGTTCCAGCTCGAAAAGCTGGTCATCACCGTTTCGACCCCGGCTTCGATCGCAGGAACATAGGGGATGCCGTGGGTATCGCGCAGCTCGGTTTCGGAAATCTGCGCATCACCCTGGTCGCGGCCGTCGGTGGTGCCGCCGTCGGCGAGGTAGTGCTTGGTCGAGGCGATGACGTGCGGTCCGGCCATGACGCTTTCGCCGCCGGGTTCGCCCTGCAGCCCCTTGATCATCCGGCCGACATAGCTGGCGACCAGCTTCGGATCGGACGAATAGCCTTCATAGGCACGGCCCCAGCGATAGTCCTGCGGCACGGTGATGGTCGGCGCGAAGGTCCATTCCTGTCCGGTGGCGCGGACTTCGAGCGCGGTGGCGGCGCCGATCCGCTCGATCAAATCGGGATCGCGCGCCGCGCCCAGGCCGATATTGTGCGGGAACAGCGTCGCCCCGACGATATTCGAATGGCCGTGGACTGCGTCTGTGCCCCAGAAGATCGGGATGGGCAGCTTGCCGTCGCTGCGGTCCATCGATGCGTCGTAGAAGCGATCGGCGAGCGCCAGCCATTTTTCGGGCGGCGCGAACTCGTCATTGTCGGGCGCGGAATTGCCGCCGTTCAGGACCGACCCGAGGTGATATTTGCGGACGTCGTCGGGGGTGACGCTGGCGATATCGGCCTGCAGCACCTGGCCGACCTTTTCCTCGAGCGACATCTTCTTGAGCATGTCGGCGATGCGCGCCTCATGCTGCGGATTGGTGGCATAGGGCCATTTCGGCGCCGGCCAGATCGACGGATCGACCGCAGTTTGTGGCGGTACGGGGGGGGCGGTCTGCGCCAGCGCGGTGGACGAAAGCGCAAGCAGCGCGATCAAGCTGGTGGTGCGAGCAAACATCGTGTCGAAACCCCTCCGTCAATAGGCGGGCACGCCGCGTGTCGGGCGCGCTCCGGTTGGCGCGTGTCATGCCACATCCGGACGGCGGGGGAATAGCAAAAATCATTTTATGAATTGACGGGCCCGTTTGCCGCCGGTCTTGCGGAATAGGAACAGGCTTGATTTCACAACCACTGTTTCGCACAACGCCACCAATCGTAAAAACGATGTCATTATTGCGATGACGAAAAGCAAAAAGGGGATTCGGATGCGCTCGATCTGGCTGGCAGCGACCATGCTCGCAGGCGCCGCAACGTCGGCGCAGGGACAGGACATCCTGCCGGCGGCGGCGATGGAAGCACCCGCCGCGACCAATCTGGGTCCTTACAATGCCAGCTTCCTCGAAGGATCGATCGGCATCGATCGGCCTGTTGCCAATGCCGACGCGCTGACGGCCGCGGACGCACCCTATACGTTGTCCACCTGGGTGCGCCCGACCGCGCGGCAGACGGGCGCGGTAGTGCTGATCGCGCTCGGGACGCCCGGCGGCGCCTGCCGCTGCCTCGTGCTGCGCGACGGTCGGCCGGTGGCGATCGACGGCACGGCGAGCGTTTCCGCCGGGGGGGCGATCGCGGCTGGCCGCTGGACGCACATCACGGCAAGTTCGGATGGCCGGCGCCTGACGCTGTATGTCGATGGCAAGCGCGTTCGCGAGACGAACGCCCCTGCGGCAGGCGTATCTCCGCAGATCGGCATCGCGCCGGTCACCGACCGGCATTTCGGCGGCACGCTGGTCGGCGCGCAAGTGACGCCGCGCGCGCTGCCGACCGAGCAGGTCGCCGCGATGGTCGCGCAGCGCCCCAATTTCGATCTCGTCCAGCTGTGGCGGGTCGGCGTCGGTTGGGAATGGCAAAACAAGGCCAATACCGGGCTGTGGAAACAGCAGGATCCGTGGACGCTGCCGCAAAGCGACACCGCCTACAGCGATCCTGTTGCCACGCCGCTACCGAGCGCACCCGCCATGCAGCAACTCGAGCCCGGCCGCTGGCAGATCAACGGCTGGCAGCTCGCTGCCGCGCCCGATGTCACGGCGAACGGTGCGGCGCTGTCGCGGCCGGGCGCTGCGACCGGGAAATGGCATGTAGCTACCGTGCCGGGAACGGTGCTTCAGACCCTGGTCGATCGCGGCGTCTATCCCGATCCCTATTTCGGGCTCAACAACCTCAAGATTCCCGAAAAGCTGGCGCGGCAGGAGTACTGGTACCGTACCAGCTTCACCGTCCCGGCGGAGGCGGCGGGCAGGAAGCTGACGCTGGTGTTCGGCGGCATCAACTATGCCGCCGAGATGTGGGCGAACGGGCGGCGGCTGGGCGACACCACGGGCGCGTTCATCCGCGGGCAGTTCGACTATGTCCCGGTCGCGGGCGAGAATGTCATCGCGGTGCGCGTCTCGCCGCCGCCGCATCCCGGTATCCCGCACGAACAGTCGATCGCCGGCGGCGTCGGCGAGAATGGCGGGCAGATGGCGATCGATGGTCCGACGTTTGTCGCCACGGAGGGCTGGGACTGGATCCCCGGCATCCGCGACCGCAACACCGGCATGTGGCGCAATGTCGAGCTGCTGGCGCATGGCGACGTCCGCATCCTCGACCCGCAGATCGTCACCGACCTGCCGCTGCCGCGCACCGATGTCGCCGATGTCTATATCACCGTGCCGGTGCGCAACCCGACCGTGTCGATCAAGACGGTGGTGGTGAAGGCGAGCTTTGGCGGGATCAGCGTCGAAAAGACGGTTCAGGCTGCACCCGGCATCACTCAGGTTCGCTTCGCGCCGTCCGAGTTCAAGCAACTGACCGTCGCCAAGCCCCGGCTGTGGTGGCCCAACGGCTATGGCGCGCCCGAGCTGTACGATATCGCGTTCGAGGTGAGCGCCGACGGCAAGCCCTCGGATCGCAAGACCGATCGCTTCGGCATCCGCGAGGTCAGCTACGACCTGTCGCTGTTCGATACCGCGGGCAAGCTGCGCCGCGTCAATGTCCAGACCACCAACGGCAAGCTGGCGGGCAGCAAGCTGATCGACGTGCGTCATGAGGAGATCAAGCAGAGCCCGCGCGGCTGGGCTGAATCGCTGACCGCGGCGGGGGAAGCGTCCAAGGCGGTGACCGCGATCGACGAGACGTTGCCCGAACCGCATCTGACGATCCGCGTCAACGGCGTGCGCATCGCCGCGCGCGGCGGCAACTGGGGCATGGACGACGCGATGAAGCGCGTCAGCTACGATTGGCTCAAGCCGTATTTCCGCCTCCAGAAAGAGGCGCACATGAACATCATCCGCAACTGGATGGGCAACAATACCGAGGAAGAGTTCTACGACCTCGCCGACGAGCACGGCATGATGGTGATGAACGATTTCTGGGCATCGACACAGAATTTTCAGGTCGAGCCGCAGGACCCGCAGCTGTTCCTCGCCAACGCCCGCGACACCATCGCGCGCTATCGCAACCACCCGTCGATCATCCTGTGGTTCGGCCGCAACGAAGGTGTGCCCCAACCGATCCTCAACGAGGGACTGGACGACGCGGTATTCGATCTCGACGGCACGCGCTGGTTCACCGGATCGTCGAACGTCGTCAATCTGCAAGGGTCGGGGCCATATAATTACCGTCCGCCCGCCGGATATTTCACCGATCTCGCCAGCGGTTTTTCGGTCGAAACCGGCACGCCATCGCTGTCGACGCTGGAATCGGTGCGCAGCTATGTCCCCGCGCAGGATCGCTGGCCGCTGTCCGACACGCTGGCCTATCACGACTGGCATTTTGCCGGGAACGGCGACACCAGGACGTTCATGACGACGCTCGCCACGATGTTCGGGCAAGCGACCAGCTTGGAGGATTTCGAGCGCAAGGCGCAGATGATGAACCTCGAGACGCACAAGGCCATGTATGAGGGGTTCCTGGGCCATCTGTGGACCAAGAACAGCGGGCGGCTGCTTTGGATGACGCATCCGGCATGGCCGTCGAATGCGTGGCAGATCTATTCGTGGGATTACGACACCCACGCGGCCTATTACGGGGCCAAGAAGGCGACCGAGCCGCTCCACGTCCAGCTCAACCTGCCCGACAACGCGCTGGTCGTGCTCAACACCACTCAGGGCGATGCCAAGGGGCTGCGGGTGCGGTCGCGCGTCGTCGGGCTCGACAATTCCGAGCTGTTCGCGCGCGAGGATCGCCTCGATGCGCTCGCCAACCGCGCGACGCGGCTGGCGGCGCTTCCGCTCGCCGAACTGTTCGAGGCCAACCCGATGCTGCTGGTCAGCCTGCAGCTGATCGACCGGGACGGCACGGTGGTGTCCGACAATTTCTATTGGCGCGGGCGCGACGAAGCGTCGTACCAGGCGCTCAACGATCTCGCGCCGGTCACGCTGACTGCAAGCGCGGCGGCACCGGTGGCAGCAGGGGAGGACAAGGCGGTGACGGTGACGCTGACCAACCCGACCGCAACGCCCGCGCTCAATGCCAAGCTGACGCTTATCGACGACGTCGGCGAACGCATCCTGCCGGCCTTCTATTCCGACAACTATGTTGCGTTGCTGCCCGGAGAGACGCGCACCATCAGCGTGCGTTACCCGGCGCGCGTCACCGCCACGCCACGGTTCACGCTGCGGGGATGGAATGTGACGCAGGCGCAGATCGGGTCGTGACGGCGATGCGCATCGGGACGGCGCTTCTGGCCCTTGCGCTGTTCACGGTCACTGCCGCCGCCGACCCGCCGGTCGTGCAAGTCACAGGCGGAGCGGTCCGGGGAGAGCAGCAGCCGGACCGCCTGCTGTTCCAGGGCATCCGCTTCGCCGCACCGCCGCTTGCCGACAATCGCTGGCGAGCACCGCGCCCGGTGACGGCGTGGCAGGGCGTCGCCGACGCCACGCGGCAGGCGCCGGCCTGCCTCCAGAACGACTATGGCTGGAACCGCGCCGATCACGTCTATGCCAGCGAGGATTGCCTGACGCTGGCGGTCGGCACGCCTGCGCTCACCGGCAAGCGCCCGGTGTTCGTATGGATCCACGGCGGCAGCAACCGCGCCGGATCGGGCGGCGGGATGGCGTCGAGTTCGATGGTCGGCAAGGATGTCGTTGTCGTGTCGATCCAGTACCGGCTCGGCATCTTTGGTTTCCTCGCGCACCGCGGCGCCGTCGTGGATGGTGCTGCGGGCAATTACGGGCTGATGGACCAGATCGCCGCGCTCCGCTGGGTACAAGACAACATCGCCAGCTTCGGCGGCGATCCTGCCAATGTCACGATCGCCGGCGAAAGCGCGGGTGCGCAGGATGTCGGCCTGCTCGTCGCCAGTCCGCAGGCGCGCGGCTCGTTCGCCAAGGCGGTACTGCAATCGGGCACGCCCAATTTCGGGCTGCCGGTACGCCCACTCGAACAGGCGCTGCGCATCGGCGATCAGGCCGACGCGCTGCTCGGCACCGGCGGCGACATCGCGCGGCTGCGATCGGCATCGGCGGCGTCGCTGCTGGCGGCGGACCTAAAGCTTCACGACGCGGTGCTTACCGCCGATGACTATCTGTGGCTACGCACAACGGTCGATGGCAAGGTCATCCCAGCCGACCCGATCGCGCTGATGCGGCGCGCGCAGTCGCGACCGGTGCTGATCGGATCGAACCGGTTCGAGCTCGATCTGCCCGGCGGACGCCCCGCGCGCGACGCGTTCGTGGCCCTGAGCTTTGCCGGGCAAGAAGGAGCGGCGCGGCGGTTCTACGTGCTTGGCGGCCGCGATGCCGCGCCCGACCCCCGGATGGGCACGATCGACCAGCAGATTGCAACCGATGCAACGTTCCGCTGCCCTGCCGGCCGGATGGCGGATGCCGTGGCCGAGCGCGGCGCGCCGGTGTGGCGCTACGAACTCGACGCCGCGCGTGACGGGCGCATGACGGCGCACGCGCTCGACATCAGCTATATCTGGGGTGAAGACCGCGCAGGGGGCCTGCATCTCCAGGACTATTGGGCCAACTTCGCTCGCACCGGCGATCCCAACGGTCCGGGGCTGCCGCAATGGCCCCGCTACGACATGCGCAGCCGGCGCCACATCGTCTTCACCAACCAGGGCGCAGGTGTGGCTGCCATGCTGCGCGCCGACATCTGCTCGCTGACGGAGGCCTTATGACGCTCGATCGCCGCTCCTTCTTCGCCGCTTCCGCCGGGCTGTCGCTGCTTCCGCTCGCGGCCCATGCCCAGGACGACGCCGCCGAAAAACGGTTGCGCGAGGATTGGGCGTGGCTTGGCCGCTACGCATCGGACAATGCCCGCTTGAAGGCGTCGGGTGAGGCGGTCGGCATCGTCTTCATGGGCGACTCGATCACCGAAGGCTGGCGCGACAAGCGGCCCGGCTTCTTCGCCAACGGACGTGTCTGCCGCGGCATCGGCGGACAGACGACGCCGCAGATGCTGCTGCGGATGATGGCCGATGTCGTCGCGCTCCGCCCCCGCGCCGTGCACATCATGGCCGGGACCAACGACATCGCCGGCAATACCGGCCCGATGACGCGCCAGCAGACCTACGACAACCTCACCGCGATGACGCAGATCGCGCAGGCCAATGGTTTGGACGTGATCCTCGCCAGCGTGCCGCCTGCCGCCTCCTTCCCGTGGCGGCCCGGTCTTGAGACGATCGCGCCGATCGCCGAGATCAATGCCTGGATCGAAGCATTCGCGGATGAGGCGGGCGCTATTTGGGTCGATTACGGACCTGCGCTGGGCGACGGCAAGGGTGCGATTCGGGCGGGGCTGGCCAATGACGGCGTTCATCCCGAAGCTGCGGGCTATTCCGAGATGGAAAAGGTCGTCGATCCGATCCTGCGCCGCATGCAAGTTTGATCTCGCCTCCGCCCCAGAATTGAGCGAGGCTCGTCTCGCCGGTCGACGTGTGGCGGCAAGCGGGAGAAGGCGGTTGCGAGCAACATCGATCTGGATGGTGTCGGCGATGGCGATGCTGGCAGGCTGTGCCGCCACCACGCAACCATCGACAGCGCGGTTCGCGCCGCCACCGCCGGGCGGGCTCTATCTTGGCGGCGACCTGTCCTACGTCAACGAAATGGAGGATTGCGGCGCGGTCTATCGCAAGGACGGCAAGCCGGTCGATCCCTTCGCGCTGCTCGCGGCACAGGGTGGCAACGTCGTGCGGGTACGCATCTGGAACGACGCGACCTGGACGCGGTACAGCGACTATGACGACGTGCTCAAGACGATCCGGCGCGCCAAGGCGGCGGGAATGCAGGTGCTGCTCGACTTTCATTACTCCGACGACTGGGCCGATGGCGGCAAACAGCTGACGCCCAAGGCGTGGGAAGGGCTGACCACCGACCAGCAGGCGCAGGCGCTGCACGATTATACCGTCGACATCCTCACCCGGCTCGACCGCGACGGGGCGATGCCCGAACTGGTCCAGGTCGGCAACGAGACCAATCCCGAGCTGCTCGGCGGCAAGGAGACGGTGGCGATCGACTGGGCGCGCAATGCCAAGCTGTTCAACGCCGGCATCGCGGCGGTTCGCGAGGTCGGGCGGACCGCGTCGACCAACCCGCGAGTGATGCTGCACATCGCCCAGCCCGAGCACGTCCTGCCGTGGTTCGACGCCGCGACCCGGGCAGGCGTCACCGACTACGACCTGATCGGAATCAGCTATTACAAGAAATGGTCGAAATACTCGCTCGATCAGCTCGAGAAGACCATCGCCGCGTCACGGGGGCGATACGGAAAGGACGTGATCGTCGTCGAGACGGGATATCCCTTCACGCTGGCCGCGAAGGACACCGCCACCAACCTGCTCGGCGAGGACGGGCTGGTGCCGGGCTATGCAGCAACGCCGCAAGGGCAGCGCGATTTCATGATCGCCGTCACCCAGCTGACGGTCGATGCCGGCGGGGTCGGCGTGGTCTATTGGGAACCCAACTGGGTCTCGACGCGATGCGGTACGCGCTGGGGCAAGGGCTCCGACTGGGAAAATGCCGCCTGGTTCGATTATGAGACGACCGAGGCTCTGCCGGTGTTCGACTTCCTCCGGCACGACTATCGGCGCGCCCGCTAGGGCCGGATTGGCCCCTCCCGCAAGGGGAGGGGCCAACCAGCGTCAGAGTATCGTTTCGCCGGGCATCGGCGCATCGCCATATTCGATCGTCACGCTCGCCAGATCGTCGATGCCGAGCAGGGTGACGCCGCCGCCCTGGCGAAAGGCGATGGTCAGGTCGAGCGTGCCGTCGCGGTCGGTGTCGGTCACGCGCGTGCGGATGATGTCGAGATTGTCGAACAGCAGCACGTCGCTGCCGATCTCGTAATCGCCGATCACATCCGCACCGCTCTGCCGGTCGAACACGAACAGGTCCGCACCGGCATCCCCGGTCAGCGTGTCGTTGCCGCGCCCGCCGATCAGGATGTCGTCGCCCGCGCCGCCGAGCATGTCGTCATTGCCGGCATCGCCCAGCAGCATGTCGGCGCCCATGCCACCTTCGAGATGATCGTTGCCGTTGCCACCGGTGAGCACGTCGTTGCCGCCGAGGCCGAGCAGCGTGTCGTTGCCGTTGCGACCGTCGATGCTATCCTCGCCGCCGGTGCCGACCAGCATGTCGCCGAACACCGTCCCCGTAATCACGACGCCGTCGGCCTCGCCCGTGATCGTCACGGTGACGGTCGCCGTGCTGGTCAGGCCTTGAGCATCGACCACCGTGTAATCGAAGCTGTCGGTGGCCGTCTCGCCTGGAGCCAGCGCATCGAATGCGTCGGCATCGGCGACGTAGCGCAGCGTCTGGGTTTCGGCATCGAACACCACGCTACCCTGGGTCGCGCTGGTATCGACGCTGTCGATCCGCAGCGCGCCGTCATCGATATCATTGCCCAGCAGCAGTGCCGTCAGGTCGTCCGTCGTCGCATCCTCGGCGACCGTGACCGCGTCATCGACGGCGACGGGGGCGACATTCGGTGTGGCGAAATCGAACAGCGCCACCTGCGGGTCATGGTCGGTGGCGCGCTCGCCGCCGAACTCCGCATTGATGTGGACCGCGTCATAACTGGCCCCGGCGAACAGCCCGCCGGTGACGAGGATGTTGTCGAGCAGCTGGCTGTTGCCGTCGAACAGATAGCTGTAGCGTTCCTCTTCCGGCAGCAGTGTGGCGACGTTGGTCAGCACGCCGTCGCCGGTCAGGATCTGCTGCGCGTCCTCGAAGTAGAAACCGTTGAAGTCGCCGAGCACCGCGATGTTCTTGGCCGGATCGCCTGCCAGCGCTTCGTTGACATAGGCGCGGATGCCGGCGGCCTGGTTTTCGCGCGCCGCCTCGCCGGCGTCGACCGGCGGCTGGGTGTTGCCGAACAGTGGATCGCTGCCGCCGCGCGAGGTGAAGTGGACGTTGACCGTCGTCACCGCTTCGCCATTGAACATGAACTCGGCGACCAGCGGACGGCGCGTGCCCTCATAGGCCGGACCTTCAATCAGCTGCGCGCTGCCGGTGACGTAGTCGACGCGGTCGATATTGTAGAAATAGCCGTTGCGGATGTTGCCGCCGGGCTCACCGCCGGTGCTGTTCGGCGCATCGGGCGCCACCTCGACATAGGCATAGCGCGGGCCGCCCTCCGCCGCGATCGCGTCGATCAGCAATTGCGCCGTGACGGTGCCCGACAGATTGCCGCCATTGCCCGCGCCGTCGGCGTCCTGGATTTCCTGAACCGCGATGATGTCGGGAGCACGCAGATTATAGACGATGTCGTTGGCCAGCAGATCGAACTTGGTGTCGGTCGGGTCGAGATTTTCGACATTGTAGGTCGCGATCGACAGGCTGTCGGCATCGCTGGCGAAATCGGCGATCTCGCGCGGAAGCGTGACGTCCTGTGTGACCGTGACCGCTTCGGTGACCAGCACTTCGTAAGAGTCGAAGGCATAGTTGACGACACCGGTCACGTCGCTGAGCACGTCGCCGGTCGAATAGCCGGGGGTGAAGCCTGCAAAGATCGCGGCATCGTCGTCGATCTGGATCTTTTCCGGATTATAGTCGCCCGGCGACAGCGTGATGCCGCCGCGATCGTTGACGCCGGTCGCACCCTCGCCGCCCGACGCGACCACGAACGTCTCGCCGAAATTATTGGTGCTGGCGACCGCCATCGGCGCGTCGATCGTCACCAGCATGCCTTCGAGCGATTCGTAGAAATCGATGCCGTCGCTGCTTGGATCGTAGCTGGTGAGGCCATCGTCGTCGATCACCATGCTCGGCGGCAGGACGCCGCCTTGGCCGATCACGACTGCGGTCGGCAGCGCGTTGCCGCTGCTGACCACGGTGGCGGTCGCGGTGTCGATCTGCGTGACCGACAGGCCCGCCGGTCCGCCCTGGAACTCCGAGACGTTGCCGGTTACCTCTAGCGCATCGCCGACCGTAACGGTCGGGGCTGATCCGGTGAACACGAAGATGCCGTCCGATGTCGCCGCGTCACCGTCGCCGACTGCATCCTGCAGATAATAGCCGTTCGAATCGACCGCCGTGACGATGCCGCTCGTGTGCACCGTCTGGCCGACATAGTCGGAAACATGGCCGAGCCCCTGGATCGTCCCGATCGCCAGCGTCACCAGATCGTCGTTGAGGATGGTGCCGATTGCGTCGGCATCGGCAATGACGATGTCGCCCTTCGGGTTCAACAACGTGACGCTGAACGTCTCATTGGACTCGCCGACCAGGTCGCCGGCGACGGGCAGGGTGATCGTCGCTTCGCTCTGACCCGCGCCAAAGGTCACCGTCCCGGTGAACGCGGCGTCCGGTCCGAAGTCGGCAGCGTCGGCGCTGCCGTCGAGCGTGACGGTATAGTCTACCGACGCCTCGCTGGCGCTGCCGCCGGCGCGGCGGACGACGAAGCTGAAATCGGTGGTACCGGCATCACCTTCGTCGAACTGCGCGTCGCGGATCGATATCTGGCCGGTGCCGTCGGGGGCGATGAAGCTCTGGCCGTCATTGACGTCGCCGAAGCTGTCGTCGCTCGGTGCGGTCCACACGAAGTCTGCGGCGGTGGCGCCGACACCCTTGAGCTGGAGCGAGAAGCCGTCGCCCGGGGCGGGTTCCTCCGCGACGCCGATATCGGTGCTGGTCAGGCCGGCGGCGGGGCCGTTGCTGGCAACCATCGTGCCTTCGTACGACAGGAACTGGACGACGTTGCCGCTGGCATCGATCAGCGCGATGCCGTCCGGCGACCCGTTCTGAAGGCCGACCGCGGGGACCGCCACGGTGCCATAGCCGTTAGACTGATCGGCGATCACGCCCGACAGCGCGATCGTGCCATAGCTGGCACCGCCATTGCCATTGTAGAGCACCAGCGACCAGCCGGTCAGGTCGGTACCGGCAAGCCCGGCGACCTCGATGCCCTCGCCGGTGTCAGTCGATTCGTCATCGTAATGGATTTCGTTGATGAACACGCTGCCCGCAGGCGGTGGAGTGCCGGCATCGTCGTTGACGATGGTTCCGGTCGCCTCGCCATCGGCGATCGTCGCGCCGCCGGTGGCGTTCGACAGGGTGAGCGTGAGGTCTTCGTCACCTTCGACGTCGGTGTCGCCCAGTACCGGTACGACGATCGTCGCGCTGGTCGCGCCGTCGGCGAAGTTCACCGTGCCGGTCAGCGTTGAGGTCGCAAGATCGCCTGCGCTCGCGCTGCCGAGTGTGACGGTCCAAGTTGCCGAAACCGCGCCGGTGCTGCCACCGCTGCGCGTCACCGTGAACACCAGGTCCGCGGTGCCGCTGTCGCCCTCGACGACCGACGCATCGGCGACCGACAGCGCGCCGGCGACTGGCGGAGGCGGGCCGTCGCCAAAGCTCTGGCTGTCATTGACGTCGCCGAAACTGTCGTCGCTGGCCTCGGCCCAGGTGAAATCGCCATAGCTCGCGCCGCTGCCCTTGAGCTGCAGCGAGAAGCCGAGCGGCGAGGACGCTGCTTCGGCCACGCCGACATCGGTGCTGGTCAGACCGGCCGCCGCGCCGCTCGCGGCGGTGATCGTGCCTTCATACGACAGGAACTGGACGACCGCGCCGCCGGCATCGACCAGCGCGAAGCCGTCGGGCGATCCGTTCTGCAGCCCGACTGCCGCGAACGACAGCGTGCCGTATCCATCGGCCTGATCGGCGATGACGCCCGACAAGGCGATCGTGCCATAGGGCGCGTTGTTCGAACCATTGTAGAGCACCAGCGACCAGCCGGTCAGGTCGGTGCCCGCGGTCCCGGCAATCTCGACCGCCTCGCCGGCATCGGCGCCGTCATTGTCGTAATGGAATTCGTTGATCCACGGCAACACCGGCTCGGCCGCCGCGATCGGCGCGCTGGTGACTGTGATGTCATCGACACCGATGAATGCGTCCGATCCGACCGCATCGGTGGTGAGGACGCGGACCTGCACCTGCGCCTGGTCGTTGGCGTCGGCGGGAAGCGTCACGCTGACCGGCGTATCGCTGCCGATATTGGCATTGGCGACATAACCGCCATCGATATTGATCCAGTCGCCGGTTTCGCCGACGCGGTACTGGATCGCGACCGGCTGGACCGCGCTGGTGCCCGCGTCGATGTCGCGCAGCAGCGCCCCGAACACCACGTCCTCGCGCCCGGTGGTGTCGAGGTGGATCACCAGATACGGCGCGCGGGCGGTACCCGAACCCTGCAGCGCGACGACAGGATTGGCGATGCCGTCGAACTCGGCGACGCCGCCCGTGGTGTAGCTGTCGGGATTGGCAAGGTTGACGTTGACATCGACGACGTCGCTCGACCCCAGCACGGTGCGGGGATCGACGCCGGTGCCGCTGGTCAGCCCGTCGCCGCGATAGCCGACGATGCTGGGCACCCGGCTCCAGTCATCCGCCGAGAGCAGCCCGGTATCCGACCAATCCTGCAGGAGATCGCCCGCTGCGAGCGCGAAATATTGCTGTGCCATGTGTCAACTTCCCCAAGTCGATGATGATCGGCCTACCGACATCGCGATGATGCCTGCTGGCGCGCTGCTGCGATGATTCGGCGGGCGATCGCCCGGCGTGATGGTGCGTCGCTAGGGAGGCTTTGTGAAGGTTCGATGCGGATCGCGTTACAGTTCGATGAAATCGTTAACGCGGCTGTGCCTAGGCCCGAATGTCCCCGCGCGGGACGGTCAATGGCAGAGCAGCCGGTGCTCGCTTCGCAGGGGCGACGCTGTGCTCAGGACATGGCCTGCGAACGCGACGTACAGCACCTCGGAAAGGCTGGCGGCGTCGAGCTTTTCCATGATGTTCGCGCGGTACACCTCGACGGTGCGGTGGCTGATGCCGAGGTCGATTGCGATCGACTTGTTCTGCTTGCCCGCTGCCAGCCCCCGCAGCACCTCGAGTTCGCGCGGCGACAGCAGCGCCAGCTTGCGCCGCGCCTGCGCCTCGGCATGATCGCTGCCGCCGCCGGGATCGATCGTGGCCAGCGCGTCGGTCACCGCCTGGAGCAGTGCCGACGTTTCGACCGGCTTTTCCAGAAAATTGACCGCGCCCGCGCGCAGGGTCCGCACGGCCGACGGCACATCGGCATGGCCGGTCAGGATGATCACCGCGATCGGCAGCCGCAAAGCCACTACTTCGCGCTGCACCGCCAGGCCGTCGATCAGCGGCATGCGCACGTCGAGGATCGCACAGGCCGGACCCAGCGCTGCTGCGGCGGCAAGGAAGCCGCACCCATCTTCCCAGCAATGGACACGGTGGCCTGCGGTAGCCAGAACCAGCGACAGGCTCTCGCGAATGGCGGCATCGTCGTCGACGATATGGACGGTGCCGGTGGCGGGACTGCTGACTGTCATGTCACTGCCCCCAATCGGTGCGGCGGAGGGTGAAGCGGAACTCTGCCCCGCCGCCCTCCCGCCGTGATGCCCAGATCCGCCCGCCATGCGCCTCGACGATCGTGCGACAGATCGACAGGCCGACCCCCATTCCGCTCTTCTTGGTGCTGTAGAATGCGGTGAACAGGCGAAGATGCTCATCCTCGGTCAGGCCGATGCCGGTGTCGCTCACCGTGACGGTCGCGAAATCGGGATCACCGCCCGTGACTGCCAGACGGATCGTCCGCACCGGGCAATGCTGGACTGCGTCGATCGCGTTGCGCAGCAAATTGTGGATGACCTGCTGGATCTGGACGCGATCGACCAGCACCGTACCGATATTCGGCGCAATGCGGATGTCGGTGGCGATGCCGCTGTCCCGGATGCCAAGTAACGCCAGCGCCGCGGCGTCGCGGACCAGTTCCTCCAGATCTTCGTGGACATAGCTGGTGTCGCGCTGTGCCAGCATCTCGCGCGTCCGCCGGATGATCGAGCCTGCGCGCAGCACCTGTGCCGAGGCTGCCTCCAGCGCGCGCGACGCTTGATCGGTCTTTTCGGCACCCCCCGTCGCCAGCATCGAGCGCGCGGCGCCGACATAGCTTTCGGCCGCGGTCAGCGGCTGGTTCAGTTCGTGCGCCAGGGTCGATGCCATCGTGCCCATCGCGTTGATGCGAGACAGATGCAGCAATTGCGACTGGACCTTGTCGAGCCGGTTGCGCGTCGCGATTTCGTCGGACAGGTCGCGGATGAAGGCGGTGAACAGCGGCTTGTCGCCGATCGCGGCGCGCCCGACCGTTACTTCGACAGGCACCAGCGTGCCGTCCGCGCGGCGTGCGCGCCCGCGATGCGGTGTCGCCACGGCGAGCCGATCGAACCGGGCGGGCTCGTCCGGCAGGGCGGCGAGTTCCAGCGACAGGATCTTGTCCTCGCAACCGATGATGTCGGCCCGGTCATAGCCGAACAGCGCCTGCGCCGCGTGATTGAACGCGGTGATCCGGCCGTCGCAATCGGTCACCACGGTCGCTTCGGGCGCGGTCGCGAGAATCGAACTCAACTGGCGTTCGCGGATCTCTATTTCGTGCGCGGCCGTCGCCTCTTCGGTGACGTCGCGCATCACCTTGCCGAAGCCGCGCAGCCGGCCGTCGTCATCATACAGCGCGGTCAGCGTGACGTCGGCAATGAAGCTACTGCCATCCTTGCGGCAGCGCCGGCCGCGGCTGCGCAGCTTTCCGTGCGCACGCGCTTCGGCGAGGGCGCGTTGGGGCACTCCCGCGGCGCGATCGTCCGCGCAATAGAACAGATCGAAGCCTCTTCCGATCGCTTCGCTCTGCGTCCAGCCGCTGATCCGCATCGCGTTCGGGCTCCACAGGCTGACGTGCCCATCGGTATCCAGAAAGTAGATCGCATGGTCGGCAGCGGCATCGACCAGCAGCGACATTTCTTCGGCGAGCATGCGCGCCTCGACGGTTCGGCGATCGGCTAGGGCGTGTTCGCGTAGCGCGGTGTCTCGCCACAGCACCAGCCGCCCGGTCAGCGCGATGATCCCGCCGGACGTCGCAAGAAACACGCCCAGCGCGGTGAAATGAATCGCATCGGGCACGAACGGCTGGAACGTGACGATGGCGATCGTCGCGCTGGCCAGTACCGCGAATATTGCAGGACCAGCGCCGCAGAACGCCGCCGCGACGATGATCGCCGGCAGATAAAGGGTGTACGGCATGCGATGGTCGAGGATGGGCTCGACCAGTCCGCGCAGCGCGGTAGCAACCGCTACCGCGCACATCGCGCCAACATAGGGCTTGGCGTGCAGGGACTGACGCCAATGGCCCAATGAATCTCCAGCCGGCATCCTGAGCCAGTGGAGCGATATCGGTCGGGACAGATAGTCGCTGGGCATCGTTTGGCATCCCCCTGAATCGAGCGCGACGCAAACGGGCCCCTCGCCGGGTGCCTTCTGTGCGACCGTCCTACACCCGGTGGTCGGTCAAATACCATCCGTATCGTTACGGATGGTCGATCTCACCGATCGATTGTAGCACATCTCCAGTAGCGATCGAGTCGCCTCCAACAGAGAGGACAGCGCTCGGCGGTATCAACAGTGGTTTCGTCAAGACAAGTGTAGATGTCTTGAGCGCATTGAGCCACTTCCTGGTCGCATCGACATGACTGAATCGAGTTTGTGAAAACAGACTTGGGCATTGGCATTTTCGCTCGGGATCGCCCTCGCGATTCCTGGTGGAGCGCTGATCGATCTGCACTCGGGGAGGGCCGGATGTTTACTTTCAAACCTTGGGTACAATCGCTTGCGGCGATATCGTTGGTGGGAACACTGTCGGTACCTGCGCCGAGCCTTGCGTCGGACATCGTCTACACGCCGATCAATCCCTCGTTCGGCGGCAATCCCTTCAATTCAGCGCACCTGCTCGGCATCGCTTCGGCGCAAAGCAAGTACAAGGACCCGACCGCGATCAGCTCGGCCGATCCCGGATCGCAGTTCCTCCGCACGCTGCAAAGCCGGCTGCTGTCGTCGCTGGCGACTCAGATCAACGAGATCATCTTTGGCGAGAATGCGCAGGACAGCGGACTGATCCAGTTCGGCGACCAGGAGATTTCGTTCGTCCGCGGGATCGATTCGGTGACGCTGACGATCACCAACAATGCCGATGGGACCGTCACGGAGATCGTCGTCCCGCTGCTGCAGGACGGCAGCTCCCTCGGGCTCGGGCTCTAGCCATGACGCCGTGGGCGAGGCGCGCGGGGGCGGGGATGGCGGCGCTGTCGCTAGGTGCCTGCGCGGCGCATAACGAGGCAAGCTGGTCACAGGCGCAGGCGACGCGGCCGACGCCGATGACCTCGACGTTGCAGCAATTGCCCCCCGCGGGCGACCTGATCGCCGTCGCCGTCTATAATTTCACCGACCAGACCGGACAGTTCAAGCCGACCGACGGCGTCCAGACGCTGTCTCGCGCGGTGACGCAAGGCGCGACCTCGATCCTCGTCAAGGCGCTGCAGGCGGCGGGCAATCGCCGCTGGTTCACGGTGATCGAGCGCGAGCGACTCGACAACCTGCTGCGCGAGCGCGCCGTGATCCGCGACATGCGCTCCTCCTATCTCGGCGAAAAGACGCTCAATCCCCAGGCGCTGCCGCCCCTGTTGTTCGCCGGGATCCTGCTGGAGGGCGGAATCATCGGCTATGACGCGAATACCAAGTCGGGCGGGCTGGGCGCACGATTCCTCGGCATCGGCGCGTCGACGCAGTATCGCGAGGATACGGTGACGGTCTATCTGCGCGCGGTCAGCGTCAAGACCGGCGAGGTGCTGACCAATGTCAGCGTCCGCAAGTCGATCGCCTCGATCGGGGTGGACGCCAATTCGTTCCGCTATGTCGCGTTCAAGGACCTGCTCGAACTCGAGGCGGGCGTCGCCTTCAACGAGCCCGACGCGCTGGCGCTGCAGCAGGCGATCGAAGCCGCCGTCTATGGCCTGGTGCTGGAAGGCGCATCGATGGGGCTGTGGTGTTTGTCGAGCACCCCGGCCGCGAGCGAAGCGATGCTGCGCAGCTATTATGCGCAGCGCGACAATATAGCCGAGTCGAGCGTGGCGCTGGCCCATCAGGTCGATGGAACCCTGGTAAGCGGCGCATGCCCGCCGCGCATGGCTGCGCAGCCGCGTCCCAGGGTCGCAGTCCGTGCGCCTGCTGCTGCGCCGGTCCAAGCGACGCGGCCGCAGCCCGCCGCTCCGACATTGACCGTGCCGCCGCTACTCGGTCCGGCGCCCCAGGTTTCCGTTCAGCCCCAGCGCACGGCGTCGCCGGCGTCCGCGAAAGGAGGATGATGCAGCGATACGCGCCCGGCCTGGCCGGACGCAGGCGAACCCACCAGCGGCCACGATTGGAGTCATGCCGCTGATGGGCCCGATCGGCAAGGGTACGGGACCCGAGCCGGATTGCGAGACATGCTCACCCCTACAGGATGCGCTTCCGGGCCGTCCTGCGCAAGTGGATCCGGTGGCCGCACCCCCAAGGCCCACCGCCGGGTTCCTGTCTCCGATCTCTTTTTCCCGTCGATTGGCGCGGGGCCGGCCGCGCCGTTCGAATATCGTCCGGCGGTACAGAGCGGGGGCATTCCCGCGACCGACCCGGGGGCGGCGATCCTGCCGTCCCCGCATCGAATGGGAGAATAGAAATGAAGAACGTACTTCTTGGCGCAGCCTCGGTGCTGGCCCTGTCGTTTGCAGCGCCTGCGTTCGCGCAGTCGATCAGCGTGGTCAATCAGACCAATACCGGCAACGGTGCGACGGTCGACCAGACCGGATCGCTGTCGGGCGGCGACTCGCTGGTCGATCAGAGCGGCGCAAGCAACACTGCCACCGTCACCCAGGCCGACGATGGCAGCGGCGCGACGCCGCAGAACGTGTCGGACGTGCTCCAGTCCGGCGACAGCAACTCGGCGACGGTCAATCAGGATACGAGCACCTTTGCGCTGCAGAGCAACTCGCTGATCGACCAGTCCGGAAACGGCAACACCGCCAGTGTCACCCAACTCGATGACGGCCAGACCTCGAGCGTCAGCCAGTCGAGCGACGGCAACTCGGCAACAGTCAACCAAGGCGATGCTACCGCCGCGCTGTCGGACGATAGCTGGGGCAACTCCAGCACGATCAATCAGGCAGGCTCGGGCGGCCATATCGCGCAGGTCAATCAGCCGGGCTTGCTCAACGACAGTTCGGTCGATCAGACCGGAGATGCCGGCGAAGCCTATGTCAACCAGAGCGGCGCATTCAACAGCTCGAGCGTCGCGCAGACCGGCACCAATGATGACGCGTTCGTCGATCAAAGCGGCGACGGCAACCTGTCCGACGTGATCCAGGACGGCGAGGACGTCACCGCGGACGTCAACCAGTCCGGGAACGGGAATACCAGCCTGGTCGATCAGACCTCGCCCGGCGGTGTGCGCCCGATCAACTCGCAGGTGTACGTCGATCAGGCGGGCGACAGCAACGACTCGCAGGTGTTCCAGCGCGCCAATCAGGGCTATGCCGAAGTGCTCCAGTGGGGCACCAACAGCGATGCGCTGGTCCAGAACTACGGCAACCGCTCGGTCGCCTATGTCTGGCAGCTGGCTGGTGACAACAACAGCGCCACGATCACCCAGCGCGCCGAGGACAGCGACGCGTTCGCCTATCAGACTGGCAGCAACAATACCGCCAGCATCACTCAGCAGGAAGACAGCCCGCCGACCGAGAACATGTCCGCCGCGATCTATCAGACCGGTGACAACAACGGATCGGTGATCGACCAGGATGGCGACAACCATTATGCCGTCAACGATCAGTCGGGCGACGGCAATCTGTCGGACATCCTGCAGACCGGATCGTTCAACTACGCGTTCGTCGGTCAGTATGGCGACGGCAACATGTCCGACGTCGATCAGAGCGGCAACAACAACACCGCGACGGTCCAGCAGTTCACCGACGGCAACATGTCGTTCGTGACGCAGTCGGGGTCGTTCAACACGGCTACCGTAAGCCAGTAACGCCTTGGTCCGGGAGCGCTTCGGCGTTCCCGGACTTTCTTCTTGCGATGCGGAGGCTGCGATGGTGCGCACCAAATTCGAGCGATGCTGCTGTGCCGTATTCGGCATCACCTTGGCAGTTCCTAGCGCAGCGCAATCACTCACTGAAATCGCCCAGAACGGCAGTGGCAATGTGGCGGTGGTGGATCAGCAGGGCGCCACCGACAGCCGCGCCACGATCGGCCAGATCGGTTCGAACACCACGGCGCATGTCGAACAATCGGGGCCGGACAAGATGCTGCAGGCGGAACTCGTCGGCTCAGACCTCGCGCTCACGGCGGGGCAGGCCGGTGCCGCGACCGCCACGCTGACGGGATCGATCACAGGGTTCGGAAACAGCCTCGACAGCATGCAGAGCGGTTTGGCGGGGGGCGAGAATATCGCGCTGGTGACGCAGGACGGGTCCGCCAATCAGGCCGCGATCGAACAGATTGCCGCAAGCGGCGCCGCCAATGAAATCCGGGTAAGCCAGTTCGGCAGCGACAATGTCGCGTCGCTGGCGCAATATGGCTCGGGCAACCTGCTCGATCTCGTGCAGAATGGCGATGCCAACACCGCGGCCCTGACCCAGTCGGGCACGGCCTTGGTCCTCGCCATCACCCAGTTCGGCGGCGCCAGCGTCGCCATCACCCAGATGGGACCATGAAGACGGGTATGGAATATCGACCGGCTCCGGCGATACTGCGAAGCGTGGCGCTTGCGACGCTCGGCTTCTGCGCGGTTTCGGCAGCGGCGCAGACCGTGTCCGGGACGCCCTCCGCCGGCAGTGACCGGACCACTGCGGAACAGATCGCGCCGACGGCAGCTCCCGCGGCCCCAAAACCTCCTCCAGGCACCGTCCAGCAGATCCGTCCGAACAATCGAGCATCGACCGAGATACTGCAACTGCCGCCAGATGCCGAAGTCGCACCGTCTGCGGAAAGCCCGGAACAGGCGCTGGCGGAGGGTCTGCCGCGATCGCCGCGTCTGAACCTTTACGAAGAGGTCGCCGCAGTCTGGGAAATGATCCGCAAGCGCGGCCAGCAACCGACTCCGGATTTGATCGCGCGGGAGATCGGACCAGAAAATCTGGCCCGCTTCCTGTCGGACTTTCCGGCCGCCGCAAACATGTTCGGCGTCGATTCCGATCTGATCCCGGTGCCGCCGCCGCCGCCATCGACGCCGCCGAGCGACAAATGACCGCGCGCCGCCTTCAGCTCGGGCTCATCGGCATCGCCGCAACGCTAGCCGTGTCTGGAACTGCCATGCCCAAATCGCCGCACGCCCTCTCGCTCGATGTTTCGCGCCGTGCGGGACAGGTCGTCATCACGCTGACCGGCCGCAGCGCCCAGCGTCTGGCCGTCCACTACACCATCGACGTGTCGGGCCGGTCGACGACCCGCCATGCCGGACGCAGCGCGGTCGGGCCAGAAAGCCAGACGCTGTCAGTCGTGCGTTTCGCGGATCAGGCGCCCTGGCAAGTGCGGTTCGACGCGACCGAAGGCGACGATCGGCCCTATACGATTCGCTGCACCAGCGACGACGGCGCCTGCACCGAAGACTGACCGTTGCTGGAAATGGTCGGGAAGAGAGGATGAGTTTGGAGGTCCGGTAAGATGCTCGCTAAGTGGCTAATAGCACGGAAAGAAGCCATTTTTGTTGGCCCTGTGTTGGGCTATTGCTACGCGCATATGCTACGTAACCAAACCGGAAGGGGCGCCCGATGAACGCCGCCCCGCACCTTCACAAACGCAACAATTCGCAGCACTGGCAGCTTCGGCTGATGGTGCCAAAGGCTGCACGCCCAATTCTAGGACGGCACGAGTTTACCAAGTCGCTTGGCGTTGCCGATCGCCGCCGCGCCGTCGACTTATCTCACGCGCATCTTGCTGACTGGAAAGCGCAAATTGCAGTAGCGCTGGCATCTGCATCGGTCGGGCCCCTGCAAGAGACATCGGTGCCAGACGCCTTTGAACTCGAAGAAATCGCGTTGGAGGTTGGTTTTGAGCGTGCGAGCGTGCGTGCAGCGGACCTTGTCGCAAGAAAGGCGAAGCTAGGACCAGCCGCCTTTGCGATGCTATCGCCGGAATTCGAGCGTCGATATCGAGAGGCGGTTCGAAGGCGTCGAGCCGGTGACCATAGCTACTGGATCGAACGAGCACGGAAACTCGTTATTGAACGCGGCTGGACGCTTGCCGAGACGGACCCTGCTTTTGCGACACTAGTAGACTACTTGGCGGCGGCTGGTTCGGACACGCTCGCCTTCGCTAAAGCTCTGGCAGATGGATCAGAGAGTAATTTCGCGCCGTCGCAATTTGTGCAGTCTGCACGCAAGCGCCGGGAAAGCCGCGCACGGCAGGGACAAAGCATTTCCGAGCTGTTCGAACGATATGCCTCTCAGCGGCTCTCAGAAGGCCGTCAGCGCCAAGATACAGTAGATCAGGGCCGGAAGGTCATCTCACTCTTTACGGGCTTCGTCGGCGCCCATCGGAGCCTTGCATCGATCACGCAAGCGGAGGTTCGGGAATGGCGCAATCTTATCACCACATTACCCCCTGCTTTCCGTAAGCGTAAGGAAAACGCTGGCCTCACGTTGCAGGAGGCTTCTGAAAAGGCGCAGCGCACCGGGGCAAGTCCGATGGCTGCTAATACGGTGAATAGGTATCTTAGCACATTGTCGCCCCTTTTCGATTGGGCGCGACAGGAAGGCTACGTCGAACGCAATCCCTGCGATGGCCTATTTTACGACCTGCAGAAGGGTAAGAAGAGCGGGAAGAACCGTCGTCCGCCGTTTACTACCGAGCAGTTAAACACGATCCTCGCGTCACCTCTCTTCACCGGCTTTCTGCGCGACGGTAAGGAGTGGGAGCCCGGTACATGTCGCGCTGACGACTGGCGCTATTGGATACCCCTAGTATGCCTATTCACGGGTGCCCGGATCGGCGAAATTGCTCAGCTAAGGGCAGATGACGTACGTGAGCAGGATGGAGTAACTTACCTGTGGATCAAGGATGACGAGGCGACCGGACAACGGACGAAATCGGGGCATTGTCGACCCGCTCCGATCCACAGCATGCTTCGAAAGCTAGGCTGGCTTAGCTACGTCGCAAGGCAGCGTGCCCGGGCTGAAAAGGATGGCGACGGCAGACTCTTCCCCGAGCTAGAACCAAATATGCGGGGGCAGATAAGCTGGACTCCATCGCGATTTTGGCGAACCTACTTGATCCGGCTGGGGATCAAGAGCGGGCGCGACGGGTATGGATCGCACTCGTTTCGGCATGGACTTGCGGACCAGCTTCGCACTGCCGGATACCTAGATGATGAGATCGAGGTGGCCTTGGGTCACAACCAAGTGTCAGTAACAGCCGGTTATGGACAGGTGCGGCAAGGCACCGTCGCTCGTCTTTCAAGCATGATTGAAGCCGTTGTTTTTGCGGGTGTCTCATTCGAGCACCTTGTGCCCGCGCCGACATAATCAAACGACCTAGCGCGGAAACTGAACCGGCTTTGCTGCGCTTCGAACGTCGAAGCGTGAGCTTTGCGCTTTTCTTGACGACCTTGTTCGTCAGGAGCCTTATAGACCGCTCCCAACGGACCATACTCCTCTAGCATTGTGTCATAGTATTCTGAACAATGTTTATTGAGCAGTCTTTTTTAACGCCTTCCCTAGGCAAATAAATCGAAATTAGGCACAATTCCTAAACATACATAAACATGGCTTAACAGCCAGTAAGAACGGTTGAACATCTTTCCAGCTGCTGCATAATTGCCGCTCTTGGCGTTGAGGCGCAGACTCAGCGTCCAAGTCCAGCTGAGCTGCAATTCAGTAACGTACCAAATTGTCAAACGTAACAAGTATGGAATGGCGATAGCCATTCTATACCTTCAATATCTATATCTATATAACTATAGGAATCAATTATGCTAATCTACAAACTCAAAGAACCTTATATTAACAGTGAGCAATATCTAGACCTGACAGGAATGTGTAATTCTTTATCTTCTTCTAACTTAATTCAAGAATTGTCTAATTTAGTTGTTAAGGAGGTTGGAGGGATTAAATCTCCCTCGAAGCGACTGAAGGGGGCTACGGGAGCGTTAACCGCTGATCTTCTGGCATGCGCAGCAGAAAACCCCTTAGCCTTTCGTTATCGCTCTGTAGGATGCAACTCGTTTGCTGATGAGCCCATCGGATATCGCGCTTTCAGGGACGCATTTGATGCCCTTGTTGCCAACGGTTTCATCGAGAGCTTTCCCGGCAAAAAAGGAGGCGAAGGTGGCTTCGGAACCGCAACGCGAATGCGCGCTACTGGTAAGTTGATCGCATTGGCACTTCGGTTCGGGATCGCACTTGACCGGCTGGGCGAGCATTTCGGCACTGCTCCACTCCCGGCCACGATCAAGGAACCTGTAGTCATGCGGGCTCCTTCGAGAACGGATGCGAAGGGGCGGCATAGGGGCGCAAAGTTGAAGCTCGACACCAGCCATCCCGACATCGTTTCAAGCGGAGCTAGGATCAACCGACTCAACACCTTCATGGCGGGCGTGGCAGTCACTGGCATCAAACGCTGGACCCTCCAGCGCGTCTATTGCGACAACGGCAAGCCAGAGAGGTATGGGCGCTTTGGCGGACGCATCTACTCTCCGTTCCAAAACGGAAAAAAGAAGGGACGTCGGCATATCCGCTTCAACGGCGAGCTGGTCGTTGAAGTTGATATCGGCGCCAGCTTTCTTACAATTTATCATAGCCTCATGCACCGCCCGCTGGATACCAGCGTCGCTGACCTGTACGCCATGGCATGGCCCCCTAGGGCTATCGCGAAAGCATATATCAATGCGGCTTTTGGACTGGGGAAGGTTCATTCCAGATGGCCGTCAGAGGTCGTTGACCAGCTGGAGAACCCCCAGGGCCGGGACGTTCAACCCATCCCTGACGTGCGGAAAAACTACCCGGTAGGACGGGTAAGGACGGCTGTGACGAACAAGTTTCCCCTCCTGGCGGACTTGGGCGATAGCGGCTGCGCGTGGGGCGACCTGCACTATGCTGAAAGCGAGGTAGTGCTCGCGACGATAGAAAGTCTCGCCTTCGAGCACGCCATTCCCTCGCTTCCCCTTCACGATGCGATCCTTGTGCCGGTATCTAAATCCGGCCTCGCGATGCGCGTGCTATCCGCCGAATTCGAGCGACATATTGGAGTCAAACCTAAGCTAAAACTTAAGGAATATGGCGAAATACGCCGTTTAGCGGCTTAGCTTGCTCCCCGCGCCAGTGCGAAGAATATATACAGATTCTTCAAGTGTGAGCTTACGTTGATGGGATGACATAGCTCAGTAAGGAGGGGTAAGATTGTCTTCGACAATGTCTAAGATATGCCCCTCCACCCGGGCAAGCGAGACTGAGCCGCAACAAAGTATTGTTGCCTGTCTAGTCCTTCAAAGCAAAATCGCTAATCAGTTTCGCCTTCAACTCAGTCAGCGCGGCGTCGAAATCACGCATATAAGGAATCTTGGAGGGCAACGCATCGAAACTAAGGCCAGACGGTACGGACGCATCTAAGGCTGCGGAAAAAGCGACTCGTGCAGCAGCCACTTCTTCTTGGCAGGCGCCCTCGATCACCAGCTTGAATGTTTCCGGACTTACCTGCTTCAAAGTTGCCCTTTTCGTTGCTTCATTGAAGCAGGCATCCCGGGTGGCCATGGCCTTTTCTGCCACGGCCAACGGAGACGTTTGCGCGAGTGCACAGGTTGGAAAGGTTACGGCCATCGCCGCCGCAAGCAGAGTGCGCATTAAAGTTCCTTGTATTCGACCGCTCCATCCCGCCAGTCGGGACGGTTGAACGACGCGAACACAGGAACACGCCTCCCGCGTATTTCCCGAAGGTTTTATATTCCGCAGGCCGCCCGACCGATGTGATCGAGTGCCTGTGTTCGCCGCCATATGCGGGCCGCCCCTTCCGTTCAAAGTTGGAGCGACGCTCATTCCTTATGATTGAGCATCAATACTGTCTAGCGATACTCGCTTTCGGCAAATAAGCCCTTCTTCCCCCTTGCCCAGTGTTCCCCATATGTTCTAGCGCGCAATGCGGGAGATTCGATGATGACAGACACCCGCGAATTGATTGCTTTAGCGATCGACAACGCCCCAGCTTGGGCGAAACTGGCGCTCACCGTTCCGTCACCCCGTCTACGTGAGGATGGGCAACGTGAACTGGCGCGTCATGTTTATGTGGCGCTGACTAGCCCGGCGCCCGCCGATCCAAACCAGATGGTGCTGCCTCTATAATATCGATTACGCAGGCAACGCCCTCGCGCGCTAGGCCGCTCGCTTCTCAACCCGTTGAATAGCGGCGCGGGAAACGCCGTACTGTTTGGCTAGTATGCCCAGGGAAGCGCCCCGCGCGCGTGCTGCCATGATTTCCTGCTGTTCGCTGGTCTTAAGCCTTTGAGGCCTTCCTAGCGCCTTCCCAGACGCCTTCGCTCGCCTCAACCCAGCGTGAGTTCGCTCGATCAAAAGGTCGCGCTCAAACTCTGCGACGGCGGCGATAACGCCCATAGTCATTTTTCCTGCCGCACTTGTCAGATCGACCCCTCCAAGGGCCAGACAATGGACGCGTACGCCGTCCGCTGCCAATCGCTCGACCGTCGCGCGAACGTCCATCGCGTTTCGGCCCAGACGGTCCAGCTTCGTAACGATCAAGACGTCGTCCGCCTCTAGCCGGTCAACCAGCTTGGCGAAACCAGTCCGCTCCATCGCCGCGACGGACCCCGATACCGTTTCGACAACAATCCGCTTTGAATCGACATTGAAACCGGCGCTGACGATTTCCCGAACCTGATTGTCTGTTGTCTGGTCAGCAGTGCTAACGCGGCAATACGCGAATGTACGAGCCATCGAGCGCTTCCTTGTATCGAATCAGTGTATCGATACTGGCGGTGTATCTTAATTCGGTCAAGCTCATTTACGATACAGTCTTACTGCATGTATCGGAATCGACCGGTTTCGTGACGCAAAGCTAGCGAGGGCGATCCGCGCAATGGCGAACCTCGGGGTAGACCTGCTGACCCAGCGCGGGCATTCTCACGCGTATGACCAACCAGCTTTTTTATGGCGACAATCTAGACGTGCTGCGCGAGCATGTCAGTGACGAGAGTGTCGACCTTGTCTACCTTGATCCGCCCTTCAATTCGAACGCTAGCTATAATATCCTTTTTAGCTCGCCATCAGGGGTATCGTCGGACGCTCAAATCGAGGCGTTCGGCGACACGTGGCATTGGAACAATCATGCCGAGGAGGCTTTCGATCAGGTCGCCCGCAGCGGCCGAACCAGCACGTTTGACCTCCTGAACGCAATGCGCGCGTTTCTCGGCGAAAACGATATGATGGCTTATTTGTCAATGATGGCAGTCCGCCTAATAGAATTGCACAGAGTTTTGAAGAAGACCGGCACCCTATATTTACACTGTGACCCTACGGCCAGTCATTATCTTAAGCTTCTACTTGATGCCGTATTTGGTCCAGACCGATATGGTAATGAAATATCCTGGAAGCGTTCGAATCCAAAGAGTCTTTCAAGTCGCAACTTCGCTAACTGTCGTGATACCATTTTTCGGTATACTAAAACTAATGAGTCTGTTTTTAATCCAATATTTGGGGAGCACAATCCCGAATACGTGAAATCTGCGTATAAATATCGAGACGACTCTGGGCGGCCTTACCGCTTGTTGCCCCTCTTAAATCCCAACGATAACAGGCCTAATTTAACTTACGAGTTTCTTGGTGTAACCCGAGTTTGGCGCTGGACTAAGGAGCGAATGCAGCAATCATACGAAGACGGACTGGTCGTGCAGCTAAAACCGGGAGCAGTTCCGCAGTACAAAAAGTATCTCGATGATTCTGCCGGACGCACAATATCTAACGACTGGGACGACATACCACCTATTTCTGGCAATGAGGCCTTGGGCTACCCCACTCAGAAGCCGGTCTCACTGTTAGAAAGAATCATCTCCGCTTCATCTAACGAAGGTGATTTGGTTCTCGATCCATTTTGCGGCTGCGGGACGGCAGTGCACGCCGCACAGAAACTCGGTCGAAAATGGATTGGGATCGATATTACCCACCTAGCAATCGCTCTAATAGAAAAGCGCATTGGAGACGCCTTTCCTTTGGCGAAGTTCACTGTTGAAGGCACCCCTAAAGATTTGGCAGGCGCGCGCGATCTGGCGGCGCGCGACAAGTATCAGTTTCAGTGGTGGGCAGTATCAATGGTTGGGGCAATGCCATTCGGTGGTAAAAAGAAAGGGGCCGATGGCGGTATCGACGGGATCATATATTTCAAACCTGACGGGAAGCGCACGGAGAAAGCGCTGATTTCAGTCAAGGGTGGCGCAAACGTCGGAGTTCAAATGATTCGCGATTTGCACTCGACAATGGAAAGAGAAAGAGCGCCAATGGGCGTGTTCATTACGCTTGCAAGTCCCACTAGTGTAATGGAGCGGGAGGCTGCAGCTGTAGGTCGTTTCCAATCGGAGTTAACGGGCAAATCATATCCTCGGCTTCAAATTATACAGATCAAAGATTTGTTTGAAGGTAAGCGTCCCGATATCCCTTACGTGGACATGTCCACGTTCAAGAAGGCAACGCGAGAGACTGTATCATCTCAGGATAGGCTACTGTGAAGACCGATCTATATACCACGGGAGGTAGTACCGGCGACCTTCGATCGATAATAAACCGGTCTTTGAAATTGACCGAAAGCAGGTATATATCGGCGGCGTTTGCATATTCCTCGATCTATGGTGTATACCATTTGCATGATGTAGTACAACAGCGAAACATCCTTGGCGTAAGCCTAATAAGTGATATCAGAGATTGCATTACCCATCCACAAGCTTTGCAATTTGGCTTAGACAAAGGCTGGTCGGTAAGAGTAGTCAATCGTCCGCAAGGGACGTTTCATCCAAAAATCTTGATCGGTAGCCTAGGACAACAAAACGGGATACCGATTGATGCTCGCGCGATCATTGTTGGTTCAGGCAACCTATCCAAAGGCGGCCTTTTATCCAATGTCGAATGCGGTCTCACGTTGCGAAAGCAGACGGAATTTGCTGCCGCCCCAAAGATCTTTTCGCGCCTTTGGGGCTTTGGTACCGATCTTACTGCCAATATGCTGGCCGATTACGCGGTCCGGTTTCGCGATCGCAATGCAAATCGTTCGTCGATAGACTTGGTAGCGCTGGGCGTCTCGGACGAATCCAAATTAGTAAACGTTGGCGTCATGCGTCAATCTCCTGCAGCACAGCCGAGTATGAAATCTTCAGTCGCAAAAGCGGCTTGGGCAGGATTGCAGTCTTTTACCGGAGATTACACGTTTCAACTTGAATTTCCACGCGATGCTGGTGATGTTTTGCGTCGAATTGTGACTGCAACCGGTCAAACGCCTAAGGTGACGGTAAAGTGTGACGATGGAATCGATAGGCCCATGAAATATGCATATTACCCTCACAACGGCATGTTTCGGCTCAACATACCTAACGACGTCCCAGGCATTCCGGCAGCGCGAATAAACCGCAATGGAATTGCACTGATTGAAGGAACTGGCGATGCAAACTCGCCAATGCACATACGTGTATCGGCCGATCAGAATTTTGTCAGAGAAACTGCGGGCAAATCCTTTTTACTGGGGACATGGGGGAAAACGCCAACCCGGCTTTATGGTTGGTATTGACCGAAAAACTACGACCTATTGTAGCCGGGTGACCTGCTCCCTAGAAATCATACCATTGGTACGATAGCTCGCCAGATGAAGACGAGCGATCCGGTGAAGCGATTACCGAAGATCGGATCATAGGCGTGCTGCGTCAGCATGGGGCAGGCGTGAAGATGGCCGATCTGTGCCGGAAGTACGGGATCAGCGACAACGGAACCGAGTTGACCAGCCACGCGGTGCTCGCGTGGCGCCAAGACACCGGGGTCCATTGGCATTCCATCGCGCGGGGGAGGCCGCAGCAGAGCGGCTTCGTGGAAAGCTTTAATGGTCGCTTACGCGACGAGTGCTGAACGAACACCTGTTCCCATCGCTGACTGCTGCGAGACGGATCATCGAGGCATGGCGGACGGACTACAAAACCATGCGTCCGCAAAGCAGCTTTGGCGGGTTGGCACCCGCCCAGCTTACGAACCGCCCCCACCAGGGGCATACGGACCCCGAAGCTAAGTTATCAGCGGCCTAAAAACGAGGAACACGCCACAATCGATGTTCAATTGACATATAGACACGATTATTCAGTCAAAAAGTTCGTTTGTTGGGATATGTTCAGTCGTAACGTTGAACATATGACCGGGCTGTTCCCACACCGTCCGACCGATAACGAATGCGTCATTCACTTGAATGCCGTGTTGCGCTAGGAAGCGAGCCGCAGCCTTCAAATGGCCGCCAGTTGTGCAAACGTCGTCCAGAAGCACAATGCTTCCGGGAAGCTGACAATCAGAAAGTCGAAGGTGCTTTTGGATTACATGAGCGTTCCGGGTGCCGCCGCCGCCCGCGCTTTTCGGCAAAGGTTCGTTGAAATAGAGGATTGGCGTAGAAACAAAGGCCGCGTTCTTAGCCTGAATGGCTTCTGCTATCCGACGGCCGGTAAACGTGGCGTTCGGATCGATATGCGATGATGATGGGATAGGCACCACCGCCGCATTCTGATAGCCAGCCTGATTAATCTTATCGGCTAACGCGCCCGCTACAGCGACAAGTGCTCTATTGCGACCATGTGCCGTGTTATCAATACGAATGCTGGAGCTTCCGGCAGTAATTTGCGCATAGCCTTTAAAGTCTTCATGCTTAATTGCTTTGACGAGATTGCGGGCGGCAAAGTCTACACTGCGCCACTTATCGGTCCAGGTGTCGCTTTTGCTGCGGTAGTAGCAGAGACCATGAAGGTGCATTACAAACCTCTATATACCCGATCTACAAACTCGCCAGTATCTTCAAGTATTATGCACTTTTCATAGCTTCGAAACTTAGAAGGCCATTCCAAGCGGGGGTTTTCGGCAACACTTTTGGATATGCCTAGCCATCGACCAAGTCTCACACACTCAGACGCTTGGTGCAAAGTACCGGAAGTCTCAGAAGCTTCGATAATTACACTGGCGTCAGTCAAGGCAGCCATTGTTCGATTTCGCGCGGGAAAGCTGGACGGGAATGTCCGTTCACCAATGGCAAATTGCGATACTAGCAGGTGATTGCGGTAGATTTCTTCTTGCAGGGGCGCGTTCTGCGCCGGGTACGCTTTGTCAATCGGTGTTCCAATTACTGCGATGACTTGGCCACCGTTTTGAATCGCTGATTGTAGCGCCATGGCGTCCACCCCTGCAGCCAAGCCGGACACGACAACAATTTCCTGTTCCACCAATTCGCGTGCAAATTTGCTAGCGCGCTTTCGACCGATTTCACTCACGTCGCGCGTGCCTATGACCGCGATGGCGCGGCGGTCAGCAAGGGCCAGATTGCCAGAATACCATATGGGCAAGGGCGTCGCGTCTGCACCCTTGCCACGATCCAGGAAGCTCATTTGCTTCGGTTCTAGCCGCCCCCGATCGGAGCGTCCTAGGATCGAGCGTAGATCAGTCTGCGCAACCTCGTGGGGCGCGTGATAGCGGGGGCCGCGTGTTCTAGCCGGTGTCTCCCTACCCATTACGCAAGCGCCCATGACTCCTCCGACCTGACGATTCGGGTCGGACGATCCTAGAGAGTGTGTCCCAATCATCAACTATCATCACTGCCTTGTTGCCAGTCGGTAAACTGGGACAAGAACGAACGGTCGCAAGGTTTGGTTCGGTAGTGCTGGTGCACCCGTTCCCAGGTTCGCACGACGCTGCAAGGTTACGCCAGCCCCGATAAGCGTCTGTTCAAATGCTACGTCGCTATGCTACGCTGTTCATCTCATTCACGATCTCAAACCCCGCGAATGCGCCATTTTTTGGAAATGGTCGGGAAGAGAGGATTCGAACCTCCGGCCCCTGCCTCCCGAAGGCAGTGCTCTACCAGGCTGAGCTACTCCCCGACGGAGTGCGGCGACGGCGCCAGCGGCGCGTACCGAATGCTTGGAAGCGCGCCTATACCGGGCCGCTCGGTGCGGTGCAAGTCGGTGCGGTTGACGCGCGGCCTGAGTTACGCGGCGCGAAGGTCGACCAGCAGGGTCTCGACCCTGTCGGCCAGCTGTGCGGCATGGTGATCGAGCGCCAGCGCCAGAGACAGCGCGTTGTCGGCGACGGTGCGGTTGGTGTCGGCGGCATCGCCGATCGTCGCGCTCAGCCGGTCGGTGCTGATGATTTCCAGCCGGACCGAATCGGCGCTGTCGGCGATCAGCCGGGTCGTGGCGCCCTGTTGCTGCACCGCCGCGGCGATGCCCGACGTGGCATGATGGATGGTATCGACGCTTGCCGTCGCGGTGGCGATCGCATCGACGAATGCCGTCGCTGCGCCGTCGATCGCTTCGAGCTTATAGGCGATTTCCGTCGCGGCGCTGCTTGTCTGGCGCGCCATCGCCTTCATCTCGTTGGCGACGACGGCGAACCCTCGTCCCGATTCGCCGCTGCGCGCGGCTTCGATCGTCGCGTTGATCGCGAGTAGGTTGCTCTGTTCGGAAATCGCCACGACCAGATCGAGGATGGCGCGTGCGGCGCCGGTTTCCTGCGTCAGCGCGGCAAGGCGCGGGCCGAGCGTGGCAATCGCGGTGGAAGTATCGTCGGCAACCCGGTGGACTTCGCCGGCGCTGGTGCCGACCGCGCCGATCGTGTCGGCAAGCTCCTCGGAACGGTCGGCGACCATCCCCACCGAAAGGAGCGCCGTCTGCGCCACCTGGCGCAGGTCGCGTGCTTCGTGAACCAGCGTATCGGCGACTCCGGACAATTCGGCGCCGCGTCCCGACAAGGTCATCGCCGCACTGCGCAGGTCGCGCGCGATCGCGCCGAGGGCGGCATCGATCGAGTCGGCGGTGGCGAGGCGGCGCTGGCGGGCTTCGCTTTCGGCGGTGCGCCGCGTCGCCGCGATCGCGCCGCGGGCGGCGTCGGCGGCGCGCTGCGCGGCCTCGCGCTCCGCCAGCGCGGCTACCGCCGCATCGCGCGCGGCTTCGGCATCGGTCTGCGCAGCCAGGGTCTCCTGCTGCCTTTCCATCAGGGCGACGGTCAATCGCCCGATTTCGCCGACCGTGGCGATCAGCACGGCGCATTCGGCGATCACCAGCAGCCCGTGCAGCAGCACGCGGCCAAGGCTGCCCGATCCGGGAAACACCCATTCGGGCAGGATGTAGAGCAGGCCGAGATGATGGACGACGATGATCGCGGCTGCCGCCACGATCGGGCGCCAATCGCATAGGAGGACCAGCATCGCCAGCGTCACGAAGAACGCCATGTGCATGTCCATCTGCCACGGATGGCCGCGCAGCATCAGCACCGCCAGCATCGGCGCGACGGTGCTCGCCATGCCCAGCGCGATGCGGGCAGCTTGCGTGGTCTTGCCGCGATGGACCCACCAGGTCGGCAGCGCGAGCGCGGCACTTGCGGCGATCAGGGTTACCAGCAGTCCGGCCGAGCCCGCCACTAGCCCCAGGATCGCCAGCGCGGGCACCGTGCCCCACAGCAATCCAACCAGAATTTTGGTGCCATTCGCGCGCAGCGCTGCGACGCTCCGGTCGAAATCGTTCATGCCCAGAACCCGCATCCAGCCTGCGGAGCGCGGATCACGACCGCGCCATGCGCCGCAGCAAGCGGACGCGCGACCGACGCGGCGCCGTAGACGATGTAGGAAGCAGAAATCGGGCCGCGCGCGACCAGCGCCAGCCCTTCACCCGTCGCCCATTTCGCCATTGCGGCGCCCGGTTCACCGCGCAGCGACACCAGCAGCAGCGTGCCGTGTTGGGGCGGGATGGCGGCGATTGCGACCGGCGTTACGCAAATTGCGCAGCCGAACGCGATCAGGCCGGACAGGGATCGATACGAAAGCGACGTCATGCCCGGACTTTTGCGACAAAACTGGTTGCGATCGCATTAACTCCGTTGCGGAGCTTTCCTCGCGGATCGCACGCCGCGGCGCGTTCCAGTAGCGCGGACCCGCGCCGCCTGCTAACGCGCGCGGCATATGGCAACCGAACTTTCCAAGATCCGCAACTTCTCGATCATCGCGCATATCGACCACGGCAAATCGACGCTGGCCGACCGGCTGATCCAGCGCACCGGCGGCCTCGCCGAGCGCGAGATGTCGGCGCAGGTGCTCGACAATATGGAGATCGAGAAGGAACGCGGCATCACCATCAAGGCGCAGACGGTGCGCCTGGATTGGAAAGGCCATGTCCTCAATCTGATGGACACGCCGGGCCATGTCGACTTTGCCTATGAGGTGTCGCGATCGCTGGCCGCGTGCGAAGGCGCATTGCTGGTGGTCGATGCCGCGCAAGGGGTCGAGGCGCAGACGCTGGCCAACGTCTACCAGTCGATCGAGCATGATCACGAGATCGTGCCGGTCATCAACAAGATCGACCTGCCCGCCGCCGAACCCGAGAAGGTCCGCGCCGAGATCGAGGACGTCATCGGCATCGACGCTAGCCAGGCCGTGCTCGCTAGCGCCAAATCCGGGATCGGCATCGACGAGATCCTCGACGCGATCGTCGAGCGGATTCCGGCGCCCACCGGCGATGCCGACGCGCCGCTGAAGGCGATGCTGGTCGACAGCTGGTACGACCCGTATCTCGGCGTCGTGATCCTGGTGCGCGTCATGGCGGGCACGCTGAAAAAGGGCCAGCAGATCAAGTTCATGCAGGCCGGGACGACGCATCTGATCGACCGGGTGGGGTGCTTCCGGCCCAAGATCGAGCAGCTGAACGACCTTGGCGTCGGCGAGATCGGCTTCATCACCGCGCAGATCAAGGACGTGGCGCAAGCGCGGGTGGGGGACACGCTGACCGACGCCAAGCGCCCCGCGGCCGAAGCGCTGCCGGGGTTCAAGGAGGTTCAGCCGGTGGTGTTTTGCGGGCTGTTCCCGGTCGATGCCAACGACTTCGAAAAGCTGCGCGAGTCGATCAGTAAGCTGCGCCTCAACGACGCCTCGTTCAGCTTCGAGATGGAGACGTCGGCGGCATTGGGCTTCGGCTATCGCTGCGGATTCCTGGGGCTGCTGCACCTGGAGATCATCCAGGAACGGCTGACGCGCGAATATGATCTCGACCTCATCACCACCGCGCCGTCGGTGGTGTACCAGATCGAGCTGACGCATGGCGGCGGGCATATCGACCTGCACAACCCCGCCGACATGCCCGAGCCGAACAAGATCGAGACGATCAGCGAACCGTGGATCAATGCGACGATCTATGTTCCCGACGAATATCTGGGGAGCATCCTCAAGCTGTGCCAGGACCGTCGCGGCATTCAGAAGAACCTGACCTATGTCGGCGGACGTGCGCAGGCGACGTATGAGCTGCCGCTCAACGAGGTCGTGTTCGATTTCTACGACCGGCTGAAGTCGCTTTCGAAGGGCTATGCCAGCTTCGACTATCACCAGATCGGCTATCGCGAGGGCGATCTGGTCAAGATGGGCATCCTGGTCAACGAGGAGCCGGTCGATGCCTTGAGCATGATCGTCCACCGCTCCACCGCCGAAGTGCGCGGCCGCGGCATGGTCGAGCGGCTCAAGGAACTGATCCCACGCCATCTGTTCAAAATCCCGATCCAGGCGGCGATCGGCGGCAAGGTGATCGCGCGCGAGACGATCAGCGCGATGCGCAAGGACGTGACCGCGAAATGCTATGGCGGCGACGCCACGCGCAAGCGCAAGCTGCTCGACAAGCAGAAGAAGGGCAAGGCCAAGATGCGCGAATACGGGTCGGTCAGCATCCCGCAGGAAGCCTTCATCGCCGCGCTGCGGATGGGGGATGAGGGGTAAGCGGAAGTTGCATGTGCGGCAGTTGCCCGCTCTGGACGAAACTCGCCGCAACCCGTAACCGCTTGGCGAACGCATGCATACGCCCGGCAAGATCCTGATCGTCGAGGACGACGCCCCGCTCAGGCTGCTGATCGCGCGGGCGCTCAGCGATTACGGTTATACGCCGGTCGGGGTGGGGACCGCGGCCGAGATGCGGCCATTGCTCGACGATGGCGGGTTCCAGCTGATCGTACTCGACATCATGCTGCCCGGCACCAACGGGCTCGACATCACCCGCTGGATCCGGACCCGCACCGATGTGCCGATCATCATCATCTCCGCGCGCGGGCAGGAAAGCGACCGCATCGTCGGGCTGGAGATCGGCGCGGACGACTATCTGTCGAAGCCGTTCGGCCCGGCCGAGCTGATCGCACGCATCCGCGCGGTGCTGCGCCGTGCGAGCGGCACCGTCACCCCGGGATCCGCGCCCAAGGAAATCCGTTTCGACGGCTGGTGCCTCGATACTGCGCGGCGCGAGCTGTTCGCACCCGACGGGACGCAGGTCATCCTGTCGGGCGCGGAATATGATCTGCTGATGACGCTGGTCGATACCGCGCAGCGCGTGGTCAGCCGCGACTATCTGCTCGAACAGTCGCGCGAGCGGCTGGCGGGGGTTTCGGACCGCAGCATCGACGTCCTGATAAGCCGCCTGCGCTCGAAGCTCGGCGGCTATGACGGCGGCAAGGAGCTGATCAAGACGGTGCGGGGTGCGGGCTATATGTTCATGTCGGCCGTCGAGAGGCGATGAAACGCGTCCATCTGTGGCCGTCGGGGTTGACCGGGCGCGTCACGCTGGTGCTGCTCGCAGCGATCCTGATCGAATTCCTCGGCACCGTGATCGTGTTCGGCGAATCCGAACGGCTGCTGCTGCGCAACGAGCAGTCGCAGCGTATTGCCGAGCAACTCGTTGTCGCCGAGCGGGTGATCCGCAGCGTACCGGCCGGCGAACGTCCTGCTACCGCCGGCAACCTGTCGACGCGCCACGTCACCTTCGGCTGGGGGGGCGAACCGCCGCAGGTCGAACAGGCCAATGCGAAGGCCAGCGGGGTGGCGAGCGAGATCTTCCTGTGGGAACCCGAACTGATCAAACGCGAGCTGATCATCGGCACGACGCGGCAGCATGCCGGGGACGAGGGCGACACGCATCTCGCCGGCGCGCTGCGGCTCGACGATTCCAGCTGGCTCAGCTTCCGTTCGAACGAGCCGCTGACGCCGTGGGCGACCGCGCTCGAGACGCTGATGTCGGTGACGGTGTTCGCGCTGGTCGTGCTGGTGCTTGCGGCTGCGCTGGTGCGTACGCTCGGCGCGCCCCTGCGCGCGCTGGCCGACGCGGCGGGAGAGATCGGCTTTGGCCACAAGGTCGAGGTTCGGGCCAGTGGCCCGCGCGAGCTGCGCACGCTCGCCGACGCGCTCAACGCGATGCAGGCGCGCATCCGCCAGCTGCTCGACAGCCGTACCCAGGCGCTGACCGCGGTCAGCCACGATCTGCGCACGCCGCTCGCCCGATTGAGGCTGCGCCTCGCCGCCCCGCCGGAGCAGGCCGATGTCGGCGCGATGCGCAGCGATGTCGAGGAGATGGAAGCGATGCTCGATTCGCTGCTCGACTTCATGCGCGGCGGCGAGGCCGAGGCGCCCAAGCGGACCGATATCGCCAGCCTGTTGCAGGCGATTGCCGACGATGCCGCCGATCTTGGCGGCGACATCGTTTATGTCGGGCCAGGCCACATGCCCGGAATGATCCGCGCGCTGACGCTGCGCCGTGCTGTCACCAATCTCGTCGACAATGCCCGGCGGCATGCCGGCGGCGCCCAGATCGATCTCGCGCGGCACGGCGACACGATTGTCATCACGGTCCGCGACGAGGGGCCGGGCATGCCGGCCGAGAGCCTGTCCCATGCCGCGGAAGCGTTTTTCCGCGGCGACGACGCCCGCCAGCGCGACACCAAGGGGTTGGGGCTGGGGCTTGCGATCGCCGACCAGGCGGCACGTATGCATGGCGGGATGTTGCTGCTTTCCAACCGCAAGCCCCACGGCCTGAACGCGGAAATCCGCTTTCCCGCGACGATCGATCCGACAGCGGCGAGCGGACACACTTTGTAACGCCCCCGCTGCATTGCAGCAACCTGACGCCGCCATATGCCTCTCTGTGAAAATTCAACAGGAGATGCGCAGATGATGGAAATCCTTGGCGGAGTAGCCCGGTTCCAGGGTGACGTGTTTCCCCAGCAGCAGGCGCTGTTCGAGCTGCTCGCGCGTGATGGCCAAAGCCCCAAGACGCTGATGATCAGCTGCGCCGATTCGCGCGTGGTCCCCGAACTCATCACCCAGGCGAACCCCGGCGAGCTGTTCGTATGCCGCAACGCCGGCAACATCGTCCCACCGTTCAGCCAGAAGAATGGCGGCGTTTCGTCAGCGGTCGAATATGCCGTGATGGCACTGGGCGTCAGCGACATCGTGGTCTGCGGTCATTCGGACTGCGGCGCGATGAAGGCGTTCTTCAATCCCGACGCGCTCGATACCATGCCGAACGTCAAGGCCTGGCTGGCGCATGCCGAGCCGGCATGGGAAGTCGTCAAGACCTGCTATCACGAGCTCGACACCAACGGTCAGGTCCGTGCGCTCAGCCTCGAGAACGTCTCGATGCAGCTGACACATCTCCAGAACCATCCGTCGGTCGCCGCCGGACTCGCGGCGGGGAAGCTCAGCCTGCACGGCTGGTTCTTCGAGATTGAGACCGGCCGCATCCTCGCCCTCGATGGCGAGAGCAACACGTTCAAGCCGATCGAGACCGACAAGCCGATCCCGGTGGCTATGCCAGCGCGCAAGCGCCGCGTCGCCGAACCGATGCGCGAGGTGGCGTGACATGAGCACGATCGAAACCGATCTGGCGGCACCGCCAACCGATCCGCCGACCACCGCACGGCATCGCATGTCCTTGCCGTCGGTCAAGGACGTCGCGGCTTCGTTCGTGGTGTTCCTCGTCGCGCTGCCGCTGTGCCTTGGCATCGCGATCGCATCGGGTGCGCCGCCCGAACTGGGCCTGATCACTGGCATCGTCGGCGGCATCGTCGTCGGCTTCCTCGCCGGATCGCCGCTGCAGGTCAGCGGTCCCGCCGCCGGGCTGGCCGTGATCGTGTACGACCTCATCACCAAGCATGGCCTCGAAACGCTTGGTCCAGTGCTGATGCTGGCCGGCGTCCTTCAGCTGGGCGCGGGTCTGCTGCGCTGGGGCGGCTGGTTCCGCGGCGTTTCGCCCGCGGTCGTCCACGGCATGCTGGCGGGCATCGGCGCGCTGATCGTGCTGCAGCAATTCCACGTGCTGGTCGACGACTCGCCGCTCGGCACCGGGCTTCAGAACATGGCCGCGATCCCCGGACAGTTCCTAGGTCTGACCAGCGACGGCGCGGCGCTTCAGGCCGCCATCGTCGGTGTCGTCACGATCCTCGGCATGGTCGGCTGGGAGAAGTTCAAGCCGGCGTCGCTGCGGCTGGTGCCCGGGGCGCTGGTGGGCGTCATTCTCGGCATCCTCACCGCTACTGCCGGCGGGCTGGGCGTCAAGCGGATCGATCTGCCTTCGAACATCTTCGCGGGCGTCTCGTTGCCCGGGATGGACACGTTCGGCACGATCGCCGACCCCACGATCATCGGCCTGGCCATCGCCATCGCCTTCATCGCCAGTGCGGAAACCCTGCTGTCGGCGGCAGCGGTCGATCGTATGCAGGACAAGGTCCAGACCCAGTATAACCGCGAGCTCGGCGCGCAGGGCGTCGGCAACTTCATCTGCGGCGTACTCGGTGCGCTGCCGATGACCGGGGTGATCGTGCGCTCTTCGGCCAATGTCCAGGCGGGCGCCGACACGCGTGCATCGACCATCATGCACGGCATGTGGCTGCTGGCGTTCGTCGCACTGCTGCCGGCGGTGCTGGCGCTGGTCCCGACTGCCGCGCTGGCCGGCGTTCTGGTGGTGACCGGCTGGAAGCTCATCAAGTTCAAGGATGTCCGGCACCTGTTCAACAACTACGGCATTCTTCCGGCGCTAATCTGGGCGGCCACTTTCGTTCTGGTCGTGACGGTCGACCTGCTGACCGGCGTGATCGTCGGGCTGGCGCTGTCGATGATCGAGCTGATCCCGCATTTCCGCCGCATGCGCCTCAAGATCGAGGAGCAGGGGCATGGCGAGGCGGATCATGCCGTCACGTTGCAGGGCAAGGCGACCGTGCTTCAGGTCAATCGTGTCACGCAGTTGCTCGACCGGCTGCCGGCGCGCGGCCGTCTCAAGCTCGACGTGTCGAAGCTGGAGTTCGTCGATCATACCGTCAGCGAGCTGATCACCGAGGCGTTGCAGCGCAAGAAGCGCTCGGGCCTCGACGTTCGCCTCGAAGGCGACGGGCCCAACCGGCATGCCAAGCTGGCCGCCGCCGTCGCCTGACGCAACATTCCGGGTTCCTCCCCCCGGAATGCCGCCCGGCTCCGCGTTCCTGCCGCGGAGCCGGGCTTTTTACTGGGAACCGATGTCGCGGTTGCGCGTCGGCGACACGCGCGGAATTCCGATTGGCAAGGAGAGCGACATGGCAGGAAAGAACGACGCGACCGACGCGATGAAGGACGCCACCGGCAAGGCGAGCGCTGCCGCCAGCGAGGGCATGGCCCGCGCCAGCGAGCAGATGCGAGACGCGGGCGAGCGGATGCAGGCGGCGACCGGGGCGATGACCGACACCGGATCGAAGCTGGGCATGAAGGTGCTCGAACAGGCCGAGATGAACACCAGCGAAGCGTTCAAGGCGATGCGCGCCGCTGCGCAGGCAAACGACCTGGCCGAAGTGATGCGTGTGCAGAGCGAATATCTTCGCGATCAGGGCAGCCGCTCGGTCACCCAGGCGCGCGAGATCGGCGAGATGATCGCCGAATTCGGCCGGATGACGATCGGCCAGATGACCGGACGGCGCTGACGCTTCTGCGCTTGCGCAGGCTTTGGAACGCCGGTCCGATCGGCTAGGACGGCGCATGCTCAGATTCCTGCTTGTGCTGTTGCTGCCGATCACGCTGGGCGCCGCCGCTCCGCAACAGCGGCGCGCGCCCGTCGTGCTCGCCGCTGCCAGCCTGCAGGAATCGTTGAGCGCTGCTGCAGACCGCTGGGCGGCCGCCGGCCATCGGCGCCCGACGCTCTCTTTTGCCGCCTCGTCGGCGCTCGCGCGCCAGATTGCAGCGGGCGCACCGGCCGATCTGTTCCTGTCGGCGGATGAACCGTGGATGGATGCGCTCGAACGACGCGGTCTGCTCTCGGCCGGCACGCGGCGACCGCTGCTGGCAAATCGCCTGGTGCTGATCGCTCCGCTCGCGTCGCAGCTCGAGACAAGCCCGCGGTGGCGCGATCTTCCTGCATTGCTCGGGCGGGGGCGGTTGGCGATGGCCGACCCGGCCGGCGTCCCGGCCGGCCGCTATGGCAAGGCCGCGCTGCAGCGGCTCGGGCTTTGGCACGCGATCACGCCGCGGATCGTCGCGGCGGAGAATGTCCGCGCGGCGCTGGCGCTGGTCGAGCGCGGCGCGGCGCCGTTCGGGATCGTCTATGCGACCGATGCCAGAGCATCCGACAGGGTGCAGATCGTCGGGATCTTCCCCGCGGCAAGCCACCCGGCGATCGTCTATCCGATCGCCCGGCTCGAGCGATCACGCAGCGCCGATGCCGAGGCCTTTCGCCGTTTCCTGCTGAGCGATCGCGGACTGGCCATTTTCCGCCGATACGGGTTCACCACGCCGCGATGACGCTGTCGGCGGAGGAGTGGCAGATCGTCCTGTTGTCGCTGCGCGTCGGCGGTGTGGCGATGGCGGCGACGCTGCCGGTCGCCTTTGCGCTGGCGTGGCTGCTCGCGCGCGGGCGGTTTGTGGGAAAGGTCGTCCTCGACGCGCTCGTTCATCTGCCGCTGGTGCTGCCTCCGGTCGTGACCGGCTGGCTGCTGCTGCTCGCCTTCGCGCCTGCCGGACCGCTCGGGCGTTGGCTGGAGGCGTGGTTCGGCGCCACCGTGCTGTTCCGTTGGACCGGCGCGGCGATCGCGTCCGGGGTGATGGCGCTGCCGCTGATGGTCCGCGCGATGCGCCTGTCGATCGAGGCGGTCGATCGCCGGATGGAGGAAGCGGCGCGGACGCTGGGGGCGGGCAGGGCGCGGGTATTCGCGACGATCACCCTGCCGCTCAGCCTGCCCGGCATCCTTGCGGGATGCGTGCTCGGCTTCGCGCGCGCGTTGGGCGAGTTCGGCGCGACGATCACCTTCGTCTCGAACGTACCCGGGGAAACGCGCACCTTGCCGATCGCGATCTACTCCGCCCTCCAGCTGCCGGATGGGGAGGCGACCGTCGTGCGTCTCGCGAGCATTTCGGTCGTGCTCGCAGTCGCTGCGCTGATCGCGTCTGAATGGATCGCGCGGCGGGCAGGGCGCGGTACCGGTCTGGTCGTCCATGCACATTGACATATCGGTCACGCGCCGCCTCGGCGACGTGCGCATCGCATGCGATCTGGTCGCGGCCGACGGCCTGACGGCGCTGGTCGGTCCGTCGGGCGTCGGCAAGACCAGCGTGCTCAACATGATCGCCGGTCTCTTGCGTCCCGATCACGGCCGCATCCGGGTCGGCGACGCGCTGTTGTTCGATACCGATGCCGCGATCGACCTTCCCCCGGCCGCGCGGCGCTGCGGCTATGTGTTCCAGGACGCCCGGCTGTTCCCGCATCTGCGCGTCGCCGACAATCTCGACTATGGCGCGCGCCGGCGCCGCGGGACCGGCCTCATCGAGCGCGCCGACGCGATCGCGCTGCTCGGCCTGGGGCACCTGCTCGCCCGCTGGCCGCGTACCCTGTCCGGCGGCGAGGCGCGCCGCGTCGCGATCGGCCGCGCGCTGCTTTCCGATCCGGCATTCCTGCTGCTCGACGAGCCTCTGTCGTCGCTGGACCGTGCCCGGCGCGAGGAGATTATGCAGGTGCTCGAGCGGCTGCGCGACGCGGTTCGGCTGCCGATGCTGATGGTCAGCCACGACATCGCCGAGGCCGAACGGCTGGGAAGCCGGATCGTCGAGCTATAGCGACGGTCGCCGCACCGGCGATTCGCGCTGCGGCTGAAACGGCGCCGCGCGGTCGGGCGGCGCGGACGGCGACCGCGCCGCGTAATAGAGCGCGACGGCATTGATCTCGGCATCGCTCATCCCGGCGACCGCGGCGGGCATCGGATTGCCGGGCATATCCCCGCCGCGCACTCCGGACCGGTACAGGCGCAGCTGATCGCGCAGGTACCGGGGATATTGACCGTCGAGCCCTGGATAGGCCTTGGCGGCGGCGCGCGTCACGTCATGACAGCTGGCACAGGCAGCGACCCGGCGGTCGGGGATGCCGCGGATGGCGATACGCTCGCCCGTCACCAGCACGGCCGGGGTCGCGCGGATCACCAGCGACTGGCGCTTTGGCTTGGCCGCATAATAGGCGGCCAGCGAATCGATCTGCTGGGGTGTCAGCTGGACCGCAACATTCTGCATGATCCCGCTCTGGCGCGTGCCGATCCGATAATGCTCCAGCTGTTCGGCAATCTGCTCGCGGCTGAGCAGCGCGATGTTGGGAATGCCGCCGCTGGCGCGCGCGCGGCCGTCTGAGCCGTGGCACGCGACACAGCTGCGTGCGACGTCCTCCATATTGGCGGTATGGCCGAAGCCCAGTGCCGGGACCGCGAAATTGACTTCGAGCTCGGCGGTCTGCGTTCCGCCGATGACATAGGGCTGCGACCGGAACGGGCCGGGCGGCAGCGCGGGCGGACGGCCCGTGGCAGCAAGTGCGGGCCCCTGCGTCACTGCGCGGTATTGCGCGTAATCCATCTTGGACATGGCGCGCAGGAACGACACCATCGCCCAGATCTCGTCGTCGCGGTCGCCCGCGGGCCAGGCGGGCATGGCGCTGTACTTCACGCCGCCTTTCAGGATCACGAACAGCTCGGACGGGGTGAACTGGTCGAGCGACGTCATCAGATATTGCGGCTGCGGCCGCATCGACAGCGCGATCGGGTTCTGCCCCAGTTCCGGCGCACCATGGCAATTGGCGCAAACGCGATCATAATGCGTCGCTGCCTTTTCGATCAACGCTTTGCTGTTGAGTTCGGGGGGTGGGGTGACACTCGCCGCGCGATAGGCGGTCGACCGCTCGAAAGTGAAATGAAGCAGCTTGGCCCAGCCCAGCGGATGTGGCGTCGCCGCGGCCAGATTGGGCAGGCCGATCACCACCGCCGCGAAGACCAGCGCGGCCGCGATGGCGCCTGCAACCCCGATCGCCCCCAGCCACTGCGCCGGCTTGGCGGGAAACAGCATGCGGCGAAGGCTGAAGCGCGGATCGGACAAGGTTAATTCTCCGTGATGCGGCGGGCTTGCCCCTGCGTCCTAAACACAAAAAAACGCCGCCCGGTTGCCCGGGCGGCGCATTTTTATACGGAAGCGACCGAGAATTGCCTCAGTCGTTCAGATACTCGCCGGCATCCGCATCGGTGCCGGTGCCGCTCGGCACCACCGATGCCAGCGGGTCGTCACCGGTGCCCGCCGCATCGCGCGCGGTGCGCTTGAGTTCGGCGTCATGCTCCTCGGCCGCGCTGTTTGGCGCGATCAGCGCTTCCTGCAGCTTCTTCTGCTGGACGCGTAGTGCCGCGTCGCGCGACGATGCCGCCACGCGCAGGCGGTTCATGCCCGCACCGGTACCCGCCGGGATCAGGCGACCGACGATGACATTCTCCTTGAGCCCGTTCAGCGAGTCAATCTTGCCCTGCACCGACGCTTCGGTCAGCACGCGGGTCGTCTCCTGGAACGATGCCGCCGAGATGAAGCTGCGGGTCTGCAGGCTGGCCTTGGTGATGCCCAGCAGGATCGGCTTGCCCGACGCCCGCGCCTGGTTCTTCTCCAGCTTGGCGTTGATCGCGTCCATTTCCTCGCGATCGACCTGTTCGCCGGCCAGCAGCGTGGTGTCGCCGCCGTCGGTGATCTCGACCTTTTGCAGCATCTGGCGAACGATCACCTCGATGTGCTTGTCGTTGATCTTCACGCCCTGGAGGCGATAGACCTCCTGGATCTCCGCGACCATATATTCCGAAAGCGGCTCGATCCCGAGCACTTCGAGAATATCGTGCGGATCGGGCGCGCCACCGATCAAATTGTCGCCGCGCTTGACGTAATCGCCTTCCTGGACGTCGATCACCTTCGACTTCGGCACCAGATACTCAACGACTTCGCCGCCATCCTCGGGCTGGATGCCGATCTTGCGCTTCGCCTTGTAGTCCTTGCCGAACACGACCCGGCCGGAAACCTTGGCGATGATCGCATTCTCCTTGGGCTTGCGCGCTTCGAACAGCTCGGCAACGCGCGGCAGACCGCCGGTGATGTCGCGCGTCTTGGCAGCTTCGCGGCTGACACGGGCAAGCACGTCGCCCGCCTTGACCTCGGCGCCGTCCTCGACCGAGAGCGTCGCTCCCGGAGAGAGCATGTAGCGTCCGGCCTCGGCATCGCTTTCGCCGGTCAGCGTCAGGCGTGGGCGGAGATCCTCCTTCGCCTTGCCGCGATACTCGGTGACGACGCGCTGGGTGATGCCCGTCGCTTCGTCAGCCGCCTCGGTCAGCGTCTTGCCGTCGATCAGGTCGACATACTTCACCACACCCGGATTCTCGGTGATGACCGGCATGGTGAACGGGTCCCATTCGGCCATGCGGTCGCCCGCCGACACGATGTGCCCGTCGTCGAACATCACGTACGACCCGTACGGAATGCGATGCACCGCCTTTTCGCGGCCATCCATGTCGAGGATCGCCAGCTCCGCCGAGCGCGACAGCACGACGCGGCGGCCGCGCTGGTCCATGATCATGCGGACGTCGCGGAACTCGACCTTGCCGTCGGTGGTGGCTTCGAGGTTCGACTGCTCGTTGAGCTGTGCCGCACCGCCGATGTGGAAGGTCCGCATCGTCAGCTGCGTGCCCGGCTCGCCGATCGACTGCGCCGCGATCACGCCGACCGCTTCGCCGATGTTGACCGGGGTACCGCGCGCGAGATCACGGCCATAGCATTTGCCGCACACGCCGACCTTCGATTCGCACACCAGTGGCGAGCGGATCTTCATGCCCTGCAGCCCGATCGCCTCGATCTGCGTGATGTGCGCCTCGTCGAGCAACGTGCCCGCCGGGATCATAACGTCGTTGGTCTTGGCATCGACCACATCCTCGGCCGTGGTGCGGCCCAGGATGCGCTCGCCAAGCGATGCGATCGTCGAGCCCCCTTGCACGATCGCCTTCATCTCCAGCGCGCGCTCGGTCCCGCAATCCTCCTCGATGATGACGCAGTCCTGCGACACGTCGACGAGGCGGCGGGTGAGGTAGCCCGAGTTCGCGGTCTTGAGCGCGGTGTCGGCAAGGCCCTTGCGCGCGCCATGGGTCGAGTTGAAATATTCAAGGACGGTCAGGCCTTCCTTGAAGTTCGAGATGATCGGCGTCTCGATGATCTCGCCCGACGGCTTGGCCATCAGGCCACGCATACCCGCAAGCTGCTTGATCTGCGCCTGCGAACCACGCGCACCCGAATGCGCCATCATGTAGATCGAGTTGATGTCCTGCTCGCGACCGTTGGGCAGCTTCTTGACCGCCTTGATCTCGTCCATCATCGCCGATGCCACCTGGTCGCCGCAGCGGCTCCAGGCGTCGATCACCTTGTTGTACTTCTCCTGCTGCGTGATCAGGCCGTCCTGATATTGCTGCTCGTAATCCTTCACCAGCGTGCGGGTCTCGTCGACCAGCCCGACCTTGGCGTCGGGAATGATCATGTCGTCCTTGCCGAAGCTGATGCCGGCGCGGAATGCGTGGCGGAAGCCCAGCGACATGATCGCGTCGGCGAACAGCACGGTCTCCTTCTGGCCGGTGTGGCGATAGACCTCGTCGATGACGTCGCCGACATCCTTCTTAGTCAGCAGGCGGTTGACGGTGTCGAACGGCACCTTGTGGCTCTGCGGCAGGCATTCGCCCAGCAGCATGCGGCCCGGCGTGGTCTCGAAACGCTTCATGTACACGTCGCCATTCTCGTCGGTCTGCGCGATGCGGCTGACGATCTTGGAATGCAGCGTGACGGCTCCGGCGTTCAGCGCCTGATGCACCTCGGTCATGTCGCCGAGCAGCATGCCTTCGCCCGGCTCGCCCTGCTTCTCCATCGACAGGTAATACAGCCCCAGCACCATGTCCTGCGACGGAACGATGATCGGCTTGCCGTTGGCGGGCGACAGGATGTTGTTGGTCGACATCATCAGGACGCGCGCTTCCAGCTGCGCCTCGAGGCTCAGCGGAACGTGCACGGCCATCTGGTCGCCATCGAAGTCGGCGTTGAACGCCGAGCAGACCAGCGGATGCAGCTGGATCGCCTTGCCCTCGATCAGCACCGGCTCGAACGCCTGAATGCCCAGGCGGTGAAGCGTCGGCGCGCGGTTGAGCATCACCGGGTGCTCGCGGATCACCTCGTCGAGGATGTCCCAGACTTCCTTGCGTTCCTTTTCGACCCACTTCTTGGCCTGCTTCAGGGTCATCGACAGACCCTTGGCGTCGAGCCGCGCGTAGATGAACGGCTTGAACAACTCGAGCGCCATCTTCTTGGGCAGGCCGCACTGGTGCAGCTTGAGCTCGGGACCCGTGACGATGACCGAACGCCCCGAATAATCGACGCGCTTGCCGAGCAGGTTCTGGCGGAAACGGCCCTGCTTGCCCTTGAGCATGTCGGACAGCGACTTGAGCGGACGCTTGTTAGCGCCCGTGATCGTCCGCCCGCGGCGGCCGTTGTCGAACAGCGCGTCGACGGCTTCCTGCAGCATGCGCTTTTCGTTGCGGACGATGATGTCCGGCGCGCGCAGCTCCATAAGCCGCTTTAGGCGATTGTTGCGGTTGATGACGCGGCGATACAGGTCGTTGAGGTCCGACGTCGCGAAGCGGCCGCCGTCCAGCGGCACCAGCGGGCGCAGTTCGGGCGGGATGACCGGAACGACGTCGAGGATCATCCACTCCGGGCGGTTGCCCGAATCGATGAAGCTCTCGACGACCTTGAGCCGCTTGATGATCTTCTTGGGCTTCAGTTCCGACTTGGTGACCGCCAGCTCTTCGAGCAGGTCCTTGCGTTCACCCTCGAGGTCGAGCTCCATCAGCATGAACTTGACCGCCTCAGCGCCGATCCCGGCCGAGAACGCGTCCTCGCCATACTCGTCCTGCGCTTCGAGCAGCTCGTCCTCGGTCATCAGCTGGAACTTCTCCAGCGGCGTCAGGCCAGGCTCAGTGACGATATAGCTCTCGAAATACAGCACGCGCTCGAGCTGCTTGAGCTGCATGTCGAGCAGCAGGCCGATGCGGCTCGGCAGCGACTTGAGGAACCAGATGTGCGCGACCGGCGCGGCGAGCTCGATATGCCCCATCCGCTCGCGGCGGACCTTGGACACGGTGACCTCGACGCCGCACTTCTCGCAGACGATTCCCTTGTATTTCATGCGCTTGTACTTGCCGCACAGGCACTCGTAATCCTTGATCGGACCGAAGATGCGCGCGCAGAACAGGCCGTCACGCTCGGGCTTGAACGTGCGATAGTTGATCGTCTCGGGCTTCTTGATCTCGCCGAACGACCAAGAACGGATGCGGTCCGGGGACGCGATGCCGATCTGGATCTGGTCGAAGGTCTCCGGCTTGGCCACCGGGTTCGCGAAATTGGTCAGTTCGTTCATGTCAGTTCCTCACTGGGAGGGGAAACCTAATCCGTTCGTCCTGAGCAGGGACTGAGCAAAGCGAAGGCCCGTATCGATGGGTCATTCGCCACTCGGTCCTTCGATACGCCGCGTCGACTTCGCTCAGCGGCCACTCAGGACGAACGGTTCTATCGGATCACTCCGCCGGGATCACCGCAACGCCGTCCTCGTCGAGCTCGTGGCTCTTCAATTCGACGTTCAGGCCCAGCGAGCGCATCTCCTTGACGAGCACGTTGAAGCTCTCGGGAATGCCGGCCTCGAACGTGTCGTCGCCCTTGACGATCGCCTCATAGACCTTGGTGCGGCCGACCACGTCGTCGGACTTCACCGTCAGCATCTCCTGCAGCGTATAGGCAGCGCCGTACGCCTGCAGCGCCCAGACTTCCATCTCGCCGAAACGCTGGCCGCCGAACTGCGCCTTGCCGCCCAGCGGCTGCTGCGTGACCAGCGAGTACGGCCCGATCGAGCGCGCGTGGATCTTGTCGTCCACGAGGTGATGCAGCTTGAGCATGTAGATATACCCGACCGTCACCTTGCGATCGAACGAATCGCCCGTCCGCCCGTCGAACAGCGTCACCTGACCCGACGTGTCGAGCCCGGCCAGCTCCAGCATCGCCGACACATCGGCCTCGCGCGCGCCGTCGAACACCGGCGTCGCCATCGGCACGCCGTTCTTCAGGTTCTGCGCCAGCTCGATGATCTGGTCCGAGGACCGCGCGTCGATCTCGCTGTGATACTTCTCGCCATAGATGGTCTTGAGCCGTTCCTTGACCGCGTCGGGCATCGCGCCCGGCTGCGGGTTCGGGTTGGCCTCCCGCCATTCCTCGAGCGCCTGCGTCACCTGCCGACCCAGGCCGCGCGCCGCCCAGCCGAGATGCGTCTCGAAGATTTGCCCGACGTTCATCCGCGAAGGCACGCCCAGCGGGTTGAGCACCAGATCAACCGGCGTCCCGTCCTCGAGGAACGGCATGTCCTCCTGCGGCAGGATACGCGAGATCACACCCTTGTTGCCGTGACGCCCGGCCATCTTGTCGCCCGGCTGCAGCTTGCGCTTCACCGCGACGAACACCTTGACCATCTTGAGCACGCCCGGCGGCAGCTCGTCGCCGCGTTCCAGCTTGTCGCGGCGATCGTGGAACTTGTCGGTGATCTTCTTCACCGCCTCGTCATACTGCGCCTTCACCGCTTCGAGGTTCGACTGCATCGCGTCGTCAGCGACCGCGAACTTCCACCATTCGTGGCGTTCGGCCTGCGCCAGCAGGTCCTCGTCGATCGTCGATCCCTTCTTGACGCCCTTGGGCGCCGCGGTCGCGACCTGACCGATCAGCATGTCCTTCAAGCGCGACCAGGTCGCACGGTTGAGGATGCCGCGCTCGTCATCGCTGTCCTTCTTGAGCCGCTCGATCTCCTCGCGCTCGATCGCCATCGCGCGCTCGTCCTTGTCGATGCCGTGGCGGTTGAACACCCGGACCTCGACGACCGTGCCGGCAACGCCCGGCGGCAGCCGCAGCGACGTATCGCGCACGTCCGAAGCCTTCTCGCCAAAGATAGCGCGGAGCAGCTTCTCCTCCGGCGTCATCGGCGATTCGCCCTTCGGCGTGATCTTGCCGGCGAGGATATCGCCCGGCTCGACCTCGGCACCGATGTACACGATGCCCGCCTCGTCGAGGTTGCGCAGAGCCTCCTCGCCGACGTTCGGGATATCGCGGGTGATGTCCTCCGGTCCGAGCTTGGTATCGCGCGCCATGACTTCGAATTCCTCGATATGGATCGAGGTGAAGACGTCGTCCTTGACGATGCGCTCGCTGATGAGGATCGAATCCTCGTAGTTGTACCCGTTCCACGGCATGAACGCGACCAGCGCGTTGCGGCCGAGCGCCAGTTCGCCGAACTCGGTCGACGGACCGTCGGCCAGCACGTCGCCGGCGTTGATGACGTCGCCTACCTTCACCAGCGGGCGCTGGTTGATGCAGGTGTTCTGGTTCGACCGCTGGAACTTCATCAGCGTGTAGATGTCGACGCCGCTCTCGGTCGCCTCGACCTCGCCGGTCGCGCGGATCACGATACGTGCCGCGTCGACCTGATCGACGATGCCCGCGCGCCGCGCAGAGATCGCCGCACCCGAATCGCGTGCCACCGTCTCTTCCATGCCGGTACCGACGAACGGTGCCTCGGCCTGGACCAGCGGCACCGCCTGGCGCTGCATGTTCGAACCCATCAACGCGCGGTTGGCGTCATCGTTTTCGAGGAACGGAATGAGCGACGCCGCGACCGAAACCAGCTGCTTGGGCGAAACGTCCATCAGCGTCACCGTATCGGGGATCGCCATCAGGAACTCGCCCGCCTGTCGCGCCGACACTAGGTCTTCGGAGAAGCTGTTGTCGCCGTTGAGCGCGGCCGAAGCCTGCGCGACGGTGTGCTTCTGCTCTTCCATCGCCGACAGATAGACGACGTCGTTGGTCACCTTGCCGTCGATGATCTTGCGGTACGGCGTCTCGATGAAGCCGTATTTATTGACCCGGCTGAACGTGGCGAGGCTGTTGATCAGGCCGATGTTCGGGCCTTCCGGCGTCTCGATCGGACAGATGCGGCCATAATGCGTCGGGTGAACGTCGCGGACTTCGAAGCCCGCGCGCTCGCGCGTCAGACCGCCCGGCCCGAGCGCCGACACGCGGCGCTTGTGGGTGACTTCCGACAGCGGATTGGTCTGATCCATGAACTGCGACAGCTGCGACGAGCCGAAGAATTCGCGCACCGCGGCGACCGCGGGCTTGGCGTTGATCAGGTCGTTGGGCATCACCGTCGACACATCGACCGACGACATCCGCTCCTTGACCGCGCGCTCCATGCGCAGCAGCCCGACGCGATACTGGTTCTCGAGCAGTTCGCCGACCGAACGCACGCGGCGGTTGCCGAGATTGTCGATATCGTCGACTTCGCCCTTGCCGTCCTTCAGATCGACCAGCGTCTTGACCACCGCAAGGATGTCATCGGTGCGCAGCGTCGTCACCGTGTCCTCGACATCGAGGTCGAGGCGCATGTTGAGCTTGACGCGGCCCACGGCCGACAGATCGTAGCGGTCGGGATCGAAGAACAGCCCGGCGAACAGCGATTCGGCGGTCTCCAGCGTCGGCGGCTCGCCTGGGCGCATCACGCGATAGATGTCGGACAGCGCCTGGTCGCGCTCCTCGGCCTTGTCGACCTTGAGCGTGTTGCGGATCCACGGCCCGGTCGAGACATGGTCGATGTCGAGCAGTTCGAGCCGGTCGATGCCGGCGGCGTCGAGCTTCTCGAGATTCTCGGCCGACACCTCGTCGCCCGCCTCGATATAGATCTCGCCGGTGGTCTCGTTGACCAGATCATATGCCGAATAGCGACCAAAGATTTCCTCGGTCGGGATGAGCAGCGTCGCCAGCCCGTCCTTGGCCGCCTTGTTGGCGGCACGCGGGCTGATCTTCTGGCCCGCCGGGAACATCACTTCGCCCGACTTGGCATCGACGATGTCGAACATCGGCTTCTGCCCGCGCCAATTTTCGGCGGCGAACGGGATCTGCCAGCCGTTCGGCCCGCGGACATAGGTCACGCGGTTGTAGAAATGGTTGAGGATCTCCTCGCTCGACAGCCCCAGCGCATAGAGCAGCGTCGTCACCGGCAGCTTGCGCTTGCGGTCGATACGGACGTTGACGATATCCTTGGCGTCGAACTCGAAATCGAGCCACGATCCGCGATAGGGGATGACGCGCGCGGCGAACAGATACTTGCCCGACGCATGCGTCTTGCCGCGGTCATGGTCGAACAGCACGCCCGGCGAGCGGTGCATCTGGCTGACGATCACGCGCTCGGTGCCGTTGACGATGAAGGTGCCGTTGCCCGTCATCAGGGGCATGTCGCCCATGTAGACGTCCTGCTCCTTGATATCGAGCACGCTGCGCGCCTCGGTGTCGGCATCGACCTCGAACACGATCAGGCGCAGCGTCACGCGCATCGGCGCGGCATAGGTGATACCGCGCTGGCGGCATTCCTCGGTATCGAACTTGGGCGGCTCGAGCTCGTAATTGACGAAATCGAGCTCGGCGGTGCCGGCGAAGTCGCGGATCGGAAACACCGAGCGCAGCGTCTTTTCGAGGCCTGAGACATAGCCGATCGACGGGTCGGAGCGCAGGAACTGCTCGTACGATTCGCGCTGCACCTCGATCAGGTTCGGCATCTGCACAACTTCGTGATTGTCGCCGAACACCTTGCGAATCCGGCGCTTCAGGGTGCCGTTATCGCTCGCGCGCTTCGGTGCGATCGGTTCGATTGCTTTGGTCGCCATGGGTGCTGTGTGCCTCTCAGCTCAGAAATGTCGCAGCGCTGGGGTGGTCAGACGACAAAAGCCGCGTGCTCCCATGGCGGGAACCGCAGCGTTGCAGGGCGTCTGGCTAAACCTCAATGCGACCTATTCGTGAACGCGCTGCGCGACGGCGCGGTCTTTCCCGATCGTGAGGCGAAGGCGCTATCTAGGAAGCCGGATGCACCGTGTCAATCGGGGGGCGGGAAGGGTGTGGACCGGACCGGCCATCGCGTTCATACTGCCGACGAAACGACCTTGTAGGATGCCCGCGTGATCACCCTTTACGGCATTCCCAATTGCGACACGATGAAGAAGGCGCGCGCCGCGCTCGATGCCCGCGGGATCGCCTATGCCTTTCACGACTACAAGAAATCGGGGATCACCGCGGCCAGGCTTGACGCGTGGGCCGATGCGGTTGGCTGGGAAACGCTGCTGAACAAGAGTGGGCTGACCTTTCGCAGGCTGCCCGATGCCGAAAAGGCGGAGCTCGACCGCGACACCGCGATCGCGCTGATGGTCGCGCAGCCATCGATGATCAAGCGCCCGGTGCTCGACACGGGCGAAGCAATCCGCGTCGGGTTCAAACCCGGCGACTATGACGATCTGCAACGCTGACTAGGGGCTTGGGATGGCAGGATATGGACGACAGCGCCCGGCGGGGTGGTTCTACGCGGTCGCTGCCGCGCTGGTGCTGTGGGGCGCGATGGGCGTGTTCGCCTTCTATAGCGACATAAGCATGAGCGACGCGGCCCGCGCCGCGCTGTCCGACTATGACCGGCAATTGCTGGCGTCGCGCCCGGCATGGTTCATCTATCTCTACGGCATCGCCACCTGGTCGGGTCTGCTGGGATCGATCGCGCTGATCGCCCGCCGCGCCTGGGCATATCCGCTCTATATCGTCTCACTGATCGCGAGCGTCGCGATGTTCGGATATATCTTCGCCGTGACCGACCTGATCGCGGTCAAGGGGGCGGGCGAGACGCTGCCGTTCCCGATCCTGATCATCGCCATCGCGATATTCCAGCTGTGGCTCGCCGGGCGAGCGCGACAGCGCGGCTGGATCGCCTAGCGCCTGTTTCATCTAAGCGGCACCGGCCCGCTCCCCCACCCGGCCACCCATCCAGCATGATCCTGTGGGTGGCCGGGTGGGGGAGCGGGCCGGTGCCGCTTTCGCGCAAGTGGAAACCGCTAGCCCCCCTCCCACCGGAACACCTCCTCCAGCGGCTTGTCGAATACCCGCGCTATCCTGAACGCCGCTTCGAGCGAGGGTGCGTATTTGCCCTGCTCGATCGCTGCGATCGTCTGGCGTGTCACGCCGACGCGTTCGCCCAGATCGGCTTGCGTCATCTCGCCCGCGAGGAAGCGCAAAGTGCGGATGTCGTTGGCGATCGGAACCCCCGCCACGTCATCCACCCCGCCGGTAGAGAACGGCCACCGCTGTCAGGCGGACCATTTCCGACACCACGATCGCGGCCAATGCGGCATTGGTGATTGCCCAGCCGCTGCGCTCGAACGGCAGGACGATTCCGACCAAGATCATCCCCGCCATCATAACACCGTAGCCATAGCTGGTGGCGCGCCATTCGATCGCCCGCTCGCGCTCGTCGGGCTTGCTGCGTTCGTGTCGCGGCGCACCCCGCATGCTCCACAGCGTTCCGGCACCCAATAGAATGCCATAGCCGATCGTCGCCGCAGCGAACCCCGCGAGGCGACGCAGCATTGCCGTGATATCGGTCGGCTCGCCGCCGGGCGCCAGGGCGAAATAGATCGCAAACGGCACTGCCCATGCCGCCAGTTCCGCCCAGGCGCGCCTTTCGCGAAAGCCCATCATTGCCACCTCTGCTGCTGCGCGCTCCATCACGACCCCCGCCGATATGACCATGCCTCGCTGGCATAGCGCACGCCTTCGGACAGGATCAGCAGGCTGACCAGCGCATGGACCAGCTGCAACAGGCTCAGATTGGCAAAGGTCAGCACGATGACTGCGCCCAGCCCGATCGTGACCACGCTGTACGCCCGTGCCGAGGCACCGCGCGCGATGTCGCGATCGCGTTCGTCGGCGGGGGCATAGCTTTCTTTGGGTGCCGACAGCGCCGCCGCGCCCGCGCCGACGATCGCCAGCAGCGTCGTCAGCACGCACAATCCGATCAGGGGCGGGACCAGCATCCATATCGGGGCGTCCCAGCCCGCATCGCCGGTGATCGCGCGCACCGCGCTCCAATATACCACATAGCCGCCGATCGTCGTCGCGAGCAGCGCCCAAGCCAGCTTCTCCCTGAATGCCATCTTCGACTCCATGTCCATACTCAACGACATCATGTAAACAATAACGAACATCACGTCAATAGAGATGAACTCGCATCCGACCGCCGCTTGGCGCATAGCCGCCGACCGCCTACAGGCACTGCCCATGTCCACGACCTATACGATCGACACTTCGACCAGCCGCGCCAACCCGACGCCCGCGCCGATGAAGCGCGTGACCGTGCCGGCGATCCGCGCGCGCAAGGGGGAGGGCGATCCGCTGGTGATGCTGACCGCCTACACCGTTCGGATGGCGCAGTTGCTCGATCCGCATTGCGACATGCTGCTGGTCGGCGACAGCCTGGGCCAGGTGATCTACGGCCTGCCTTCGACGGTGCCGGTGACGCTCGAGATGATGTGCGCGCACGGCGCGGCGGTGGTGCGCGGCAGCTATCATGCGCTGGTCGTCATCGACATGCCGTTCGGCAGCTACGAAGCCTCGCCCGAGCTTGCCTTCGCCAGCGCCGCGCGCCTGCTCAAGGAAACCGGCGCGGCGGCGGTCAAGCTGGAAGGGGGCAAGGCGATGGCGCCGACGGTGCGCTTCCTGACCGAGCGCGGCATCCCGGTGATGGCGCATGTCGGGCTGACCCCTCAGGCGGTCAATACGCTCGGCGGCTATGGCGCGCGCGGGCGTAGCGAGGCGGAAGCCGCCAAGATCGTCGGCGATGCCTGCGCGGTGGCGGAGGCTGGCGCATTCGCGCTGGTCATCGAAGGCGTGGTCGAGCCGATCGCAATCGACATTACCCGGCTTGTCGGATGTCCGACGATCGGCATCGGCGCATCGGCGCAGTGCGACGGCCAGGTGCTGGTGGCCGAGGACATGCTCGGCCTGTTCGAGCGCACACCGCGCTTCGTCAAGAAGTTCGACGATATCGCCGGCCGCATTTCCGCCGCGGTTGAAACCTATGCGGCGGACGTCCGGTCGCGGGCCTTTCCGGGCGCCGATCAGGTCTATGTACCGTCGTCGCCGGCCCGGCGCTGACCCCGACAGGATCGCTTTCGTTTCGGTTTGCGCGCGGCTAAGGTCCGCGCCTTTGGTTACATGGAGTTCGTCTTGGCGCTGACCCCCCAGAATAACGACGCCTTCGCGCGCGAGGTCGATGAGGAACTGCGCCGCGACCAGGTGGCGAGCATCGGCAAGCGCTATGGCTTGCTGATCCTTGGCCTCATCGTGCTGGCGCTGGTCGCGTTCGGCGGCTGGCAGTGGTGGCAGCATGCGCAGGCGCAGGCCGCCGCCAAGCAGGGCGAGCAATTGTCGGCCGCGCTCGACAGCCTGGGCAAGAACCAGCCCAAGGCCGCTGCCGCGCCGCTTGCCGAACTCGCCGGATCGGATGTCGAGGGCTATCGCGCTATGGCCAAGTTCACCCAGGCGGACATCCTGCTTCAGGCCGACAATCTAAAGGGTGCCGCTGCCAAGTTCGCCGAAGTCGCGCAGGACAGTGCGCTGCCACAGCCGTTCCGCGACCTCGCCCTGATCCGCCAGACCCAGGCCGAGTTTGACACGCTCCAGCCCAATGCGGTGATCGCGCGGCTGAGCGGCCTTGCCGCGCCCGATAGCCCCTGGCTGGGCAGCGCGGGCGAGATGGTCGCGGTGTCGTACCTCGCGCTCGGCAAGCGCGCCGAGGCGGGCAAGCTGTTCGGCACGATCGCGCGGACCGACGGGGTGCCGGAGACGATCCGGCAACGTGCGGTTCAGATGGCGGGGGTATTGGGCGTCGACGCCGTGGCGCAGGACGATCCTGCCGCGCAAACGCCCGCGCGCCCCGCTGCACAGACTGAGGAAAAGAACGCCGGATGATGAAAACGCTCAAGCTGTCCGTGGCGGTGGTCGCACTGACCGCGCTTTCCGCCTGCGGCATATTCGGTGGGCGCAAGGCGACGCCGACGGTCGGCGATCGCAAGCCGATCCTGCTGTCCGAAACCGACGTTAGCGTCGATCCGACGCTCGCCGGCCAGTCGATCCTGCTGCCTGCTCCGGTCGCCAACGCCGATTGGGCGCAGCCCGGCGGCAACGCCGCCAAGTCGATGGGGCATCTCGCGCTCGAAGGCCTGGGCCAGGCATGGTCGGTGACCATCCCCGGCGGCAACACCCGCGTACGCCTTGCTGCCCCCCCGGTCGTCGCCGATGGCAAGCTGTTCGTCGCCGATACCGAAGGCGCGGTCCACGCCTTGTCGGCCGACACTGGCGCAACGCTGTGGAAGGTCGATACCGCCAAGGGCGACGGCAATGCCAGTGCGCGGTTCGGCGGTGGCGTCAGCTACGACGGCGGCCGCGTTTATGCGACCAACGGTCTAGGCGACGTCGTCGCGCTCAATGCCGCCGACGGCGCCGAAATCTGGCGGGCCAAGCCCGGCGCGCCGCTGCGCGGATCGCCGACCGTCGCGCTCGGCCAGGTCTATGTCATCACGCAGGACAACCAGCTGTTCGCGCTCGATGCCGCCGACGGCAAGCAGGTCTGGACCCAATCGGGCTCGATCGAGACGCAAGGCGTGTTCGGCGTCGCCGCGCCCGCGGTCGCGCAGGGGACCGTCGTCGCCGGCTTCTCGTCGGGCGAGCTCAACGCCTATCGTTACGAGAATGGGCGCACTTTGTGGGCGGACAGCCTGTCGCGCACCAGCATCTCGACGTCGGTGTCGAGCCTCGCCGACATCGACGCCGAACCGGTGATCGACCAAGGCCGGACCTATGCGGTCGGGCAGGGCGGGCGCATGGTCGCGCTCGACATCGCTACCGGCCAGCGGCTGTGGGAACAGAATATCTCCGGCATCTCGACTCCCTGGGTGGTCGGCGAATGGATTTTCCTGGTGTCGGACGACGCCCGTCTGATGGCGTTGTCGCGCGGCAGCGGCCGGGTGCGCTGGATCAGCCAGCTGCGCCGTTTCCGCGACGAGGACGACAAGAAGGGACCGATCAGCTGGACCGGCCCGGTGCTGGCGGGCAACCAGTTGTTGCTGGTCAACAGCCTGGGCGAAATCCAGTCGGTCTCGCCGACCGACGGCACCATCGGCAGTACCGTCGATACCAGGCAATCCTTCACCCTCGCTCCGGTGGTCGCCAATGGCACGCTGTTCCTGCTCGCCGATGACGGTCGGCTTACCGCCTATCGCTGATCCCACCGCCGCGCGGTGCCGCGCGAGCCCCCCCTGTTCGCGGCCGCGCGAATCGGGTAGCGGCGGGCGATGCCGCTTCCCACCGTTGCCATTATCGGCCGACCCAATGTCGGCAAATCGACGCTGTTCAACCGACTGGTCGGCAAGCGCCTTGCGCTGGTCGACGACCAGCCGGGAGTGACGCGCGACCGGCGAGAAGGCGAGGCCAGCCTGATCGGCCTCGAGTTCAAGATCATCGACACCGCCGGGTTCGAGGATGAGGACGCCGCCACGCTGCCCGGCCGGATGCGCGTCCAGACCGAAGCGGCGGTGCGCGATGCCGACGTCGCCCTGTTCATGATCGATGCACGCGCGGGGATCGTGCCGCTCGACGAGGAGATCGCCCGCTGGCTGCGCGTGACGCAGGTGCCGATCGTGCTGGTCGCGAACAAGGCGGAAGGGCGCGGCGGCGAAAGCGGCTTCTACCAGGCGATGGCGCTCGGGCTGGGCGATCCGATCGGCCTGTCGGCCGAACATGGCGAGGGCATGGCCGATTTGTTCGACGCGCTGCGCCCGCTGATCGAGCGCGAGGGGGATGCCGAGCCCGAGATCGATCCCGATTCTCCCGACGCTCCGCTCAAGCTGGCGATCGTCGGTCGTCCGAACGCGGGCAAATCGACGCTGATCAACAAGCTGCTCGATCAGGATCGCCTCATCACCGGCCCCGAGGCCGGCATCACGCGCGATTCGATCGCGATCGACTGGACCTGGACCGACGGTGAGGGGCGCGACCGCGCGGTGCGGCTGATCGACACCGCCGGCATGCGCAAGCGCGCGAAGGTCCAGGACAAGCTCGAGAAGCTCGCCGTTGCCGATGCGCTGCACGCGGTCGATTTCGCCGAAGTGGTCGTGCTGCTGCTCGACGCGACGCGCGGGGTCGAGGTTCAGGACCTCAAGATCGCCGACCGTACGTTGCAGGAGGGCCGCGCCCTGATCGTCGCGCTCAACAAATGGGACGTCGCCGAGAATGCCTCGAGCCTGTTCAACGGCGTCAAGGCCGCGCTCGACGAAGGACTGTCGCAACTGAAGGGCGTGCCGCTGCTGACCGTTTCGGCGGCGACGGGCAAAGGGCTCGACACGCTGATTCAGGTCGGCTTTGAAACCCGCGAAGCCTGGGGTCGTCGCGTCTCGACCGGCGCGCTCAACCGCTGGTTCGAACGCGCGATGGAGGCCAATCCGCCGCCGGCGCCCGGCGGCAAGCGCATCAAGCCGCGCTACATCACCCAGATGAACAGCCGTCCGCCGACCTTCGCGATGTTCGGTACGCGCGTCGATCTGCTTCCCGAAAGCTACAAGCGCTACCTCATCAACGGGCTGCGCAAGCAGTTCGAATTCGGTGCCGTGCCGGTGCGGTTGATGCTGCGTCCGTCGAGCAATCCGTACGACAAGGCGTGACGGCGTGGAGCTGATCGACGCGCGCGGCCTGCAATGCCCCTGGCCTGCGTTGCGATTGGCGAGGATATTGCGCGAATCCAAGGCATTGGCGATCGAGATCGTCGCCGACGACCCCAATGCGGCGCGCGAGATCGCCGCGGTTGCCGCAGCGCATTCGGCCCGGCTCGCCGTGGTCGAACCGGGGCGATTCAGGGTCGAGCGATAGCCGCGGCGTCAACATGCTATTTACCCGTTGGCTGCTACACCGCTGCCTGCAACACAGGTGGGGTGTGCGAATGCCGGTGACGAAGGATGGCGAAGCGTTGATCGACTGGAGCGCCTATGCGCAGGCCAGGGCGGAGCTTGGCGCCAATTTCGTCCGCATTCTCGGCTATTTTCGCGAAGACGGCATCAAGTCGGTCAGTGCGATCGAGACCGCGATGCGCGGCGGGATCGCGGCCGGCCTGGTGATCCCGGCGCATACGCTCAAGGGCGAGTCGCGCCAGTTCGGCGCGGAGATTCTGGCCGACCTCGCCGAGACGATCGAAACGATCGCCCGCACCTGCGTCGAGAATCACGACCAGCCCGACGAAGCGCTCGAGCATGTCGTCGCCCTGCGCCCGCTGTTCCTCGAGACGCTGACGCAGCTCGAGCGCGAAGCCAACCCGCTGGCGGTACGACGCCCCGCACAGTTCGGACGCCGCAGCGCCTGAACCGCCCGAAGCGCCGTGCCGGTGGTGCGGTTACTTGTGCTCGACGTCGTTCTCGGACTTGGCGTTGAGCTGGATATAGTTCGCCATACCCATCCGTTCGATCATCTCGAACTGGCGTTCGAGTGTGTCGACATGCTCTTCCTCGTTATCGAGGATGCGGCGGAACAGGTCGCGGCTGACGTAATCGCGCACGCTTTCGCAATGTTCGATCGCGTCGCGCAGCAGCGGGATCGCTTCTTCCTCCAGCGCCAGGTCGCCCTTGAGCACTTCCTCGACGCTTTCGCCGATGCGCAGACGGCCGAGCAGCTGGAAATTGGGCAGGCCGTCGAGGAACAGGATGCGCTCCGACAGCCAGTCGGCATGCTCCATTTCCTCGATCGATTCCTTGCGCTCGAACTGGGCGAGCTTGTACACGCCCCAATGGTCGAGAAGGCGATAGTGCAACCAATATTGGTTGATCGCGGTCAGCTCGTTCTTGAGCGCCTCGTTGAGAAAATCGATGACCTTGGGGTCGCCCTTCATGCCGCGTCGCCTTTTGTGATGTCAGGCATCCATCCTACGCCGCGTAGACGTGCTTGGCTAGGAAAAAACGGCAGATTTCGGCGGGTCCTGGCGCTTGCGAGCGCTACGCAGCAGCACGCTCCGCATCGATAATGGCTCGCGCGAACGGGACACATTGCCCGCATTTCGCCTGCCGCCCCAGTGTCGCATAGGCCTGACACGCACTGCGCGCACCGCAGCGGGCAGCTTCGCGGACATCCTTCTCGCGGATTGCATTGCAGACGCAAACGACCATCAGCACCCTCGCTCCGTTGCTTGCATCCTAGGGCTAATGCGAACAACTCGCAAGCGGTAATGCGAGGCGTTTGCAGTGCGGCGGATCGCAGGGTTAGCGATGCGTTTACCAAACTACGTCACAACCTCGCCCGAGGCCCGACGCCGGGCACGCGGAGACGATTATGTGGCCCGGAACCTTCATCGATCCTGACACGACCTTGGCCGATCTGGACGCGCCGCACGAAGCGCTCGGCGTGCCAATCTATTCGGGCTACCAGGCGATCAGGCACGCGCGCGCACTGCGCGGTCAGAACCGTATTTTCGACGCGATCGTGCGGAAGGTGAAAGCACTCGACATCCCCTATGAGGATCAGTGCAGCGCCCGCTATTATTACGACCTTACCACCACCTTGCGCGACATGGCCGGCGAATATGACCGCGTGGTCGAGGTCGGCGTATATATGGGCGGTTCGTCGAGTGTCTTCGCCGGCTGTATCGAGCGATTCGATTTCGATCTCGATCTGGTCGATATCTCGCCCGACTTCCTGCGCTTCACCCACGAGCGCATCCGCCGCCTTTTCCCAGAAAGCGTTGGACGGGTGCGGCTATTCCACGGCACGCTTCCGCAATATGTCCGCGAGGTGATGACCCGGAAGCGGATGCGCGCGGTGATCCATCACGACGGCGCGCACGCCTTCGACCAGGTGGTAAAAGACATGGCATCCCTGTCGTTCGTCCAGGACAAGATCCATGCGATCATTGCGCAGGATACGCATTTACGCGGGACCCCGCAGGAGATGAATTTTGTCGATCTCGCCATCGCGGCGGTGTTCGGCAACGACCTCAACTATGTCCCGATCGGTACGGTCTATTCCGCCGACGACGGCCTGACCCACCCGAACTCCTATCAGGGCAATTATTTCAAGCCCGACGCGCCAGAGGGGCTGGTGCTGCCGATGGCGATGAACCGGTTCGAATATCCGCATCCCAGCATGAAGCTGGAGGCGTTCGTCTAGGATCGCCGCAACGCCTCGATCCGGCCGCGTGCCAGGCTGCGCCACAGCCATTCCAATGGGCCATAACGAAAGCGATCGAGCCAGGGCCGCGACCAGAGCAGCATCGCCGCCCACATCGCCGCCACGAACCAGTAGAGTTCGGCGCGCCCGACGCTGCCGTAGAGGCCGAGGCCATAGCCATAGAAGATCGTCGTCATCACCGCGCTGGTGGCGAGATAGTTGGTGAATGCCATCCGCCCGGCCGCGGCGATCCGGGCGACGAGCGCACTTGCGGCGAAGCGCTGCACCAGCAGCACCGCCAGCGCGACATGGCCCAGCGCGCACAGCACCCGCAGCGGCACCGCCCAGGCGATGAAATTGCCCATGATCACGATCCGGTCGAAGCCGCTCGCGACCGTCCAACAGGTGAGCAGCGCCAGCAGCGGCAGCGAAACGGCATAGGCCACCACCATCACCCGCCGCACTGCTGCGCGTGGCCATTCGCCGGTGAACAGCCCGCTCTTCATCAGCGCCATGCCGATCAGCATATAGCCGAGCGATTCGCCGCCGAGCACCTTGAGCAACTCCCACGGCGTCCACAGCTTGTCGGAGAGGCGGTGCTCGACGATGCCGGCGTAATCGCCGGTGTAGATTGCAAGGTCGCGTACGATCGCCGGGCTGCCGGGTCCGGGGAAACCGGCGAGCATCGTGCGATATCCCGCCACCATCTGCGGCGTCGCGTCGGGGCCGGTGGCCATCGCCTGGAACATCAGCGCGCCGCCGATCTGGAAGCTCCAGTACAAGCTGTGGAGCGACAGCGCGATCACCGCCGCGCGCACCAGCTTGTCGACCGGCCAGTCGCGCGCCAACCACAGCACCATGCCGAGGATCGCGTAGTGCAGCAGGATGTCGCCTTCCCACAGCAGCAGGAAATGGGCGGCACCGAACAGCGCCAGCACCGCCATTCGCCGCAGATGCGTCGCGACCGGCGATCCGCCCGCGGCATCGGCGCGCGCCATCACCAGCAATGTGCTCGCCCCGAACAGCAAGGCGAACAGCCCGCGCATCCGCCCTTCGAACAGCAGCTGGTTGATGCCCCATGCGACAAGGTCGCCGTCGCTGACCGGCGGCAGCGCGAGCGGATGGACATAGGCCGCATCGGGCATCGCGAACGACACAATGTTCATCAGCAGGATGCCCATTACCGCGATCCCGCGCACGGCGTCGAGGGTGAGGATGCGGCTCGGTCCGGTTGCGGTCATGTCCAGCCCCACGAGCACCTCCCACCCCCCGTTCGTTTCGAGCGAAGTCGAGAAACCGCCACGCAGTGCCCAATCACGTTTCTCGACTTCGCTCGAAACGAACGGGGAGAGGTCGGTTCTTTACCCCACCACTTCATCGCGCATCAGCCGCGGGAAAAAGCCTTCATGCGCCGCGCGCAGGGCATCGAGCGTCACCGTCCAGTCGCCGACCTCGGTCTCGAACACCAGCCGGTCGCGGATCGTGCGGCCCAGCGGATCGACCGGGACGTCGGCCTTGTACGCCGCTTCCATGAAGTCGGCGAGGCAGGTGTCGCACACCGTCACCACGTACACGCCCTGATCCTCGCCGAACAGCGTCTCGGCGACGCCGAACGGCAGCACCTCGTCGATCAGCGCGCCGATGTTCGACGCCAGCGCCATTTCCGCGACCGTCACGGCGATGCCGCCGTCGGACACGTCGTGGCACGCCTTGATCCAGCCCTTGGAGATGCACTCGCGGATGAAGTCGCCGGTGCGGCGCTCGGCCTTGAGGTCGACGGGCGGCGGCAGGCCTTCCTCGCGGCCATGCACCTCGCGCAGCCAGATCGACTGGCCGAGATGTCCTTCGCGCTCGCCGATCGCGAGGATCGCGTCGCCATGCCCCTTGAACCCGATCGTCACCGATTTCGACCAGTCGGTCAGCAGGCCGACGCCGCCGATCGCGGGGGTGGGCAGGATCGCGCTGCCGCCGCCGGTCGCCTTGCTCTCATTGTAGAGCGACACGTTGCCGCTGACGATCGGGAAGTCGAGCGCGCGGCAGGCGTCGGCCATCCCCTCCAGGCAGCCGACGATCTGGCCCATGATCTCGGGCCGCTGCGGGTTGGCGAAGTTGAGGCAGTTGGTGATCGCCAGCGGCGTCGCCCCGACGCTGGTCAGGTTGCGCCACGCCTCGGCCACTGCCTGCTTCCCGCCCTCGACCGGATCGGCGAGGCAATAGCGCGGGGTGCAGTCGGTGGTGATCGCCAGCCCCTTCTGCGTGCCGTGCACCCGCACCACCGCCGCGTCGCCTCCGGGCCGCTGGACCGTATCGGCGCCGACCATGTGGTCATACTGCTCCCAGATCCAGCGGCGCGAGGCGATGTCGGGCGATCCCATCAGCGCCAGCAGGTCGGCGGCGACGTCGCTGGTCTCCGGCACCTCTCCCAGCGCGGCCGGGGCGGGGGTGGGGACGTGCGGCCGGTCATAGAGCGGCGCATCGTCGGCGAGCGGGCCGAGCGGGATGTCGGCCACGGTATCGCCCTGCCATTTGAGCACCATCCGCCCGGTATCCGTGACGCGCCCGATCACCGCGAAATCGAGTTCCCATTTGCGGAAGATCGCCTCCGCCTCGGCCTCGCGGCCGGGTTTCAGCACCATCAGCATGCGTTCCTGGCTTTCGGACAGCATCATCTCGTACGGGGTCATGCCGGTTTCGCGCTGCGGCACGTCGTCCATCACCAGTTCGATGCCGACCCTGCCCTTGCTCGCCATCTCGACCGAGGAGGAGGTGAGCCCGGCGGCGCCCATGTCCTGGATCGCGACGATCGCGTCGGACGCCATCAGTTCGAGGCACGCCTCGATCAGCAGCTTTTCGGTGAAGGGATCGCCGACCTGCACCGTCGGGCGCTTGGCATCGGCATCGTCGCCGAAATCGGCCGAGGCCATCGTCGCGCCGTGGATGCCGTCGCGGCCGGTCTTGGACCCGACATAGACGATCGGATTGCCGACGCCGCTGGCCGCGCTGTAGAAGATCTTGTCCTGATCGGCGACGCCGACCGTCATCGCGTTGACCAGGATGTTGCCGTCATAGGCGGGGTGGAAATTGACCTCGCCGCCAACGGTCGGCACCCCGACGCAGTTGCCGTATCCGCCGATGCCGTGGACGACGCCCGCGATCAGGTGGCGCATCTTCGGATGATCGGGCCGCCCGAAGCGCAGCGCGTTGAGATTGGCGACCGGCCGCGCGCCCATCGTGAACACGTCGCGCAGGATGCCGCCCACGCCCGTCGCCGCACCCTGATAGGGTTCGATGTAGGAGGGGTGGTTGTGGCTCTCCATCTTGAAGATCGCGGCCTGACCATCCCCGATGTCGATGACGCCGGCATTCTCGCCGGGGCCGCAGATCACCCACGGGGCCTCGGTCGGCAGCTTCTTGAGGTGAATGCGGCTGGATTTATAGCTGCAATGCTCCGACCACATCACCGAAAAGATGCCGAGTTCGGTCAGGTTCGGCTCGCGCCCCATCGCCGCGAGGACGCGGTCATATTCGTCGGGGGAAAGGCCGTGCTCGGCGACGATCTCGGGCGTGATCTGGGGCATAGCCGAAGCCTCTAGCGAGGCGGGCGGGATTCGTCACGAGGGATGTGGGGGAGGGTGAGTCGGGGGGGTGAAGTTGACGAAGTTGAGACATGCGATTGCTGTCGCGGAGGGGGCGGAAAGGGCCAGAATTTCGAGGACAACGGGCAAGGGCGGGCAGCAGGCGTGGTGCCACCTTTGCACAGAGATGTGGCTGTAGGACAGAGCTAGGAGTGGGTGAGCGCGGCTGCCGCGGTGTCGCGTGCTGGCGAGCGCACGGCGAACGTAGGGCCGTAAGGCTTTAGCCCGTTCGAACTGGGCTAACTTGCGATAGCCGACTTGGAGCAGCATCCTCATGGATACAAAACGAAAGAGAGTGATGAATCGTCTATACTCCGCGCAAACTGCTTAGACCGCCTAAATCACTGCTATTAAACGCTAAAAAATCTTATCAGGACAAGAGGTAGACGGAGGATACATGCTGCAACCGCTCCATACCTTGAGAGACCGGCATTCGCACATGCTAGTACTAGCCGAATGAACCGCCAATGTAGCTACTATGTTCGTCTTATATTCCGGATACCACAAGGCAAAGAAAGGCGAACGGGTTGCTCATGAAGACGCTTGTCCACATCGTGTTGTATCATGATCTTGCAATGAATAACCGAATCGCATAGCGCAGGATCGCCAGCAACAGGGAGGCGATTCGATGACGGAGGAATCCACAAGTCCAGACGTCGAGTTTGACGCGATGCAAACGGTTTATACTGCACTTAGCAACCTTGATGAAGCCGCGCGTGTGCGCGTCCTTGAATACGTTACTTCCCGTTTGGGCATTGCTCCTGTTGCGAAGGCCCCAGCCCAGCAGCAACAGGACGGCCCGCAGGTGGACGAAGACGATCCCGCTCTGGACGAGGAGCAAGAAGCCGCTCCCAAATTCGGATCACTTGCGGAGCTGTTCGACGCTGCACAGCCCAAGGGCACGTCTGATAAGGCCTTGGTGGCGGGGTATTGGCTGCAAGTTTGTCAGGGTAGCGAGAGCTTCGACGGCTTCTCTGCAAACAAGGAGCTCAAGCACCTAGGCGAGGGGCTCCCTAATGTCACTTCGGCAATCGACACTCTGAAGGCTCAGAAGCCCGCATTAGCACTGCAGCTAAAGAAGAGCGGCAAGTCGCGGCAGGCTCGGAAGGTTTACAAGATCACCGTCGCCGGTATCCGCGCGGTCGAGGCGATGATCGGTGGATGAAGGTCGCCTCTCGGCCGCCTTGGAGGGCTATCTCGGCGCGACCTTAGCAGCTGAGCTCGTGCAAGACTTCGTCAAGCTTCGGCATGACTGTTCCACCGGCACGCTCGAAAGGGCCTCTCCGGGCAAGTTCGTAGAGACCTTCGTTCAGTGCCTGCAGCAGCTCGCTACTGGCACCTACGATGCCAAACCGGACGTAGATGGCTACCTGAGCAAAAAGGCCGAAAATGAAGCGCAGCTTCCGGAGGGCCTCCGCATCTGCGGCGCTCGTCTCGCGCGCTCCATCTACACCTTCCGCAACAAGCGGAACATTGCCCACAAGAACCCTGTCGATCCCAACCGCTTCGACCTGGGCCTTGCCCACCACGGCGCGGCATGGATCATGGCAGAACTGCTGCGCCATGCCACTGGCATCACCATGCACGAGGCGGGAGCCCTGATTGAGTTGGTTCAGGCCCCGGTCGGCACCCTCGTTGAAGAGATCGACGGGGTTCGCCTGGTCCATGCCGACACGTCAGTGCGCGGCGAAATCCTGATACTGCTGCACAGCCACTTCCCCGAGCGCGTCCTCGTGCCGTCAATTCTAGCGACCATGAGCGCACGCAGCGCCGGATCGGTGAGGAACCGCTTGGACGAGCTGAGAACCGCCAAGCTGCTGCATGGCGACGGGAAGGTCGGATATCGGCTTACTCAGGTCGGGCATCAAGCGGCTGTGGCTGAAATTCAGACGGCACTTCAAGCATCCGGCAGCGGTGAGCAACGGCAGGGTTGACAGAAAAAGCGTCACCAGTGTCGTCTAACCGGACGGCGCCAAAACGTCCCCCTCACTCCCGCGCCAACCACTCCTCCAGCCACTTGATCGTATAATCCCCCGCCTGGAACTCCGGGTCGTCCAGCAGCGCCTGGTGGAGCGGGATCGTCGTCTTCACGCCTTCGACCACGAACTCCTCCAGCGCCCTGCGCAACCGGCGGATGCAGCCTTCGCGGGTGCGGCCGTAGACGATCAGCTTGGCGATCATCGAGTCGTAATAGGGCGGGATGCGATAGCCGGCGTAGAGCCCGCTATCGACGCGGACGTGGAGGCCGCCCGGGGCGTGGTAATAGGTCACCTTGCCGGGTGAGGGGGCAAAGGTGCGCGCGTCCTCGGCATTGATGCGGCATTCGATCGCGTGGCCCTTGAACTCGATCTCGTCCTGCGTGATCGACAGCGGCTGGCCTTCGGCGATGCGGATCTGTTCGCGGACCAGGTCGACGCCGGTGATCGCCTCGGTCACCGGATGCTCGACCTGCAGCCGGGTGTTCATCTCGATGAAGTAGAACTCGCCGTTTTCCCACAGGAACTCGATCGTGCCCGCGCCGCGATAGCCCATGTCGGCCATCGCCTTGGCACAGGTCGCGCCCATCCGCGCGCGGTCCTCGGCGCCGAGCACGGGGGAGGGGGCTTCCTCCAGCACCTTCTGGTGGCGGCGCTGGAGCGAGCAGTCGCGCTCGCCAAGATGGATGGCGCCCCCGTTGCCGTCGCCGAATACCTGGAACTCGATATGGCGCGGGTTGCCGAGATATTTTTCCATATAGACGGTCGCGTCGCCGAACGCCGCCTTGGCCTCGCTGCCCGCCTGTTGCATCAGCGTTTCGAGCTGGTCCTCGGACGCGCACACCTTCATGCCGCGCCCGCCGCCGCCCGACGCCGCCTTGATGATGACCGGATAGCCGATCTCGGCGGCGATCCGCTTCGCCTCGCCGATATCGCTGATCGCGCCGTCGGAGCCGGGGACGAGCGGCAGGCCGAGCGCTCCCGCGGTGCGCTTCGCCTCGACCTTGTCGCCCATGGTGCGGATATGCTCGGGCTTGGGCCCCACGAACATCAGATTGTGGAGCTCGACAATCTCGGCGAACTTGGCGTTTTCGGACAGGAAGCCATAGCCCGGATGGATCGCGTCGGCGCCGGTGATCTCGGCCGCCGAGATGATGTTGGGGATGTTGAGATAGCTTTCCGACGCGGCGGGCGGCCCGATGCAGACCGCTTCGTCGGCCAGCCGGACGTGCATCGCGTCGGCATCGGCGGTCGAATGCACCGCGACCGTCTTGATCCCCATTTCGTGGCAGGCGCGGTGGATGCGCAGCGCGATCTCGCCGCGATTGGCGATCAGCAGCTTCGAAATCTTCGCCATGTTATTCTACGACGACGAGTGGCTGATCGAATTCCACCGGCTGGCCGTTGTCGACCAGGATCGCCTTCACCGTGCCCGCGGACGGCGCGAGGATCGGGTTCATCACCTTCATCGCCTCGACGATCACCAGCGTGTCGCCCGCCGCGACGCTCTGCCCGACCGAGACGAACGCCTTGGCGCCCGGCTCGCCCGCCAGATAGACGGTGCCCACCATCGGCGACTTGACCGCGTTCGCGGCGGCGGCCGGGGCCGAAGCGCCGGTTTCGGCCGGGGCGGGCGCGGCGTGGGTCAGCGCGGGCGCAGCGGCCTGCATCGGCGCAGGGGCATAGTGCGTCGCCGGGGCGGCGCTCACCTGCCGCGCGACGCGCACACGGCGGTCGCCATCCTCGACCTCGATCTCGGTCAGCTGCGTGTCGTCGAGCACCGCGGCAAGCTGGCGGACCACGTCGATGTCGATCCGCATGGCGCCGGGTTCATCCTGTTGTTCGCTCAATGTTGCGATCCCTTGGCGAAAAAAGCGCTCCCCTTGTCAGAGACGCGCGGCCGCTTCAAGCGCGAGCAGGTACGACATGCCGCCGAATCCGGCAATGGTTCCCTTCGCCGCCTGCCCGACCAGGCTGACATGGCGAAAGGGCTCGCGCGCGTGCGGATTGGACAGATGCACCTCGATCACCGGCGTCGCGATCGCCTTGATCGCGTCGTGCAGCGCCACCGACGTGTGGGTGAACGCACCCGCGTTGAGCAGAACCGCCTTCGCGCCATCGGCCTGCGCCTCGTGCAGCCAATCGATCAGATGGCCTTCGTGGTTCGACTGCCGCACCTCGACCTCGAGATCGAGCTCGCGCGCGCGATCCTCCAGCATCCCCGCGATGTCGTCGAGCGTGTCGGAGCCGTAAATCTCTGGCTCGCGCGTTCCGAGCAGGTTGAGATTGGGGCCGTTGAGGACGAAGATCGTGTCGGTCATTGCGTTCCCAGGTTGCGACGGGGAAGCGGACCCCATATCTGGCCGTCATCCTTACCCGTTCGTGTCGAGCGAAGTCGAGACACGTGTTCCAGGCGGGCAGCATGGCAGCCGGCGCTTCTCGACTTCGCTCGAAGCGGGCGGGTGGAGAGATGATGGCCCATACCGACGGAACCGTATCGATCGTGGTCAATGGCGAGCACAAGCGCGTCAAGGCCGGCCTCAGCCTTGCCCAGCTCGCCACCGACATGGGGCTCGTGCCAGAAAAGCTGGCGGTCGAGCGCAACCTGGAGGTCGTGCCGCGCTCGACACTGGCCAGCGTGATGGTCGAGGATGGCGACGAGCTGGAGATCGTGCATTTCGTCGGCGGCGGCGACCATGCCGCGCCGGTCGATGCTGACAGCTGGAGCGTCGCCGGGCGGACCTTCCGCTCGCGGCTGATCGTCGGCACCGGCAAGTACAAGGATTTCGCGCAGAACGCCGCCGCGCTAGAGGCGTCGGGTGCGGAGATCGTCACCGTCGCGGTGCGCCGGGTCAACGTGTCCGACCCCAATGCGCCGATGCTGACCGACTTTATCGATCCCAAAAAGGTCACCTACCTCCCCAACACCGCCGGCTGTTTCGACGCCGACAGCGCGGTGCGCACGCTCAGGCTCGCGCGCGAGGCAGGCGGCTGGGATCTGGTCAAGCTGGAAGTGCTGGGCGAGGCGCGCACCCTCTATCCCGACATGCGCGAGACCTTGAAGGCGACCGAAGTGCTGGTGCGCGAAGGGTTCAAGCCGATGGTCTATTGCACCGACGATCCGATCGCGGCGAAGCAGCTGGAGGAAGCGGGCGCGGTGGCGATCATGCCGCTGGGCGCGCCGATCGGCTCGGGGCTGGGCATCCAGAACCGCGTCACCATCCGCCTGATCGTCGAGGGCGCGGGCGTGCCGGTGCTGGTCGATGCCGGCGTCGGCTGCGCGTCCGACGCGGCGGTGGCGATGGAACTGGGCTGCGACGGCGTGCTGATGAACACCGCGATCGCCGAGGCCAAGGACCCGGTGCTGATGGCGGCCGCGATGAAGGCCGCGGTCGAGGCCGGGCGCATGTCGTACCGCGCCGGGCGGATGGGCAAGCGCCGCTATGCCGACCCGTCGAGCCCGCTCGCCGGGCTGATCTGAGGGGCATATCGCGCCAGCCAGACATTGGCGCCGCCGGCCTGGCGGTCATCGACCTGATGCGCGACGATTTCGAAGCCACTGGCTGCGAGCAGGCCCGCATATTCCGCGCTGTCGAGGCTGGCGTGGTACAGCGGCTCGCCCTGCCATTCGCCCCAGGTCACGCCTTCGCGCAGTCCGGAGGTGAACAGCAGCATGGTGCCTGCGCGGGCGTGGAGCGCGAAGCGCGGGAACATCGCGCGCTGGTCGTCGGCAGGGAGGTGGAACAAGCTGTGCCACGCGATCAGGCCGTCGAAGGTGCGATGCAGCGCCATGCCGCGCATGTCGCCGGTGATCCATGCCGCCTTGGCAAAGCGCCGCGCGGCGATGGCGATCAGGCTCGGAGATGCGTCGAGCCCGGTCATGGCGACGCCGCGCTCGATCAGCATCTCGGCAATCGGCACGCCCGACCCGCAGCCGATGTCGAGCACTTCCGCCCCGTCGGGCAGCCCCAGCCGGAATTGATCGAGCCACGCATCCTCGAGCCCCGCCCGCTGGCGCGCGGCATCCCATGCGGCTGCGGTGCGGTCGTAGAGCGAGACGATGCGATCGGGCATGCGCGCGAACCCGTCGGTGCGGATCGCCCTCGATCCGCCATGCCGATCGGCCATCATACCGGAACTTTTCCAGCGACCCAACCGTTCATATTGCGAACGCGAAACGCCAGGCGGATCGACCCCCGATCGCCGCTTTTGCGCGAGATTTGAGGAGATTAACCATGGGCGAACTCGTCGACAAGATCAAAGGCAACGTCAACGAAGCCATCGGCAAGGCCAAGCAGCAGAGCGACAATCCCGATACGCGCGCCGAAGGCGCCGCTCAGGAGGGCAAGGGCAAGGCTCAGCAGCTCGGCGGCAAGGTCAAGGGCGCGCTCGGCGACGATATCTGACGACTTCCTCTCGTAGTCACTACGGGATGAGCAGGGGCTTCCGGAAAACCGGGAGCCCCTTTTTCGTGTCGACCGATTCATGCTCTTTTGCAGCGCAGCATGACACCCTATCTGCCGCGCATGCACGCGCCGCTGTCCCGTCCCGCGATCGACCGCACCGGCCTGCTGCAGGGCATCGGCGCCTATCTCATCTGGGGTCTGCTGCCGCTCTATTTCATCCTGCTGCGCGGGGTCGGGTCGGGCGAAGTGGTGGCGAGCCGCATCCTGTTTTCGCTGCTGTTCCTGGCAGCCATCCTCGCCCTCGCGCAGCGCGGTGCGAAATTCCGCGCGGCGATGCGCGATCGCACGGTTGTCGCGATGCTCGCGCTCAGCGCGGCGCTGATCTCCATCAACTGGCTGGTCTATATCTGGGCAGTCCAGCATCATCAGGTCGTCGCCGGGAGCATGGGCTATTTCCTCAATCCGCTGGTCAGCGTGCTGCTCGGCGTCGTGGTGCTCAAGGAGAGGCTGACGCGGCTTCAGGTCGTAGCCGTCGCGATCGCCGCGGTCGGCGTCGCAGTGCTGGCCCTGTCGGCTGCCGATGGCCTGTGGATCAGCCTGACGCTCGCCTTGTCGTTTGGGCTGTACGGGCTGGTGCGCAAGACGGTCCGGGTGGAAGCGCTCGAAGGGCTGGCGATCGAAACCGCGATCCTGACGCCGATCGCGCTCGCCTATCTCGGCTGGCTGGCGCAGGGTCCGGGGATCGCCCTGGGGGACGACACACAGCTGACTGCGCTGCTGGTCGCCTCGGGCGTGATCACTGCGGTGCCGCTGCTGCTGTTCGCCGCTTCCGCGCGGCGGCTGCCGCTGGCGACGGTCGGCCTGCTGCAATATATCGCGCCGACTCTCCAATTCCTGCTCGCGGTGCTGGTGCTCGGCGAGAGCCTGACGGCGGCGCATATCCTTTGCTTCGCCTGTATCTGGAGCGGGATCGCGCTGTACGTGACCAGCACGGTGCGTGCGCCGCGCAGGGTGCGCCCTGCCTGAGGCTTTCGCGCGCCGGGCGCTTGGGCTAAGCGCCGCGGCATGACGCTTTATCCCCGCTTTGCCGCGCATCTCGGCGCCGTTCTCGACAGGCTGATCGAACAGGGCACGCTGCCCGCCGGGCTCGAACGCCGCGCGATCACGGTCGAGCCGCCGCGCGACCCGAGCCACGGCGACCTCGCCACCAACGCCGCGATGGTGCTCGCCAAGCCCGCGGGCACCAATCCGCGCGCGCTCGCCGAAGCGATCGCCGCCGAATTGCGCGCGCTGGAGGAAGTCGAGAGCGTGTCGGTGGCCGGGCCGGGTTTCATCAACCTCACCCTGACCGACGCGACCTGGCGCGGCGAGCTGCAGGCGATCCGCGACGCCGGCGATGCGTTCGGCCGCTCCGATGCCGGCGTGGGCACGACGGTCAACATCGAATATGTCTCGGCCAACCCGACGGGGCCGATGCACATGGGGCATTGTCGCGGCGCTGTGGTGGGCGACGCGCTTGCCAGCCTGCTCGAGGCGGTCGGGCACCGCGTCATCCGCGAATATTACGTCAACGATGCCGGTGGCCAGGTCGATACGCTCGCGCGCTCGGTGCATCTGCGCTACCGCGAGGCGCTTGGCGAGGACATTGGCGAGATCGCCGAGGGACTTTATCCCGGCGAGTATCTCAAGCCGATCGGGGCTCAGCTCGCGGCGGAGCATGGCGACCGGTTCGTGAAGGAGCCCGAGCAGGAATGGCTGGTCCCGTTCCGGCAGGCTGCGGTCGCGGCGATGCTGGAGTTGATCCGCGCCGACCTCGCACTGCTCGGCATCCATCACGACGTGTTCGCATCGGAAGCGGAATTGCAGGCGGCGGGCAAGCCCGAGGCGGCCGAAGCGTGGTTGCGCGCACGCGATCTCGTCTATGACGGCGTGCTCGAAGCGCCCAAGGGCGAGACGCCCGAGGACTGGGAACCGACGCCGCTGCCGCTGTTCCGATCGACCCGGTTCGGCGACGATCAGGACCGGCCGATCCGGAAATCGAACGGGCAATGGACCTATTTCGGCGCCGATCTCGCCTATCATTTCCAGAAAGCCGAGCGTGCCGACCAGCTGATCGACATCTGGGGCGCCGACCATGCCGGCACCGTCAAGCGGATCGTCGCCGCGGTCACCGCGCTGACCGAGGGCAGGACCCGCTTCGACGTCAAGCTGGTGCAGATGGTGCGGCTGATGCGCGCCGGCGATCCGATCAAGATGTCGAAGCGGTCGGGCAATTTCGTCACCATCGCCGACATGGTGGGCGAAGTTGGCAAGGACGTGGTCCGCTTCACCATGCTGACGCGCAAGGCAGATGCGCAGATGGATTTCGATTTCGCCAAGGTGGTCGAGGCGTCGAAGGACAATCCGGTCTTCTACGTCCAATATGCGCACGCCCGAGTCGCGTCGCTCCATCGCCGTGCCAGCGAGGCACAGATTGCGTGCCCCGACGCCGACCTGTCTCTGCTTGATACAGCAGATCTGGCGCTGGTGCAGCGCGCCGCACAGTTCCCGCGCGTCGTGGAGGCTGCTGCCTTTGCGCGGGAGCCGCATAGAATAGCCTTTTATCTCTACGACTTGGCTGCGGAGTTCCATGCCGCATGGAATGCCGGTAACGACGATCCCGCTCGTCGCTTTCTGGTGCCGGACGATCCTGCGCTCACCTGCGCGCGGCTTTTCTTGGCGGACGCGATCGGGCAGATCATTCGCAACGGCCTCGCCATCATGGGAGTGGAGGCGGTCGAGGAGATGCACTGATGAGCGGGTCGCAATGGACCGAGGGGCGCAGCGAGGACCGACTGCCCTGGCTGGAAAGCGCCGATGGCGACTATTCGCGGCGCGGGTCGTTCGGCCGCGTGATCCTGCTCGTGCTGCTCGCGCTCGGCCTCATCGCGGCGGCGATCTATGCGTTCGGCTGGCTCCAGTCGCGCCCGACGGCGAGCGGCACCGGCGAGCTGATCGAAGCGCAGGAAGGCGACTACAAGGTCAAGCCGGATGAACCCGGCGGGATGAAGGCCCAGGGCGAAGGCGACACGGTGTTCGCCACCAGCGAAGGCGGCGCGCCAAAAGGCCGCGTTGACCTGAGCGCCATCCCCGAGGCGCCGATCGCGGCGGTCAAGGGCACGGCCGGCGCGGCGGCGGCGCCTGTGCAGGGCAAGGGCGGCACCCGCGTGGTTGCGCCGGTGCCGGCATCGAAGGGCGCGCTGACCGCAGCGGCGCCGGCGCGCGCGGGCGGCGCCAACCGGCCGGAGACAGCGAGCGACGGCACGCTGGTCCAATTGGGTTCGTTCCCGTCCGAAGGCGGGGCCAATGCCGAATGGACGATGCTGTCGAAGCGCTTCGGCTATCTTGCCCCGCTGACGAAATCGGTCGAGCGCGCCGAGGTCAACGGTGCGACGGTGTATCGCCTCCGCGTCGGCGGCGGCAGCAATGCGCAGGCACGCGATCTGTGCGCCCGGCTGAAGGTTGCGGGCGAGGCCTGCTTCGTGGTGCGCTGACCCGCTCGATTGATCGCCGGCACCGCTGGCGATAGGGGGCAGGGATGAAGCCTGTCATCTTCGGCCTGTCCGGGCCGGTGCTCACCGACGACGAGCGCGCCTTGTTCCGTGAGGCCGATCCGGTCGGCTATATCCTGTTCAAGCGCAATTGCGTCGATCGCACTCAGCTGCGCGCGCTCACCGACGATCTACGCAGCCTGGCCGGGCGCGACGACCTGCCGATCGCGATCGACCAGGAAGGCGGGCGGGTCGCGCGGATGCAGCCGCCCGAATGGCCGGCCTTCCCCGCCGGACCGCGCTTCGATGCGCTGTACGAGGTCGCACCCGCGTCGGCGATCGAGGCGGCGCGCGCCAACGCCCATGCGCTGGCACTGATGCTGCGCGAAGTCGGGATCAGCGTCGATCTGCTGCCCCTGCTCGACGTGGTCCAGCCCGATACTACGGCGATGATCGCCGAGCGGGCCTATGGCAGCGATCCGATGCGCGTCGCCGCGCTGGGGCGCGCGGTGCTCGACGGGCTGGCGCGCGGCGGGGTGGTCGGCGTGGTCAAGCACATGCCGGGGCATGGCCGGGCAGTGGTCGACAGCCATCACGAAGTGCCGTTCGTCGATGCCGACGCCGCCGCGCTCAAGGTCGATCTGGAACCGTTCCGCACGCTCGCGTCGGCGCCGATGGGAATGACCTGCCACTGCGTGTTCCGGGCGTGGGACGCCGATCGCCCGGCGACGCTGTCGCCGACGGTGATCGGCGACGTCATCCGCGGGCGGATCGGGTTCGATGGTCTGCTGATGACCGACGACATCGACATGAAGGCGCTGTCTGGAACCGCCGGCGACAAGGCGGTGGCCGCGCTGGCGGCCGGATGCGACGTCGTGCTCGATTGCTGGGGACGGATGGACGAGATGACCGACATTGCCGGACGCATCGGCGCCCTCGGCCCGCGCGGGCGAGAGCGGCTCGACGCGGCGATGGCATCGGCAGCAGGCGGCGGCGATGGCGACTTCGATGCGTTGATCGCCACGCGCGACGCGCTGCTGGCGCTGGTTTGATCCTCCCCGCGGCGCGCAGGATCGGCTAGCATCGCCCGATGCCGCCCGCCGATCCCGACACGCTGACGCTCGACCTCGACGGGTGGGAGGGGCCGCTCGACCTGCTGCTGGCACTGGCGCGGACGCAAAAGGTCGATCTCAAGGCGATCTCGATCCTCGACCTGGTCGAGCAGTATCTGGGCTTTCTCGATTCGGCACGCGCCGTCCGGCTCGAGGTCGCTGCCGATTATCTGGTGATGGCCGCATGGCTCGCCTATCTCAAATCGGCCTTGCTGCTGCCGCGCGATCCGCTGGAGACGCCGAGCCCGGAGGAACTCGCGCTGCGGCTGCAACTCCGGCTCGAACGCCTCGACGCGATGCGGGAGGCGGGGGCACGGCTGGTGGCCCGCGATCGTCTCGGCCGCGACGTATTCGCGCGCGGCGCGCCAGAGGGGCTGCGGACGATCCGGGCGACTGCATGGCACGCCGAGCTGTACGACATCCTCGCTGCCTATGGCCGGATCAGCGCGCGCACCCGGCCGGTGATGCATATCGTGGCGGTGCGGCCGGTGATGACGCTCGAAGTCGCGATCGAGCGGATTTCCCGGCTGGTGGGCGCGGCGATCGAGTGGACGGCGATCGAGCGCTTCCTGCCGGGCGAGACCGACCCGGGCTATCGCAGGTCGGCGCTGGCATCGAGCTTCGTCGCTGCGCTGGAACTGGCGCGGCAGGGACGGATCGAGATGCGGCAACAGGCGGCGTTCGCGCCCCTCTACCTGCGCGGTGCGCCATGACCCCACCCGACGAGGAGGTGCGCGCGATCGAGGCGCTGCTGTTCGCTGCCGAGGCGCCGATGACGACAAGCGAGATGCGGCTGTATCTGGGCGAGGACATCGACCTGACGCGCGCGCTGGCGCGACTCGAAGCGGCGTATGCCGGGCGCGGCGTCGAGCTGGTGCGGCGCGGCGATCGCTGGCATTTCCAGACCGCCGCCGATCTCGCGCATCTGCTGCGCCGCGAGCGCGCCGACAGCCGCAGGCTCAGTCGCGCGGCGATCGAGACGCTGGCGATCATCGCCTATCACGAACCGGTCAGCCGCGCAGAGATCGAGGCGATCCGCGGCGTGCAGATATCGAAGGGTACGCTGGACGTCCTCATGGAAGCGGGCTGGGTGCGGCCCGCCGGGCGGCGCGAAGTTCCCGGCCGCCCGCTGATCTATGCGACGACGCCGGGTTTTCTCCAGCATTTCGGCCTGTCGAGCCGCCGCGACCTGCCCGGCATCGACGATCTGCGCGCGGCCGGGCTGCTCGACCCGGTCGATCTGGCGTTCGAACAGGCGGAGGTGGCAAATTCCGGCGATGACGCCTAGATAGGGTGGGAACTCTGGGAGATTCGTGATGGGTGGTTTCAGCCTGATGCATTGGCTGGTGGTCGGGGTCCTCGTGATCCTGCTGTTCGGCGGGGCGCGTTTTTCGAACATGATGGGTGACGTCGCCAAGGGCATCAAGAACTTCAAGAAGGGCATGGAAGACGACGACAAGCCGGCCGAGCCGAGCCGCATCGACGCCCAGCCTGCCGCCAAACCGGCATTCGATCATGACGCGGACCGGGTCCGCGAAGAGCGCTGATCGCTTGATCGTGCCGTGTTCCCGGCGCGCCCGCGCGGTGCGCCCAAAGGCGTTGGCGAATGCTCGACTTTAACCCTACCGAGTTTCTGGTCGTCGGCATCGTCGCGTTGCTGGTGATCGGGCCGAAAGACCTGCCCAAGGCGATGCGCTTCGTCGGGCAGTGGGTCGGGAAGGCGCGCGGCATCGCGCGGCAGTTTCGGTCGGGGTTCGATTCGATGATGCGCGAAGCCGAACTTGCCGAGATGGAAAAGAAATGGGCCGAGGAAAATGCGCGGATCATGCGCGATTTCCCGCAGACGTCCGATCCGCTCGCGCCTGCGCCGAAGCAGGCAGCGCTCGAAGCACCCGCGGCCGAGCGCGCCGCTCCGCCGCTCGCCGATGACGCCCGCCCGGCCGATTCGGTCGAACGTCCGGTGATCCACGACGCCACCGCTGCGCCCGCCGCCGGGGACAAGCCGCAGAAATGAGCGAGATCGACCAGAGCCAGGCGCCGCTGCTCGACCATCTGATCGAATTGCGCAGGCGGCTGCTGTTCAGCGTCGTCGCGATCCTGATTGCGTTCGGTGCCTGCTATGCCGTTGCCGAACACATCTTCAGCTTCCTGGTGCAGCCGCTGATCCGGGCGGGGCAGGGCAAGGTAGTCTTCACCCAGATTTTCGAGGCGTTCTTCGTACAGGTGAAGGTTGCTTTCTTCGCGGCGATGATGATCTCGTTCCCGGTGATCGCCAACCAGATGTGGCAATTCGTCGCGCCCGGCCTGTATCGCAAGGAGAGGCAGGCATTGCTGCCGTTCCTCCTCGCCACGCCGGTGCTGTTCACCGCTGGCGCCGCGCTTGCCTATTATGTCACCATCCCTGTGGCGCTGCGCTTCCTGCTCGGTTTCCAGGGAAATTACGGCGGTATCCAGCAGGAGGCGCTGCCCGCCGTCGGAAACTACCTGTCGTTCGTCATGCAGTTCCTGTTCGCGTTCGGGATCGCCTTCCTGCTGCCGGTGCTGCTGATGCTGCTCGAGCGGGCGGGGATCATCACCCGGCAGGGACTGAAGGACTTCCGGCGCTATTCGGTCGTCGCCGCATTCGCGATCTCGGCGGTGCTGACGCCGCCCGACATCGGTTCGCAGTTCCTGCTCGCGATCCCGCTGATGCTGCTCTACGAAGTGGCGATCATCGGCATCTGGTTCACCGAGCGCAAGCGGGCGCAGACTGCCGAGGCCGAACCGGCCGAATGATCCTGCGCACGAAAAAAGGGCCGCCCGTCGCCGAGCGGCCCTTGTTTTCGGTAGTTGCCGGACCGCTTTAGTTGGCGGCGTCCTCGACTGCCGAGCCTGCCGATTGCACGTCTTCGCCGACACCTTCGACCGTGTTGCACGCGCTTACCATCAGCGCACCGGCAACCATCGCGAGACCCAGAAACTTGCGCATACTAACCTCCATCAAAACCTAGCCAGCGGATAATGCGCTCGCGGAAACTTCGTTCCACAAGGACAACGTTTCAAATTGTGGACAATGCCGTCGCAGCGAACCGGCTCGACCCCCGAAAATAATTAGGCCCGAAAACATCACCGGGGGGGGAGGGTGGATGTTTTCGGGCCTATAACGTGGACAGCGAGAGCGGGGGGGCAAAAGGTCGCTGTCCGAACTGTAGAACGTGGCGCGCGAAATAGGGTTCCGGGCCGATGTCGATTTTTTCCGAACGCTCAGGTTTTGCCGGTGATCGGGATCGTGATGTCATAGGCGCCGGTCAGCGGATCGTGGTGCAGCGCCGACCGCAGCTGCCGTCCCAGGCCGGTGATGACGCGGCCGTAGCGGGTGGCGAGCAGATGCTCAAGCGCATCGCTTTCGATCAGCGAGGTCGATACCACCCGCAGCGTCGCGCGGCCGTCCTCGGTCGACCGAACGGCGATGCGGATCTGGCTGACCGGGTTGATCAGCATGGCCAGCTCGACCAGTTCGGTCACCAGAAATGCCACCGCGACCGCGACGTCCTGATTGACCAGCACCGGCTCGACTTCCAGCGCGATCGCCAGTCTCGCGGCTTCCTCGGGTGCGGTGGCGCGGATATTCGACGCCAGCTCGCCGAGCACCGGACGCAATTCGAGTCCTCGGCTGACTTCCATTTCGGCGAAGTGGTACCGATGCACCACCGCCAGCGCATCGACGCGGCGCTGGATCGACGCATAGGCTTCGGCGGCTTCCGGCGTGGTCGCACTGCGCGAATGAAAGTTGATCAGGCTGGCGATAACCTGGAGGTTGTTCTTGACGCGGTGATGGACTTCGCGCGTCAGCTTGGTCTGGCGAACCAGCCCGTCGGCAAGATCGGCCTCATGCAAGCGCACGGTGCGCGTAATGTCGCCGAACGTATCGCCGAGTTCGGCGATCTCCTGCGCGGGGGCGCGGCGATAGGGCGCCGGTTCGAAATCGCGACCGGGAGCATAGGCGCCGACCTGCGCGCGCAACCGCCGCAGCGGGCGGATCAGCAGCCGGTCGACCACGAACCAGCCGATGCTGGCCGCCGCCGCCCACATCAGCAGCGGCAACAGCATAGCGACGATCAGTGGCGACGTGATCGCCGCGCTCGGCACGGTCAGCTCGACGACGAGGTCGGCAATCGCCACGGGCGCGCGGGCGCGCTCGACACGCGCGAAGGCACCGACCGCAGCATCCCTGCGAAGCGACAGCGTGTTGCCGTCGCTCAGCAGGTCGACGCCATAGACCGATGCGAACCCGCTCGGTTCCGCGAGTTCCCCCAGCGCCTGCACGGGAAAGAACACGCCGCCTGTCGCCGTACCACCGCGGCCGGAAATGCCGACCAGCATGCCCCGGCCGTCCCGGAACTCGATGGCGATCGGAACGCCCGGCGCCGGGACCGGCGCGGACGCCGCCAGCCCGCCGCCGCACAACAGCCGGCCTCCACGATCGCGAATTGCGAATTGCGCGGCATCGGCAAGCGGCGCGAATGCACCCGTCACGCGCGCGCATGCCAAGGCGTCGTTCGGATCGGCCGCCAGTGCATCGACGGCGTCGCGCACTGCGGCGATGTCGCCGCCCAACTGGATCGACAGGGTGCGCGAGACCTCGACCGTCGCCACGCGCAGCCGCGCGCGGGTTTCCTGGTCGGCAATCCGGGTCGTCTGGAGAGTGGCGAAGATGGCGATCAACGCCAGCGGAAGCAACGCGCCGCTGAGGATCAGGAACATCTTGGCGCCGGTCGGCAGCCGGGTCAGCGCCATCGGCCGGGCCGCACTCATTTGCTGCCCGGAAGTAAATTCATTCATCGTGTCCGGTGTCACCCGAGCTTGTCGAGCAGGGTCATCATCTCGTCGGGGATCGTCTCGTCGATTGCTTCGCGATACACCGCCCGCAGCGCGTCGCCGACATCCTTGTCCTTGCGATGCACCTTGGCACTGGCAGTCTTGCGCGGCTCGATCGCCTTGTTTTTAGCCGGCTCCACCTGGTCCCCCAACATACCTTAGCACTCGTACCGCTCCATCGCCGCATTGGCGCGAAAACCAATTGTCGGCGAGGCGCGTCGTAATCGCATAACCCGAAGCCGCAATACCCAAAGGCGATTGCCACAGGACGTCCCGGCTTACGACACCGGACCGCTCTGAGGTGCAATCGCGCCTTATTTCGTGAAACCAAAAACGGCGTCGATGGTTCCATGTCTTGGCGCAAAAACGGGGAGGGGCTCTTCGTCGTTCAAATGCCGCATGTTTGTCGCCGCGGGCGCGCCGCGGATTGCATTGTGTTCGCGCGTGCGCCACGGCGCGCGAGCATCGAAGGAGAATGTAACGATTATGTCGCTTGGTCAGCAGCTTGCGCCGCACCTCCCCTTTTTGCGCCGCTACGGCCGCGCTCTCACCGGCAGCCAGACGCATGGCGATCGCTATGTCCGTGCGACGCTGGAGGCGATTGTCGAGGCGCCGGATCAATTTCCGCGCGACGTCGATCCGCGTCTGGGCCTGTACCGCACCTTCCAGGCGATCTGGGGATCGACCAATACCGACGGGGACGACCTCGAGGAAATCGGGGGCGATGATGCAGAGGCGATCGCGCGCGCCCGGCTGGCGCGGATTGCGCCGGTATCGCGCCAGGCGCTGTTGCTGACCGCGATGGAGGGTTTCACCGTCGAGGACACGGCCTATCTGATCGATCGCGACAGCGAAGAGGTCGATCGGCTGGTCAGCGATGCGTTGGCCGAGATCGAGCAGCAGACGCGCGCACGAGTGCTGATCATCGAGGATGAGCCGATCATCGCCATGGATCTCGAAGCGATCGTGCGCGATGTCGGACATGACGTGACCGGAGTCGCTGTCACGCGCGACGAGGCGGTGGCGCTTGCGATGGAAGATCGCCCGGGGCTGGTGCTGGCCGACATCCAGCTCGCCGACGACAGCTCGGGGATCGACGCGGTCAAGGATATCCTGGCCAAGTTCAACGTGCCAGTGATCTTCATCACCGCCTTCCCCGAGCGCCTGCTGACCGGCGAGCGGCCCGAGCCGACGTTTCTCATCACTAAGCCGTTCCAGCGCTCGACGGTCAAGGCGGCGATCAGCCAGGCGCTGTTCTTCGACCAATCGACCGTTCCGGTTGCGTAAGAAGGCTTGGACACAAACAGGAAGTTGGGGGTTCTAACGTTCATGGACGATTCAAACAAAGAAACGCATGTCTCGACCGACGGCGCACGCGCTGGCGCGACGCCGCACATGACGCGATATATCCTCGGCATTTCACTGGTGCTGGTAGTGGCGATCTTCGCTTTCCTCCTGCTGGCCTGATACGATCGGGCTGAGTCAGGTCGCGCGGTACTGGCGCGATCGGACGAACCTCCTTATCTGCTGCGTAGCGGACGCATTGCGGATGCATCATTTTTTTCACGGGGCGGCATGAGCGACAGCGACGATTCCAATGCGCAGGAAGAACGCGTCGAGCCGGTCGAGCACGTGTCGCTGTCGGACGGCGACTTCAAGCAGCAGCTTGCGCTGGTCATTCCGCACCTGCGCGCCTTCGGGCGGTCGCTGTCGGGTAGCCGCGACCTCGCCGACGATCTCGTGCAGGAAACGCTGCTAAAGGCATGGGCTGCGCGCAAGCGGTTTCAGGCGGGCACCAACATGCGTGCCTGGACCTTCATCATCCTGCGCAATCTCTATCTCTCGCAGATGCGCAGGGCGCGGTTCAAGGGCGAGTGGGACGATCTCGTCGCCGATCGGCTGCTTGCCGCACCTGCCAGTCAGGATCGTCATGTCGAGCTGACCGACATGCAACGCGCGCTGATGCACCTGCCGCAACCGCAGCGCGAGGCGCTTATTCTGGTGGGAGCCGGAGGCTTTGCCTATGAGGAAGCGGCCGAAATCTGCCATGTCGCGGTCGGCACAATCAAGAGCCGCGTGGCGCGGGGACGCGTCGCGCTGGAGGCCATCCTCAGCGATGGGTCGCTGCCGTCGCGGCGCGAGCACAGTTTCGAGGATGGCAAGAGTGCGCTCGATACGATCATGGGCGATGTCGAGCAGCTAAGCCGCGATCGCTGACTGCCTGATGCGCAATACCTGCCGCTCAGTGGCGGCGGTCGATGCGCTTGATCAGCAGCGACCATTCGTCGGGCATGGCATCCGGTTTCGGTCCGAACGCGTCGCGCAATGCAGACCCAACGCCGTCACCACTACGCGGCCGCCGCACGATTACCGCGTTCGGCGCATTGCGCTTGGTGGAAGAGGCGAAATCGACATTCATGCCTTTATAAACGGCGACGACCGCGAATTGTTGCTTGACAGCGCGAAAACTTTTGATCTCGCAGTGTTCACATGGTGACCACGGCGGCAATATTTGATGCGATGGCGCGCGCGCAGCGTCATTCCGACTTTCTCGGCATGGCGGCTCGGCGGTTTCCCGATCTGCTCGACGATCCTCTTGCTCTGCTCGCAGATCCGATTGCCGCGGCGTTCGCGGGCACGCAGGACTTCGCTGAAGGCAAGGCACTGCGCCTCGCGCGGCGCAGACTGGCATGGCTGGTCGCGATCGGCGACCTGTCGGGCAGCTATGACTTTCGCCGGGTGACGGCCATCCTGACGCGTTTTGCAGACATGGCGCTCGATCGCGCCATCCGCACCGCGATGCTCGAGCGTACCCCCGACGCCGAGCCCGGCGGGTTCGCGGCGATCGCGCTCGGCAAGCAGGGAAGTTTTGAACTCAACTATTCGTCGGACATCGATCCGGTGCTGATCTTCGATCCGCAAACGCTGCCGTGCCGCCCGCGCGAGGCCGCCGACGAGGCCGCGGTGCGCATCGGCAAGCGCGTCGTCGACCTGTTGCAGACGCGCGATGGCGACGGCTACGTGCTGCGCGTCGATCTGCGGCTGCGGCCTTCGCCGGAAGCCACGCCGATCGCGCTGCCGGTCGATGCCGCGATCGGCTATTATGAATCGCAGGCCCTGCCATGGGAACGCGCCGCCTATATTCGCGCGCGTGCGGCGGCGGGCGACATCGCCCTGGGGCAGCGGTTCCTCGACGCGATCCGGCCGTTCATCTGGCGGCGCTCGCTCGATTTCGGCGCGATCGGCGAATTGCGGGAGATCACCAGCCGCATTCGCGACCATTATGCGCAAGGCCAGGCATTCGGCCCCGGCTATGACCTCAAGCGCGGCCGCGGCGGCATTCGCGAGGTCGAATTCTTCACGCAGGTCCACCAACTGATCCATGGCGGCCGCGACCCGGAATTGCGCGCGCCCGCGACGCTCGACGCGCTCGAACGGCTGAGCGAGGCGGGGTGGGTCGAGCCTGAAACCGCCCGGGCGCTGGGCGACGCCTATGTCGCGCTGCGCACCGCCGAGCATCGCGTGCAGATGATCGACGACCGCCAGACGCACTGCCTGCCTGAGGACCAGGCGGCGCTCGACCGGGTCGCGGCGCTCGACGGGGTCGGCGACGGCGCGGCGCTGCTGGCGTGGCTGCGCCCGCACGTCGATTGTGTCGGCCGCCTCTACGACGCGATCGAGCCCGAGGCGAGCGATCGGCTGCCCGGCGACGATGCCGCGCTGCTCGCCCGGCTCGAGGCGATCGGGTTCGACGATGACCCGGAGTCCGCCGCGCAGCGCATCGCCGTGTGGCGCCAGGCGCGCTATCCGGCACTGCGCAGTGCCGCGGCGCAGGCGGCGCTGGAAGCAGTGCTGCCGGGGCTGATGGCGGCGCTGGGCGGGGCGCCGCAGCCCGCGGCCGCGATCGTCCGCCTCGACGCCATGCTGGCGCGATTGCCCAGCGCGATCAACTTCTTCCGCCTGATCGAGGCGGAGCCCGGGCTCGCCCGGCTGCTCAGCGCGATCCTCAGCCACGCGCCGACACTGGCCGAACAACTGGGCCGCCGCGCCGACCTGCTCGACGGGCTGATCGACGCGTCGGCGTTCGATGCGGTCGGTACGGTCGAGCAATTGGCGGCAGACATGGCGCGCGGCGAGGCGGGGGCCGACTATCAGGCACTGCTCGATCACGTCCGGCGTGTTGTCAACGAACGGCGGTTCGCGCTGGGAGCGCAGATTGTCGCGGGCGCCGCCGATCCGCTCGACGTCGCGCGCGGCTATGCACGCGTCGCGGAGGCGGCGGTCGAGGTGCTCGCGCGCGCCACCGTCACCGAATTCGCGCGCGCGCACGGCAAATTGCCCGATGGGGAACTCGTCATCCTCGCGCTGGGCAGGCTCGGGGGAGGCGCGCTCACCCACGCGTCCGACCTCGACCTGATCTACTGCTTCAGCGGCGATTATGCGGCCGAATCGGACGGCGCCAGGCCGCTCGGCGCAGTGCATTACTATAATCGGCTGGCACAGCGGGTGACGGCGGCGCTGTCGGTAGCGACGGCATCGGGACCGCTCTACGACGTCGATACCCGCCTGCGTCCTTCGGGGACGCAGGGGCCGCTCGCCGTATCGCTTGACGGGTTCGCGCAGTATCAGCGTGAGCAGGCGTGGACATGGGAGCATATGGCGCTGACCCGCGCGCGTCCGGTGTTCGGATCGCCGTCGGCGCGGGCGCAGGCGGGCGCGATCATCGCGGCGGTGCTGGAAGGAGATCGCCCGCAGCGCGACGTGCGGTCGGAAGCGGCGGCGATGCGCGACGAGATGGCGGCGCACAAGCCGCCGACCGGACCGCTCGACGCCAAGCTGTCGCCCGGCGGGCTGGTCGATCTCGAATTCGCGGTTCACACCGTCCAGCTGATCGCGCGCACCGGCTTCAACCCGCGCCTCGATCGCGCGATCGCGGCGCTGGCGGCGCATGGCCTGCTACCCCAGGAGTTCGTCGCGGCGCATGATTTCCTCACCCGCTTGCTGGTCACGCTGCGGCTGGTGGCGCCCGATGCCGGCGAACCGCCCGAATCGACGCGGCTGCTGGTGGCGCGCGCGCTGTCTTTGCCCGATTGGCCTGCCGTGGTTGCGACGTTCGCCGCGACCCGCCAAGAGGTGCTGGCGACTTGGCAGAAGATTTCGAAAGGTGCGCCGCAATGATCGATCAGGGCGATATGCTCCCCGATGTCGGCATGACCGACGCCGACGGCGCCCCGATCGCGCTGCGGTCGTTCGTCGGTCGGCCGCTGGTGCTGTACTTCTATCCGAAGGACGACACGCCGGGATGCACTCGCGAAGCGCAGGATTTCTCCGCGCTCTCTGACGACTTCGCTGCGGCGGGGGCGGCGATCCTGGGAATATCGAAGGACCCGCCCGCAAAGCATCGCAAGTTTATCGCCAAGCATGACCTCCAGCTTTCCCTGGCCAGCGATGAGGACGGTGCCGTGCTCGACGCGTTCGGCGTCTGGATCGAAAAATCGATGTACGGGCGCAGCTATATGGGCATCGAGCGCGCGACGTTTCTGTTCGATGCGGGAGGGGCGCTGGTGCAAATCTGGCGCAAGGTAAAGGTGCCGGGACATGCGCAGTCGGTGCTCGAAGCGGTGCGTGCGCTACCCGCCAGCTGACAGGCGCGAACAATTCCGGCGCTTCTGAAAGCCGCTGATATCCGCAAAATTGCGAGGTTGCGGCCGAGATTCACCGCAGGTTCAACGACTCGGCGCACGACTCAGCCGGTCTGCCCCGCATCGCCGTGATCGTGCTTGCCCGTTAACGATTGCCGGGACACAAAGCTGCACGTCCACGGCGCGGAGGGGCTGCAGTCGGGACATCATATACTCGGACGAGCGAAAACGACGTCCGTGCATCTGGGTCGCCGGGGAAAAATGCAAACCACTTTCAATCCGTCAAACGTCGCCATTTTCAATCAGTTCCGTACTTTTTTCAGAACCCGGGATTTCCTGTTCCACGACGGGCGCGCGCTTCGCCGCTTTTCGATCGCAGGTCGCACTCAGGCTCTGCTGGCGGGTGCCGCTGCGGTAACGCTCGGATTTTCGGCGTATGGCGCCGGGCAGGCGATGGTCGCCGCGTCGGGTATGGCGGCCGATGTCGCCGTCTCGAGCGAAGTCGACGCGATGCGCGCCAAGGTTGCCAAGATGCAGGGCGATGTCGCTCGGATCAAAGTCGCCGCCACGCAGCAGGCCAAGCGCGTCGAGCAGCGTCAGGCATTCATCGCAGCCGTGCTGAGCGGCAAGGGCGACCCGGAGCAGCTTGCCGTCCTGATCAGACCTGCGGCCGAGCAGGACGCACGTACCGCCAGCATCCTGCAACCGCTGCACCGCGTCGAGGCGCGCCAGGTCGCGCTGGCCGAGACTGCCGAAGCGACCACCCGCGCCCGCTACGCCGCGATGGTTCGGCAGGTGCGCAAGCTCGGCATCAACCCCAGCCGCATCGCCAAAACCTCATCCACCGCAATGGGCGGTCCGTTCGAGCCGGTGGAGGGCGCCGTTCCCGGATCCGCCACCGAAACCGTATCGGAAGCCGATTCGCAGTTCCGCTCGCTGTTTCAGACGTGGAAGAAGCTCGACACGCTGGAGCAGGCGGTGATCGCGATCCCATCGTTGCAGCCCGTAGAGAACCTGACGCTGACCAGCAGCTTCGGCGTTCGTTCCGATCCGTTCCGCGGCACTGCCGCGATGCATGCCGGGCTCGATATTCCGGGGCCGCTCGGCACCCCGATCTACGCCACCGCCGACGGCATCGTCGCACGCTCGGGTCGCGCCGGCGGCTATGGCAACCTTGTCGAGATCAATCATGGCAAGGGTATCCAGACCCGCTACGGCCACATGTCCAAGATCCTGGTGCCGGCCAACCAGCGCGTTCGCCGCGGCCAGTTGATCGGCCTGATGGGCTCGACCGGTCGTTCGACCGGCAGCCATCTCCACTACGAGGTTCGTATCGACGGCCGCGCCGTCAATCCGATCCCATACATGCAGACGGCCGACTCGCTGCTTGCGATCCAGGATCGCGCGACCCGCGCACGCCAGGTCGGCGGTCCGCTCGCCGCCAACTGAGTCCGGGCGGCCCGACCGGGGGGTGGAGGGCCATCCATTGCCGGTTGCGCTCCCGTCGCCTATCTCTGTTCCCATGAACGACATTACCCTGACGCCCTCGGCGGCGGCACGCGTCGCGGCGATCGCCGCCAGGCAGGCCAAGCCGGCGATCCTGCGACTTTCGGTCGAGGGAGGTGGCTGTTCGGGCTTTCAGTACCGCTTCGGGCTCGCCGATGCAGCGGCAAGCGACGATGTCGTCGCGGAAACCGCCGGGGTCGCGCTGATCGTCGATCCGGTCAGCCTCGATCTGGTACGTGGCGCTTCGGTGGATTTCGTCGAATCGCTGGGCGGCGCGGCCTTCAAGGTCGATAATCCCAACGCGGCCGCTGGCTGCGGCTGCGGGTCGAGCTTCGCCGTTTGACCGATCGAAGGGTGTGATCGCTTGAAGATCGTCAGCTACAACGTCAACGGCATCAAGGCGCGACTGCCGCGGTTGATCGAGTATCTCGCCGAGGAAGCGCCTGATGTGGTGTGCCTTCAGGAATTGAAATCCTCCGATGAGACGTTTCCCGAAAAGGACGTGCGCGATGCGGGCTATGGCGCGGTCTGGCACGGCCAGAAGGGGTTCAACGGCGTCGCGATTCTGGCGCGCGGCGAAGACCCGGTCGAGCGGCGCCGCGGGCTCGACGGCGAGGACGACGATGTCCACAGCCGCTATCTCGAAGCCGATGTCGGCGGGTTGACGGTCGCGTCGATCTATCTGCCCAACGGCAATCCTGTCCCGGGTCCCAAATTCGACTACAAGCTGCGCTGGTTCGAACGCCTCGCCGCCCGCGCGCGCACGTTGCTGGCGGAGGAGCGGCCGGTCGTCTTGGCGGGCGATTACAACGTCATCGCCAACGACGACGATGTCTATTCGGTCCGGGCCATGGACAGTGACGCGCTGATGCAGCCCGAATCGCGGCAGGCCTATCGCCGGTTGCTCGCGCAGGGCTGGACCGACAGCCTGCGCACGCGCTTTCCCGGCGGCGGGGTGTGGACCTTCTGGGACTATCAGGCAGGCGCTTGGCAGCGCGACGCTGGATTTCGCATCGATCATCTGCTGCTCAGCCCGCAGGCGGCAGATAGGTTCGTCGATGCCGGCGTCGACAAGCAGTTTCGCGGCCGCGAAAAAGCGAGCGACCACGCCCCCACATGGGTGCGGCTGCGCTGAGACCGGCCAACCCTTGGCATGCCGGGATATGCTAGTTTCGTTTTAAATCGCGCCTGAAGCGAAGGTGCCTGCGCTAGGCGCTGCGGTCACAGCGTGCGCTGATAAACATTATACACGCGGTTGATCCGGCTCTGGATGGTCTCTGCGATCGCGACCATTCCCTGGTTATCGTCGAGGATCCAGCCGATCTCGCCGCGGCTGGCGCCGTATTTCGCCACCGCGTCGCGGCGGATCAGCTCGATCATCATGAAGGCGAGCTGGCTGGCTAGCCGTGACGCCTGCAGCCGCTTGACCACGCCCATCAGCGGTACGCGCATCGTCCGCGCCTTGGGACGGCGCAGCCACAGCAGCAGCTTCGCCCAGCCCAGCGGCAGCAGAGATCCCTTCAGCGGCGCGATCACCTCGTTGAGGTCGGGCAGGGTGATCATGAACGCCACCGGCTCGCCATCGACCTCGGCGATGCGGATCAGATCCTCGAACACGATCGGCTTGAGCTTGCGGCCGACATCGTCGATCTCGGGCTGGGTCAGCGGGACGAAACCCCAATTGTCGCTCCACGCATCGTTGAGGATGCCGAGGATGATCGCCGCTTCGTCGGCGAATTTCGACTTGTCGACGCGGCGCACGACGATGCGCGCATTCTTCTCGCCCGCTGCGACGATGCGGTTGACCAGCGGCGGGAAGCTCTGGGTGATGTCGAGGTCATAGGTGACCAGCTGCTTGGCGACGCTGTACCCCGCCGTCTCGATCCACGCCTGATAGGCGGCGGCATGATGCCCCATCATCACCGTCGGCGGATGGTCGTGCCCCTGGACCAGCAGCCCCGGCTCCTCCCAGATCGACAGGCTGATCGGCCCCAATGCGCGCGTCATGCCGCGCCCGCGCAGCCATGCCTCGGCTGCGGCGATGAGGGCACTTGCCGTCTCGGCGTCCTGCGCCTCGAACATTCCCCATTGCCCCGCGCCCGGGCCGAAACCCTGCTCTGCCGGCATGGTCAGCGCGAGCGTGTCGATATGTGCCGAGATCGTGCCGACGACGCGGCCATCACGCTCGGCAAGGAACAGCTGCGCCTCGCCATGGCTGAACCAGCCGTTGCGCTTGGGATCGAGCTTTTCGGCGACTTCGCTGCGCAGCGGCGCGACCCAGTTGGGATCGTCGGCGTAGAGCCGATAGGGCAGGTCGATGAAGGCGCGGCGGTCGGCCTTGGTGGCGACGGGGCGGACGGTTATCATGGCTTTGGCACGTCCTGCGTCGTCCGCGCGCTGTCAAGCGCATTGCGTGCCACCGTATCGCCACTATCTTTTTGTAATGACCGCCGCAATGAACACGCTTTCTCTCGAACGGCTCGCCGCTGCGGGCCTCGCCACGCCCCGCGCGGCCGTGCCGCGTGATCGCGCGGCAGAGGACAAGTCGATGCTGCGGATGGCGGCCGATTTGACGCGCGATCTCAACGGCGCGCGCCCTGTGATCTACTGGACCGACCTGCTGCTGTCATGCGCGATCGGCTATGCCGCGATGGCAGCGGCGATCGTCGTTGAGCCCGTTGGTTGGGCGGTGGCGGCATGGGTGGTTGCAGTGCTCGCGCTGTATCGCGCGGCGAGCTTCATCCACGAGATCAGCCATATTAAGCACGCGGCGCTGCCGGGCTTCCGCGCCGGCTGGAACGCGCTGGTCGGCATTCCGCTGATGGCACCGTCGTTCATGTACGAGGGCGTTCACAACCTCCATCACGCGCGCACGCGCTACGGCACCGCCGACGATCCCGAATATCTGCCGCTGGCGCATATGAAGCCGTGGAGCGTCCCGGCATTCGTGCTGATTTCCGCGCTGGCGCCGATCGGGTTCCTGATCCGGTTCGGCATTCTGACGCCGCTCAGTGTGCTGATGCCGTCGCTGCGTCCGATGGTCGAAGCGCGCTTTTCGGCGCTGGCGATCAATCCCGATTTCCGCCGCCGCCCCGCCGAAGGGGCTGCCAAGGCGCTGTGGTGGAAGCTTGAGATCGCCACCAGTGCATGGACCATCGCACTGATCGCCGCGACGGCCGCGGGTATCGTTCCGATCAAGGCATTCGCGATCCTGCTCGCCACCATTTCCGGGCTGATGGTCATCAACCAGGTCCGTACGCTGGTCGCGCATCTGTGGGAGAATGACGGCGAAGCGATGTCGGTGACCGCGCAGTATCTCGATTCGGTCAACGTGCCGCCGCCGGCCATGCTGCCGGTGCTATGGGCGCCGGTGGGGCTGCGCTATCACGCGCTGCATCACCTGCTGCCCGGCTTGCCCTATCACGCACTTGGCGAGGCGCATCGGCGGCTGAGCGGGGCACTCGATCCGCACTCCACCTATCACAAGGCCAGCTATGCCGGGTTGCCGGGATTGCTCAGGCGATTGGTGCGCGGCACGTTCGGCAACCGCTGAGCCATCATTCCTCGCTGCGGATCAGCACCGCTTCGCCGATCAGGAAGAACAGCAGGAACGGCGCCCACGCGGCAAGGAAGGGCGGATAGGCGCCGAGATTGCCCATCGCCAGAGCGAAATTATCGGCGACGAAATAGGCAAAGCCCAGCCCCATGCCGATCACCGCGCGCAGGAACAGCTTGCCCGACCGCGCGATGCCGAACGCAGCCACGGCGCCGAGCAGCGGCATCAGGATCGCCGACAGCGGCCCCGACAATTTGTGCCACAACGCGCCCTCCAGCGCCTTGGTCGGACGTCCCGCGACGTTCAGGTCGTCGATCGCGGCGTTGAGCTGGTCGAACGGCAGGCCGTCGGGATTGACCGTGGTCAGCGTGAACTGATCGGGCCGCACCCCGCCGGCGACGCGAATGGTGCCAAGGTCGCGCGTCTCGCCGCTGGCTACGTCGAAGCGGCGCGCTCCGGTGATGCGCCAGCCGTCCCCTTCGCGGCGTCCGCTGGCGGCGGTGACGACCGAGCGCAGCGTGCCGCCGTCGCGTTCGTAGACGGTGATCCCGCCCAGCTGCACGGCCTCTCCGCGACCGCGTACCTGCTGTGCCTGGATCAGGTTGGCGCCGTCGCGCACCCAGACATTGCCGCGATCGCCGCGATCGACCGGCATCGGTCCGAACTCGACGCTCTCCCACCGCTCGAGCGTGGCTGTCGCGCGGGTGACGATGCGCTCGTTGAACGCGAACGAACCGATCGCCACTGCCAAGGCGGTAACGATCAGCGGTGCCAGCACCTGATGCGCCGACAGCCCCGATGCCTTGAGTGCGACGACTTCGCTGTTCTGGTTGAGCGTGGTCAGCGTGATGATTGTGCCGAGCAGGACCGCGAACGGAAGGAAGCGCTGGATGATCTGCGGCGTACGCAGCGACGCATAGCGCCACACCTCCGCCTGCCCGTTGCCGTCATAGGCAAGGATGCGCCCGCTTTCGGCGAGGAGGTCGAGCGCCTGCAGCACCAGCACCAGCACCGCGAGGATCGCGAAGGTGCGCACCAGGAACATCTTACCCATGTAGATCGCGGTGGTGCGCGACGGAAAGAACGAGGTCTGGCTCATGCAGGTGCCCTCCGCCGGCCGGGCAGGCGCCGGGTGATCGCCCGCAGCCCCTTGGTGAAGCTGCGCTCGAGCGCGCCGATCGGCTGTCCGCCGGGGACGAACGCGACGGTGTAGAACATCCATCCGACCAGCGCGGCGAAGATCGCGAACGGCCCCCACAGCGCGATGATCGGATCGATCCGGCCAAGCCCACCGATCGCTTCGCCATATTCGTTCACCTTGTGATAGGTGACGATCATCACGATCGACAGGAATACGCCGAGCGCCGAGGTCGATCGCTTCGGCGGCACGCCAAGCGCGAGCGCGAGCAGTGGCAGCAGGAACATCGTCGCCACCTCGACCATGCGGAAGTGGAATGCGGCGCGGCTGGTGTCGCGAACTTCCTCGCTGGCGCGCGGATCGCGACCCAGGACCACCAGCTCGGGCAGGGTACGTTCGAGGTTGCGCCCGCCGCGCGGACGGAAACTGCCGAACTCGGGCAACGGAATCGGCAGGTCGTGGCTGGTAAAGGTCAACACGCGCGGCTCGGTGAAGCCGGGCGCGTCGTGGACCAGCGCCCCTCGCGTCAGGCGAAAAATGATCGTGTTGGGATCGTCGGTCGCCAGGAACTGCCCTTTTTCCGCCGTCGCCGCGTACCAGGTGCCGGGCCCGCTCCGAAAATGCACGAAGATGCCCGACAGGTCGGTGCCATTGTCCTGGCTGTCCTCGATCCTGAGCGTCATTTCGTCGCCGAAGCTGGTGAACTCGCCGACCTTGATCGACGCACCCAGCGCGCCCGAGCGCAGCTCGAAGCGCAGGCCTTCATATGCGTAGCGCGCCTTGGGCTGGACATAGCCGACGATCGCCAGGTTCAGCGCGGCGAGCACGATGGCATAGAAATAGGGCACCCGCAGCAACCGGCCATAGCTCATGCCGACGCCGCGCAGCACGTCGAACTCCGACGTCGTCGCCAGCTTGCGAAAGGCGAGCAGGCAGCCGAGCAGCAGCCCGATCGGGATGCCCAGGCCGAGATATTCGGGCAGGAGGTTGGCGAGCATCTGCCATACCACGCCGATCGGCCCACCCTCGGTCGCGACGAAGTCGAACAGGCGCAGCATCCGGTCGAGCACCAGCAGCATCGCCGAGATCACGAGCGTCGAGAACAGGGGCACCGCGATCAGCCGCGCCATGTAGCGATCGATCGACTGCATGGGGCGGGGGGCGATCCTCGGGGCGGCAGGTGGACGGGACGGCGTTCGCCGCGAAGCACCCGCCCTATCGCAAAGCGAAGCGGCGGGGAAGCGTCAGCCGGTCGCCGTCCGCCGCGCCGCTCGCAGCGGCGCAGAGTCGCCCCCAGCCTCGTCGATCGCGCGCGCCAGCGCGGCAAAGGTGAACGGCTTGCGCAATACGGCATGGCCGCCGAATGCTGCGCGATCCTCGATATCGGCAGCGAAGCCGGTCACGAAGACGACCGCCACGTCGGGGCGATCGGCGACCAGGCCGGCGACCATCTCGGGTCCCGACTGGCCCGGCATCAGCACGTCGGAGACCACCAGATCGATTGCGGGATGCTCCGCGAGTATCGCGGGCGCGGCCAGCGGATCGTCGCAGGCGATCGCGACATGTCCGAGCTCGCCGATGACATCGACCGTCGATGCCAGCACCCGTGGATCATCCTCGACGACCAGGATGGTTCGGCCGGTGGCGGCGGGTATGGCGGCGTCGATCGGCGTGGCTGTCGCCGCGACGACCGCGCCCACGTGGCGCGGCAGGTAAAGCGTCACGACCGATCCCTCGCCGACCACCGATCGGATCGCGATTTCGCCCTGCGATTGCCGTACGAAGCCGAAGATCTGGCTGAGGCCGAGCCCGGTGCCCTTGCCGACGGGCTTGGTAGTAAAGAAGGGCTCGAACACCCGCTCCAGCACGTCCTGCGACATGCCGCAGCCGGTGTCGCTGACCGATATCGTGACATATTCGCCCGGCGGACATTCACCAACGGCGCGCGCGCCGAGCGGACAACCGCCGGTCTCGATCGTCAGCGTGCCGCGCCCGTCCATCGCGTCGCGCGCATTGACGGCTAGGTTGAGCAGCGCGTTTTCGAGCTGGTGGCGATCGACCCAGATGTGCCAGCCCAACCCGGCGTCGCGCGCCTCGACGGTAATGGCGTCACCCAGGGTGCGATCGAGCAGGTCCGACATGCCGTGGATCAGATGCCCCGCCTCGACCGCTTCGGGCAGCAGCGGCTCGGCGCGCGCGAAGGCGAGCAGCCGCCGGGTGAGCGCAGCCGCCCGATTCGCGCCTTCGGTGGCGTTGTCGAGATGGCGGACGGCATCGGACGTGCCTTCGACATTGCGCCGCGCCAGTTCGAGCCCGCCGAGCACCACTGCCAGCATATTGTTGAAATCATGCGCGATTCCGCCGGTCAACTGGCCGACTGCTTCCATCTTCTGCACCTGGCGCAGTTGCGCTTCGGCCGCTTCGCGGTCGCGCGCTTCCTGCTGCAATTCGGCCGTGGCTGCGGCGACCGCGGCCTCGAGTTCGACGGCGCGGGCACGCTCGATCTCCGCCTCGGCATCGGCGATCGCCCGCGCCGATTCGGTGCGTACGGTGATCCAGCCGAGCACGATCCCGCCGAGCACCAGCACCACCCCAAACCCGGCGAGGATCGCGGCGATCAGGTTCGATCGCGCGATCGTCGCGCGTGCCGCCTGCTGGCGCTGATCGAGCAACCTGCGCTCGGTCGCGGCGATCGCCTCCATCGCATCCTGGACGCGGCCCAGCGACGGCGAATTGCGCGCCGCATAGTATCGCGACAGCGCGACGTCGTTGCGCGCGAAATTGGTGTTTAGCGCGATCCGCGACAATTCCGTGCCGCGCTCGCGATAAGCAGCGCGCAGTGCCGCGATGGGCGATCGCTGTGTCGGATTGTCACCGGTGACCCGGTCGAGCCGATCGATCTGGCTGGCCGCGAGCCGCCAATCCTCGACATAGATACGCCCGATCGCCTTGTCGCCGGAAATGACGAACCGCCCCAGCGTCGCTTCCGCCCGCGCCATCGTCGCGGCCAGCGACTGAGTCAGGATCATCACTTCATAGCTGTGCGACTGACGCGCGATCGCCGCATCGCGCTGGCGGCTGGCTTCGCCCATGGTCGATCCGAGCGCGATGGCGACGGCGATGCCCGCCAGCCCGACCAGCAGCGCCGCGATGCCGCGCCAGCGCGCCGAGGCAACGCTGCGCGCCATCAATCGTTCGAGTTCGCCGCTCATTGCCGGTCGGACCCTAGGCGCGGCCGCGATCCAACGCCAGCCGCCAGGATCAGGCGAGCACGCCCGCCGCCCGGCCGGCCGCGGCGAACATCGTCAGGATCGCGGCGATCTGCTCCGGGCTGTGTTCCGCGCACAAAGAGCAGCGCAGCAGGAACACGCCCGAGGGGGTCGCGGGCGGGCGCGCCATGTTCACGTACAGCCCGGCCTCGAGCAGCGCCTGCCACATCACAACCGCCTGTTGCTGATCCTTGAGGATCACCGCGATGATCGCCGATTGCGGGCTGTCGGTGCCCAGCTCGAACCCCATGTCGGTCAGGCCGCGATGCAGGGTGCGGCTGTTGTCCCACAGCCGCGTCCGCTTGTCGTGCGCGGTCATCAGCTTGCGGATAGAGGTCGCCGCGGTCGCGACGACCGATGGCGGCAGCGAGGCGGTGAAGATATAGGGGCGGCAGGCGAGCCGCATCACTTCGAACTTGGGATGGTTCGAGACGCAGAAACCGCCGACCGTGCCGACCGACTTGGAAAAAGTGCCGATCACGAAATCGACGTCGCGGCCGAGTTCGAGCCCGACATCTTCGTAGACGCCGCGGCCATGCTCGCCGAAAAAGCCCATCGAATGCGCTTCGTCGACCAGCACCATCGCGCCGTGCTTCTTAGCCACCTCGACCATTTCGCGCAGAGGCGCGATGTCGCCAAGCATCGAATAGACGCCCTCGAGCACGACCAGCTTGCCGACGCCGTCGGGCAGTCGCCCCAGCCTTTTGTCCAGATCATCGACCGAATTGTGGCGGAAACGCACGATCTCGGCATTGCCGAGCGCACAGCCGTCATAGATCGACGCATGGCTGTCGGCATCGAGGATGATGTATTCGCCCTTGGCCGCGATGGTCGAGATGATGCCGAGATTGGCCTGATAGCCGGTCGAGAACACCATCGCGTGATCGGCGCCGTAGAATTGCTTCAGCGCGTCTTCCGCATCGACATGGTCGCGGAACGTGCCGTTGAGCATGCGGCTGCCGTTGGTGCCCGATCCGAATTGGTCGAGCGCCGCCTTGCCCGCCGCGATCACGTCGGCGTCGAAGGTCATGCCCATATAATTATAGGTGCCGAGCAGGATGGTCTCCTTGCCCTTGATGACTGCCTCGGTGGGCGATTTCACCGCTTCCATCACGATCGCGAACGGATCGCGCACGCCGCTGTCGAGCAGCGCCTGGCGCTCGGCGATCAACGGATCGAACTTGCTGAACAGATCGCGCGCGGGCGCCGCGGCGACGGCATCGGCGGGCAGGGCGTGCGCGGAGGCGGGAGCTTCGGTCATGCGGTCCTCAGACGTTCTTGAGCTTCTCGACGGCATCGACCAATTGACCGACCGTCTCGATCTCGGCCTGCATGTTCATGGTGATCATGATGTCGAATTCGTCCTCGACCGCCGCGACGAAATCCATCACCGTCAGGCTGTCCCATTCGAGATCGCCGGCGAAGGTGGTCGTCTCGGTCAGCGCGACGCCCTTTTTGTTGAACGGTTCGATCAGCCCGGTGACGGTGTCGAAGACGGCTTGGCGGTCGCTCATCGGAATCCTCTGCAATTGGGCGTTGCCGTGGCACCGAAATGCGGCGCCAGTTCGGCGCTGCTATAGCAAGCCGTGCGCGCGATACCACATCGCCGTGGCGGCCAGACCTTGCGGCGTGCCGACCTGCGGGGTCCATAGCGACGGCGGCGGGCGATGCGCGGGGTCGATCGCCCAGTCGGGATGCGCGAGATAGCCGACCCGGTCGGGCGTCAGCCTGGCCTTGTCGCCGCGCGCCATCCGGTCGAGCCTCGCGCCCAGCGCCAGAATTGCCCGCGGCAGCGACAGCGGCAGCACGCGCTGTCCGACCGCGCGGCCGAGCGCGCGCGCGAAATCGACATGCGTCCAGCCACCGGGTGTGCCGTCGTCGGCTTCGTACATGCTGTGGTCGCCCGTCGCCTGCGCCAGCGCGATCAGCAGTCGCGCGAGGTCCTCGACATGCACGATCGAGAACCGCCCCGGCGGAGGCAGCGCGACCACGCCCTTCTGCGCCATGCGGAACAGCTCGAGCATGTCGTGGTCGCCCGGGCCGTAGATTGCCGGTGGGCGCACGATCGTCCAGTCGAGTCCCGACTGTTCGACCAGCAGGTCGCCCTGCGCCTTCGACCAGCCATAGTGCGAGAGCTGCGGCTCGCGCGCCGACAGCGACGAGACGTGAACGAAGCGCGCCACTCCCGCCGATCGCGCCGCGGCGAGCATGGCGCGGGTGCCGTCGATATTGCCGCGGAGGAAGCCGTCGCGCGTCGGCGCATTGACCACGCCGGCGATGTGCACGACGGCATCCGCGCCGCCGGCAAGCCGGGCGAGGGCAGGCGCGTCCTCCAGCGTTCCGGCAAGCCACTCGACACCCTCCTGCGCAGGTTGCGCGCGCCGGGTCAGCGCGCGGACGCGGTGTCCGGCCTCGACCGCGAGCCGCAGCACCGCGCTGCCGACGAAACCGGTGCCGCCGGTGATCGCCAGCACGCTCACAGCAGCGCCATATGGCTGCGATGGACCAGCGCCGCGCGTGGACTATGCCCCAGGATGCCCGCCAGCGCGTCGCGGCGCTGACCGACGATGCGCGCGGCGTCGGCATGGTCGTATTCGCTCAACCCGCGCGCAACCGGGGCACCGCCCGGGCCGGCCAGCACCACCAGGTCGCCGCGCGCGAACTCTCCCTCGACGCGCAGTGCGCCGGCCGCCAGCAGGCTGGCGCCGCCTGCCAGCGCCCGGACGGCTCCCGCATCGATATGGATCGTCCCGCGCGCGGTGAGGCCGCCCGCCAGCCACGCCTTGCGCGCCGATGCGCCCTTTTCGGCAAGGAATATCGTGTGCCGGGCGTCCGCCGACAGCGGCCGGTCCGCCCGGCCATTGGCGATCGCCAGTTGCGCCCCCGCCGCATTGGCGATGCGCGCGGCGGCGATCTTCGAGATCATCCCGCCCGATCCCATTCCCGACGCCGATCCGCTATCGGCCATCGCTTCAATCCGTGCATCGATCCGCTCGACCAGCGGGATATGGACCGCTCCAGCCAGCGCCGGATTGCGATCGTACAGCCCGTCAATGTCCGACAGCAGGATGACGCCCTTGGCGCCCGCAGCCTGCGCCACGCGGGCGGCCAGGCGGTCATTGTCGCCGAAGCGGATCTCCTCGGTGGCGACGCTGTCATTCTCGTTGAGCACCGGCACGGCGCCCAGCCCGAGCAGTCGGTCCAGCGTCGCCGCAGCGTTCAGATAACGGCGCCGATCCTCGAGATCGCCCAGCGTCACCAGCATCTGCGCGGCGATCAGTCCCTCCGCTGCGAGCGTTTCCGCCCAGATCTGGCTGAGCGCGATCTGCCCGACCGCCGCCGCGGCCTGTGCGTCCTCGAGGCTGGCGCGTCCACCTTTGACGAGCCCCAGCCGTCGCGCCCCGAGCGCGATCGCGCCCGACGACACGATCGCGACCTGCTGCCCCGCGCGCGTGCGTTCGGCGATGTCGGTAACGATCTCCGCAAGCCAGTCGCGCCGCACCCCGCCATCGGCAGCGATGAGCAGCGCCGATCCGATTTTGACGACGATCCGTGGGCAGGCGGAGGGCGGGAACAGGGTCATATCGGTCCGCGCCGTACCGCGCATCCACCGTCGCGCCAATGGCGGCGTTTCAGTCGCGGGTGAAGATCTCGTCCTGGCCCCGCGCATGCCGAGCGCTGCCGCCCGCCGTCATGCGGATAAAACCGCAGCGGCGGGCACCTTTCCAGCGGGTCACACCGGCGACCACTCGATCGCGTCCTCGCCTTCGTCGTCGGCAGCGACGGCGGCGCCTTCCGGGCCGATCGCCTCGATCAGCTTGTCGAGCACCCAATCGACACCGACGCCGCTCGCGCCCGAGATCGGGATGACCTCAGCGCCGCTCGCTGCTTCCAGCTCGGCGGAAAGCGCTTCGATCAGTTCGTCGTCGAGCGTGTCGATCTTGTTGAGCGCGACCACCACCTGCTTGTCGGTCAGCCCGGCGCCATAGGCGTCGAGTTCGTCGCGCACGATGCGATAGCTCTCTGCGACGTCGGCATCGTTGGCATCGATCAGGTGCAGCAGCACCCGGCAGCGCTCGATATGGCCAAGGAAGCGGTCGCCGACCCCGGCCCCCTCTGCGGCGCCCTCGATCAGCCCGGGAATGTCGGCGACGACGAATTCGCGATTCTTGTGCCGCACCACGCCCAGTTGCGGGCGCAGCGTAGTGAAGGCATAGGCGCCGACCTTGGCCTGGGCGTTGGTGACGGCGTTGATGAAGGTCGACTTGCCGGCATTGGGCAGCCCGACCAGCCCGGCATCGGCAAGCAGCTTCAGCCGCAGCCACACCCACGCCTCGTCACCCGGCCAGCCGGACCCGTGCTGACGCGGCGCGCGATTGGTCGAGGTCTTGTAACTGGCATTGCCGCGCCCGCCGTCGCCGCCGCGCAGGAAGACCTCGCGCTGGCCGGGGCGGGTGAAGTCGAGCAGGACATGCTCCTTGTCCTCGCTGAGGATCTGGGTGCCGACGGGAACCTGGATGACCAGATCGTCGCCGCCCGCACCGGTACGGTTGCTGCCCGCGCCGCCCTTGCCTCGCATGGCGCGAAAATGCTGGGTGTAGCGGAAATCGATCAGGGTATTGAGCCCCGCGACCGCCTCGAAGATTATGTCGCCGCCCTTGCCGCCGTCGCCGCCGTCGGGACCGCCATATTCGACGAACTTCTCGCGGCGGAAACCGACCGCCCCGCCGCCGCCCGCGCCCGATCGGACGAAGATCTTTGCTTGGTCAAGAAAATGCATGGCGCGGCCGATAGCTCAGTTGTCGGGGAAAGTCGAAGGGGCGCGAACCGCTCCGCACCGCAAGGCGAACTATTCAGCGGGCTCGCGCTTGGCATGCGACGCCGCCAGCGATCGCACCGCGATGCGGCGTGCGGAATTCCGCGGCAGGCCGAGCGCCTTGGCCATCGGGCCGCCCATCAGAGCGTCGCCCAGCGCCAGCAGCACCAGTTGCAGCGTATCCTCATGGATCGGACGGTCGCCATGCCCGGCTTGGGACAGGTCGTCGACCAGCCGGTGGATCGCCTCGAGGATCGGGTCGAGCGCATCCTCGTTGCCCGACAGGATCATCCAGCTCGCCAGTGCGCCCGCGCCTTCCTTGTCGAACGCGTCGAAGGTCAGGTCGACCACTTCGCCGGGATCGCCGCCCTGCTCGCGCGCGCGCATCGCCGCTGCGCCGATCGTCGCGGTGATGGTATCGGCCATGCTCTCGGCAAGCGCGCGTTGCAGCCCCGCCGCCGAACCGAAATGATGGAGCAAATTGGCGTGCGTCCGCCCGATCCGCCCGGCTACCGCCTTCAGCGTCACCGCCTGCGGTCCGGCCTCGATCAGCAGTGCGCGAGCCGCCTGCAACGCGGCGATACGGGACTCTTCGGGGCTGAGGCGTTTTCGGATTATTGACATTGATGTAAGTAACTGCCAACTGACAAAGCTGTAAACAAGTGCGACGTGATGTTGTGGAGGAAAGCGTGGCGAAAGCAAAGACTCCCGCCGATTTGACGATCACCCCGCGCGACGTGCGCTTCGGTCGCGATACGCGCTATCGCCGCTGGTGGCTCAACGACGATCCGATTGCGACGGCCTTCTACAATGCGCTGTCGGTGACGTTTCCCAAGGGCGAAGGCTTTTTCGTCGACAGCGTGCGCCGCTTTCGCGAAGGCACGCCGCCGCGGCTGCATGCCGAGATCGGCGCCTTCGTCAAGCAGGAGGTCATCCACACCCGCGAGCATGTCGCGTTCAACCGGCATGTCGTCGATCAGGGCTATGACATCAGCCGCCTCGAAGCGCGGGTCGACCGCGAACTGGCTCTGACCAGGGACCGGCCCGCGATCGGCAAGCTGGCGGCGACGATGTGCCTGGAGCATTTCACCGCAATCATCGCGCACGAGCTGGTCGCAAATCCGGCGCATCTGGCGGGCGGCGACCAGCAGGCCGCCGATCTGTGGCGCTGGCATGCGATCGAGGAGATCGAGCACAAGGGTGTCGCCTATGACACCTGGCTGCATGCCACCCGCGACTGGACGCGGTTCCGACGCTGGTGGGTCAAGGCGCTGGTGATGGTGATCACCACCAAAAAGTTCTTTTCCGGGCGCACCGAAGGCATGCTCGACCTGTTGGAGCAGGACGGGCTGCGCGGGGCAGGGGTCAAATGGCGGCTATTCAAATATGCGTTCGGCCGCCCCGGCATGGCGCGCAAGGTGCTGGGCGCATGGGCATCGTTCTTCCTGCCCGGCTTTCACCCCTGGAACCATGACGACCGGTCGCTGATCGGGCTGGTCGACAGCGAATACGCGGCGGCGCGATTGCCCGCCGTAGCATGACCCAAGCTAGCCTCCCCCTTTTGGGGGAGGGGCCTGATCATGCCGCCAATCGCGTATCGCCCGCGCCGTCGTCCAGTTCGAACAACACGCAGTCGGCCTCGCACCCGCGCGCCTGCGACCACCGCTTTTCGCTGAGCCCGGTCGGCCGAAAGCCGATCTTGGCAAGCACCCTGCCGGACGCCGGGTTATCCGCGAAATGCCCCGATACCAGGCGCGTCACCCTCAGCGTTGCGCGCAGCGTCGCCACGACGGCAAGGCCCGCCTCGGTGGCCAGACCGCGGCCCCAGGCATCGGGCGTCACCCAATAGCCAAGGTCGAGGTCGCCTGCGGCGCCATGCACGCCGCGGCGATCGACGCCGATACCGCCGACCAGGCGCACGGTATCGCCCCTATGCTCGAACATCAGGAAACTGGGCGTGTCGATCGCACGCGGTGCGGTCAGGAACGCCTCGGCATCGGCGATGGTATAGGGGAAGGGCAGCGAGGCGAGCTTCTCGACCACCGCGCGATGCCCGACCGCCTGCGCCAGCGCGGGGGCATCCTCAATCCATCCCGGCCGCAATGTCAGCCGCCTCGTACGCACGAACATCGCTACGCTCCTCATCCTGATCGCGCAGTGCCGGATCGCAGTGACGATCCGGCGACAGCCGCATGGAGGGAGCAAGAAAAAAGGGAGCCGGGGCGACCCGTCTCCCTGTTGAGCTGGTTCCGTAGCGGAACCCGGGTCACCCTGGTGGGCAACCCGGCCGGTTGCCCGTTATTCTGCGGCTTGCGCCAGCATCTCGACCGATGCGAACTTGCGTCCGAGCTTGCCTTCGTGAAACGCCACGCGGCCTTCGGTCAGCGCGAACAGCGTGTGGTCCTTGCCCATCCCGACATTGGTGCCCGGATAGAATTTGGTCCCGCGCTGGCGCACGATGATGTTGCCCGGAATGACGGCTTCGCCGCCGAACTTCTTGACGCCCAGGCGACGGCCGACCGAATCGCGACCGTTGCGCGACGAACCGCCTGCTTTCTTATGTGCCATTGTCTATGCTCCTCGAATTCGGGCTTACGCGGTAGCGGCTGCGGCGTCGTCCCCGGCGGGGGCGGCGTCGGCCTTCTTGGCGCGCGTGGCCTTCTTCTTCTCTTCGCCGCCGATCGCCACGATCTTCAGGATCGTGTGGTTCTGGCGGTGGCCGTTCTTGCGGCGATAATTGTGACGGCGGCGCTTCTTGAAGACGATGACCTTGTCACCCTTCGCCTGCGCGATGATCTCTGCCGCGACGGTCAGCCCGTCGGTCGGCTTGAGGTCGCTGCCCTCGCCCGCGAGCAGGATGTCGCCCAGCGTGACCGAATCACCGGCTGCTCCGTCGATCTTCTCGACGACGATCTTGTCTCCGGCGGCAACGCGGTACTGCTTGCCGCCCGTGCGCACGACTGCGAACATGGCCCTGTCAACTCTTTCAAATGCGATATCCCGCAAAGGCGTGAGCCCTGCGGGAAGGAATGGCGCAGCTAGGTCAAAATCGCCGAGGTGTCAACCGTACGGGGCGGGGGAGCGGGACGACGCGGCTACACCGGGCGATCAGTGCCGATGCTCGCGCTTGAGCCGATAGCGGCCGTCGATATATTGATCAAACAGCCCGCCGATCGCCGGATGATCGACCGGCTCCTCGCTGTCGTCGGGGATCAGGTTCTGCTGGCTGACATAGGCGACATAGGTCGATTCGGCATTCTCGGCGAGCAGGTGATAGAAGGGCTGGTCCTTGGCCGGACGCACGCCTTCGGGGATCGCCTCATACCATTCGTCGGTGTTCGCGAACACCGGATCGACATCGAACACGACGCCGCGGAAATCAAACAGCCGGTGCCGGACCACCGCGCCGACATCGAAGCGGGCATGCGCGACGGGCGGCATGGGGATGCCGGTTTCGTGCGCGTCGGGAGTGGCGGAAAGACGGTGCATGGCGATGAACCTAGTGGCAATTCGCGGCCGTGCAAGGCGGGGCTTGCGGACACTGTGCCTTTGGGCTACCCGCGCCCCCTCATCCGATCGACCGGGCCGCTTGCGGCCAACCGGATGGCCCGCGGAGAGGTGGCAGAGTTGGTCGATTGTACCGCACTCGAAATGCGGCGTGCCCTAGCGGGCACCGTGGGTTCGAATCCCACCCTCTCCGCCATTCGCTCACTCCAGCGACGCGCGTAGGCCGATCCATAGCTGGCGGGGACGGGCGCGCTCGATCGCATCGCCGCTGAACCCGGTTTCGACGCGGGCATCGAACAGATTCTCGGCGCGCGCCTCGATCGCGACCGCTTTGGTCAACGGCAGCGCGGCGATCGCGTCCAGCGTCAGCGCCTGCGCCAGCGAACGGCTGTTCTGGTCGTCCTCATATTGCCGCGACGCGTAGCGCAGTGTCGTGCCGGCGCGCCACGCACCGCGCTGCCAGGCCAATGTCGCCGAAGCCTGATGCTGCGGAACCTGCGCCGGACGCAGGCCGTCGAGCGCTGGCGCCGCCTCGGCCGCCCGCACGACCGGGTCGGCATAGGCATAGGACAGCGCCATCCGCACCGCACCGAGCCGCGCCTCCCCATCGACCTCGATCCCGCGCGCATCGATCGCGCCCAGGTTGCGGCGCTGGCGATAGAAGCCTGCTGCCGACACGAACCCGACACCCGGGAAGTTGCCCGGCCCGCGCGCGATCGTGACATTGGCGATGGCGTCGTTCAGGCGATTGGCGAACAGCGTCGCCCCCAGCGTCATCCGCTCCCCCAGCGCGAGATCGACGCCCGCCTCGACGCCGTCCAGCGTTTCGGGGCGCAGCTCGGCATTGGCCGCGACCGCGTCGGCACCGACACGAAACGGCCGGTACAGCTCGTTGGGGGTGGGCAATCGCCACGCGCGATACGCCGCGCCGCGCAGCGTGACCGCGGCGGCAAGCGACCAGGCCGCGCCGATCCGTCCGGTCGGCTCGGTGCCGCTGCGATCGGCAAAGCCGGTGTCGGTGATGGGCGCTCCGCCGCCGAGCATCTGTTCGAACAGGCGGCCATCCTCGATCCACCAGCGGTCGATGCGCGCGCTGGCGTCGAGGCGGATCGCGCCCGGAGACCAGGTGAGATCGGCGAATCCGCCCAGCGTGCGAGTCGTTCCTCCCGCCTCGCGCCGCCGGGTCGGTGCCCCGTCAACATAGCTGTAGAACTCGTGCGTCGTCCCTCCGGTCGATCGCACGTCGCTGCCGAAGCGAAGCTCGATCGCTTCGCCGATCGGCGGAGCCACTTCGAGGCGCCCGCCCAGCCCGATCGCAGGAACGCTGTACTGGTCGAGCACCTGACTCGCGACGGTGCGGGCATCGTCGATGCTGGCGAATTGGCTGGCGAACTGCCGCGCCTGGACATAGGCGAGCGCGGAATAGCGCCACGCACCGTTGCCGACGACGCGCAGGCTGGCATCCGCACCGTCGCTGGCGATCGCCGTGCTCGCCAGTCCGCGCTCCCGCCGGTCGGAAAAGCCCTGCACCGTCGCCTGGAGCTCGGTGTGGGGGGCGACGCGTACGACGGCGCGCGCCGAGGCGTTGAACTGTTCGTACGGCGCGGCGCGATCGGCCGGGCCGCGATCTTCCGCGACGATCGGCACGAAGCCGTCGCCGCGGGCATAGCCGGCGTCGAGCGTTGCGAAGCCGCTGCCGCGCTCGAACGTGGCGCTGGCCTGCGCATCGACGCTGTTACGGCTGCCATAGGCGATACTCGCCGACAGTGGCGGCAGTTGATCCGGCGTCGCGCTGCGCAGGTCGATCACTCCCGCCAAAGCGCCCGAACCCCAGCGCACGCCACCGCCGCCGCGGGCGACGCGGACCTGGCCCAGCCGCGCGACCGAATAGGCGGGGAACGCCACCCAGCCGGCGAACGGATCGGCCTGCGGAACGCCGTCGAGGATCAACAGCGCGCGGCTCGACGCGCTGCCGCCGATGCCGCGCAGGGTGATGCCCTGGCTGGTCGGATTGGCCGAACGCGAATCGGCGCGGCGAAACGATTGCAGCCCGGCGATATCGGCCAGCGCATCCTCCAGCCGGTTGCTGGCGGTGGCGGTCAGCCGGTCGAGATCGATCACGGCGATGCCCGTCGATCGCGGCTCGGGATCGGCGAGGCCGCGGCCGGTGACGACGATGTCGCCGCTCGGATCGGCGCTGTCCTGCGCCACCCCCGGATGCGCGATCAACGCGGCGCCGATTCCCAACCCGGCCAAAGGGCAGAGGCGCGGGCCCCGGCGGCGCCCCGCACTGGGCAAAGCTATTTCCGCTTCTTGCGCGCGGCGTAGCGGGCGTCGCGCGCCGCTTTCTTCTCGGCTTCGCTCTGCTCGGCGGCCTTGGCCGCCTGTTCTTCCTGTTCTGCCGCGAGGCGAGCGGCCTCGATCTTGGCGAGGCGCGCAGCTTCCTCGGCTTCGCGCTTGGCGACGCGCTTGGCAGCGGCGGCTTCTTCGCGCCGTACTCGCGCCGCGGCACGTTCGGCGACGACGGCGGGATCGATCGGGGGCTTGGCCTTGAGCCGGTCGAGCGCCTTTTGCTTGGCCTGCTGCGCGAGCGCGGCGCGCTCCTTGAAATCGGGGGCCTTATAGGCTGACATGCGAGTGCGAATCTCCATTGATGGCGGCGCCGTCATCGGCGCGATCCGCCGCCCCTGTAGCGATGCATCGCGATCGACGCAAAGCGGGGCAGTCGAATGGGCGCGAGGTGCTCATCCCGGAGCCAGCCGCTTGAGCCGCTCGACCACCTTCTGATCGGTGATGCGCCGATAGCGCGCTTCGACGAAGCTGAAGATGCCGAAGGCGAACAGCCCCGCCGCGACGACGACCTGCGCGGTCGGCGGCAGCGCGTCGAGCGCCTTGTCCATGCTGCCCGCCTCGCTCGCTTGCGCCGCCATGCCGGCCTGCCACAGGAAATATCCCATCAGCACGAACACCGTGCCGCGCGCCAGATAGCCGAGCCGCCCGGCCCAGCGCACCCACTCCATCCGCGCAGCCTCGGGGTCGAGGTAGCGCAGAAAGCCGAGCTTGACCGCCTTGATCGCCTGATACGCCCCGGTGCCGACCAGGATCACCGCGAACAGCATCAGCGCGCTCGCCCCGCCAGGAAACTCAAGCGCAGTGCGCGCCCCGGTGACAGCGCTGTCGTCGCTGGGGTCGATGCCGACGATCAATTGGCAGGCGGCGAAGAACAGCCCCAAATGGAACAGTCCGCTGGCGACACCGCCGCCGCGCACGGCATAGCCCTTGGCATCGCTGCCATGCCCTTCGGTATCGATGAACGCTTCGGAAATCCTCCAGATGCTGTAGCCGAGCAGCCCGATCGCCAGCGCCACCAGCAGCACGCGACCGGCCCCGCTCTCGACGAATTCCAGTGCGCCTGCGGCGTCTTCGGTGCGGCCGACACGGATCGCCAGATAGCCGATCAAGCAATAGAGCAGGCCGCGTGCGGCGAAGCCCAGCCGTGTCATCGCTTCGAGTTTGCCGATATCCGGCATGGCGTTCCCCCTTGTTTTCGTTGCGGCACCGAACGGACGATCGGCGATTTCGTTGCGGGGCCGTGATGGCGAAGCGCCGAACCGAGATGGCAGAGACCTTCGCAGGCGCAGCGCAAACGATCGGTGGATTTCGCCGATCAATCGCCTATTGTCGGGCAATCGTGATCCACGCGCTCGCCAATCCAGCCCGTTTCCTCAGGATCGCCCGGCCGCTCACCCCGATGCTGGTGCTCGGCGGGATCGCGCTTGCGCTGTTCGGCGGGTGGGCGGGGCTGACCCAGACGCCGCCCGATTATCTGCAGGGCGAAACGGTGCGCATCCTCTACATCCACGTCCCCGCCGCCTGGCTGGGGATGGGCGGGTGGAGCGGCATCGCCATCTCCAGCATCGCCTATCTCGTCTGGCGACATCCGCTGGCAGCGGTGGCGGCACGCGCCTGCGCGGTGCCCGGCGCATTGTTCGCTGCGGTGTGTCTCGCCACCGGATCGATCTGGGGACGTCCGACCTGGGGAACGTGGTGGCAATGGGACGGCCGGCTGACGTCGATGCTGCTGCTGTTCTTCGTCTATCTCGCCTATATCGCGCTCGGCCGCGCCGATGCGCAGCGCGGCGGCGACGGCCGCATCCCGGCATTGTTCGGAATCGCCGGAACGGTACTGCTGCCGATCATCCGCTATTCGGTGATCTGGTGGAATACGCTGCACCAGGGGCAGAGCCTGACGCTGACCAAATCGACGATCGACAATGCCATCCTGTGGCCGCTGGCATTCACGCTGTCGGGCTTTACCCTTCTGTTCGCCGGGATCGTGCTGATGCGGATGCGCGCGCTGCTCGCCAGTGCCAAGGTCGAGGCACGGATGCGCCGGATCGCGGCGGCATGAAACACCGGGTGTCGACGTGAACCAATGGGCGTTCGTGATCGCGGCCTATGCCGTGACCCTTGCCGCGACCGGCGCGATCGCGTGGGGCAGCTATGCCGCGATGCGCCGCGCCGAACGCGCTGCCGAGGAACTGACCCGCCGATGAAGCCAAAGCACCAACGGCTCGGTCTCGCCGCGCTGGCACTCGTCGCGGTGCTCGGCGCCAGCGGCCTCGCGCTGTCCGCATTGAAGGACGAGGCGGCGTTTTTCTACGCCCCCGCAGATGTCGCCGGCAAACCGCCGCCGCTCGGCAAGGCGGTGCGGCTGGGCGGTATGGTCGCGGGCGGCTCGATCGTGCCGCAGGGCGACGGCGTGTCGATCGCGTTTACCGTCACCGACGGCAAGGCGCAGGTACCGGTGCGCTTCTCCGGCATCGCGCCCGATCTGTTCAAGGAAAATTCGGGCGTCGTCGCCGAAGGGCGGTTCCAGCCCGACGGCAGCTTCGTCGCCGACAATCTGCTCGCCAAGCATGACGAACGCTACATGCCTCCCGAAATGGCGGGTAAGATGGCTGCCGCAAAGACGCTCGAGCAATGATTGCCGAAGCCGGATTGGCGGCGCTGTGGCTCGCCGCGGCGCTGGCGCTGCTGCAACTGGTGCTCAGCGCAGGCGGATTGTGGCTGGGGCGGGACGCGCGCCGGACGGACGAACGCATCGCCACCGCCGCGCAGCTGATCGCCGGCGTGCGCCCGGTCGCGATCGTCCAGGGACTGCTGGTTGCGTTCGCGTTCGCGATGCTGATCCTGGTGTTCGTACGCTCCGACATGTCGGTGCTGCTGGTCGCCTCCAACAGCCATTCGGCCAAGCCGCTGATGTACAAGATCGCCGGCGCATGGGGCAATCACGAAGGGTCGATGCTGCTGTGGGTGACGGTGCTCGCCATTGCCGGCGGGGCGATCGCGCTGATCGAGAGGCGGCTGAACGAAGCCACGCTGATCGCGACGATGGGTGCGCAGGCTCTGATCGCGCTTGGCTTCTATGGCTTCCTGCTCTTGTCCTCGAACCCGTTCGCGCGGCTGGTGCCCGCCGCGGCGGAGGGGCAGGGGCTCAACCCGCTGCTGCAGGACCCCGGTCTCGCCTTCCACCCGCCGACGCTCTATTTCGGCTATGTCGGGCTGTCGGTGGCGTTTTCGTTCGCGGTCGGCGCGCTGGTGATGCGCGACGTCGGTCCGGCGTTCGCCCGCGCGATGCGGCCGTGGGTATTGGGCAGCTGGATCTTCCTGACGCTCGGCATCACCGCGGGCAGCTACTGGGCCTATTACGAGCTGGGCTGGGGCGGCTGGTGGTTCTGGGATCCGGTCGAGAACGCGTCGCTGATGCCGTGGCTGGCGGCGACCGCATTGCTTCATTCGGTGACGGTGCTGGCGACCCGCGACGGCCTGCGATCATGGACGATCATGCTCGCGGTGGTCGCGTTCAGCATGTCGATGATCGGCACCTTCCTTGTCCGCTCGGGCATCCTCACCAGCGTCCACGCCTTTGCGGTAGACCCCGAACGCGGCAGCTTCATCCTCGGCCTGCTGATCTTCTACATCGGCGGCGCGCTCGCGCTGTTCGGCTGGCGCATCGGCAGCGTCAAGCAGGGCACGACCTTCGAACTGGTCAGCCGCGAGGGCGGGCTGGTGCTCAACAACCTGCTGCTGTCCGTGATTCTCGGCATCGTCCTGATCGGCACGCTCTATCCGATCGTCGCGCAGGCGATGGGCACGCAATTGTCGGTCGGGCCGCCGTTCTTCAACAAGACCGCCGGGCCGATCGCGCTGGCGCTGGTCGCGGCGATGGCGGCGGGGCCGCTGCTGCGCTGGCGGCGCGACGATCTCGGGCCGCTGGCGGTCAAGCTGCGCGCGCCGATCGCGGTCGCGCTGCTCGCCATGCTGGCGATCCTGCTGCTCGCGCCGGGCACCGGCATCCTGCCGCTGCTCGGCCTGGCATTGGCGATCGCGCTCGCGGTCGCCAGCGTCGCACCCTTGTGGAAGCGCAACCTGCTGCGCACGCCGCTATTCACCTATGGCATGGTGCTCGCGCATCTCGGCATCGCCGTCAGCCTCGCCGGCATGGCCAGTGAAAGCGCGTTCACCAGGGAGCGCCTGGTCGCGGTCGGGGTCGGTCAGCCGACGCAGATCGGGCCGTTTACCGTCACGCTGGAGGGCATCGCCCCGCGCATCGGCCCCAACTGGTCGGCGCTGGAAGCGCGGCTGCGGGTGCAGCGTGGCGACGACGCACCCTTCGTCATGCTGCCGCAGAGCCGCTATTTCTCCGCGCCGCCGACGGTGACCAGCGAAGCGGCGATCGACACGGTATTCGACGGCCAGCTCTACACCGTGCTCGGCCAGCCCGACGGCAATGGCCGGTGGCAATTGCGACTGTGGTGGAAGCCGCTGGTGACGCTGATCTGGGCAGGCGGGGTGCTGATCGCGCTGGGCGGCATGCTGGCGCTGGTCGGCCGCGTCCGGCGGGAGCGCAAGGCGGCGCTGCGCGAGGCATGGGCATGAAGCGTTGGCTGCTCTGGCTGCCGCTGGCGGTGTTCGCCTTGCTCGCCGGGATCGCATTGCACGGCCTCTATCGCCCCAATGATCCGACAGTGCGGTCGGCGCTGGTCGGCAAGCCGCTCCCGCAATTCGCGCTCAAGCCGATCGTGCCGGGCAAGCCGGGGCTCGACACCGCCGCGTTCAGGACCGGCGAGCCGCGGCTCCTCAACGTCTTTGCCAGCTGGTGCATTCCCTGCATCGCCGAAGCGCCGCAGCTGCTGCGGCTGAAAGCAGCGGGCGCGAAGATCGACGCGATCGCGATCCGCGACACCGCGCCGGCGATCCGGCAATTCCTGGCGCGCAACGGCGATCCCTATGAACGGATCGGCGACGATCGGCAAAGCTCGGTGCAGCTCGCGCTCGGTTCGTCGGGCGTGCCGGAAACCTTCGTGATCGACGGCAAGGGCCGCATCGTCGCGCAGCATATCGGCGACATCCGCGAGGATGACGTCGCCGATCTGCTGGAGGCGCTCAGGGACGCGCGGTGAGGCGGACGGCAGCATTGCTGGCGTTGGCTGCGGCGAGCCCGCTGGCCGCGCAGTCGCAATTGCCGCCCGCCGAATATGCCAACAAGCAGCTTGCCGATCCCGCCAAGGAGGCGGAAGCGGCGGAGCTGATGGCGACGCTGCGCTGCATCGTCTGCCAGGGCCAGGCGATTTCCGATTCGGACGCGGAGATGGCGGGCGATATGCGCGCGCTGGTGCGCGAGCGTATCGCCGCGGGCGAGAGTGCCGACCAGATCCGCGCGTGGCTGATCGCGCGTTATGGCGACTATGTCAGCTACGATCCGCCGATGAGCACGGCGACCGCGCCGCTGTGGATCGCACCGCTTGCGCTGTTGCTGATCGGCGGCGCGATCGCGGCGCGCAGCTTTCGTCGGCGCCGCCGCTGATGGGGTGGCTGGCGTTGGCGCTGGTCGGGGCGGCGGCAGGCGCAGCATTGTGGCTCGGCCGCATGCCGCGCGGACTGGCGGCGATCGCGGCGGCGGCGTTGATGCTCGGGGCGACGGGCTATGCGCTGCAGGGCAGGCCGCGCCTTGCCGGACAGCCTGCCACCTCCGCGGCGCAAGGCCTCACGATCGAACCCGGCATGGTCGCGTTCCGGTCGGCGATCCTGGGCGATGCGCATCGCGCGCCCTGGTCGCTCGCCGATGCTGCGCTGGCCCGGGGCGATGCCCGCGAATCGGTGGCGATCCTGATCGATACCGTACGCCGCGCGCCGCGCGACGCTTCGGCATGGACCGCGCTCGGCACCGGGCTCGCCATCCATGACGGCCAGCAGCTCTCGCCTTCGGCCCGGTTCGCCTTTGCGCAGGCGATCCGGCTCGACCCGCACGCGCCGGGGCCGCCTTTCTTCCTCGGGCTGGCGCTGCTCAACAGCGGCGAGCTCGAACCCGCGCGAACCGCGTGGCACCGGGCACTGGCGCTCGTCCCGGCCGACGCGCCGTATCGCGACGACGTCGCCACGCGCGTGCTGATGGCGGATCGCTTCATCGCGATGATGGCCGGCACGCCGCCCTCCCGGCCTTAACCGCGGACAAGCAAAGGGGCCGGCCGGCAGATGCCGACCGACCCCCAATGCGTCGCTATCGAACGATCAGAGGATGATGTCGTTCGCCAGCGGCACGGCGTTGTTCTCGAACAGGATCGAGAAGTCCGCGGCGCCGTCGCCGTTGACATCGCCCTGCATCATGTTGCCCGCGATCCGCAATTCACCGGCGCTGCCGGAGAATGCGGCGCCGTTGATCAGCGTGAAGCTGTCGTTGCCGAGCACCGTCGTGTCGGCGTCGATCGCCGACAGGTCGAGATCATCGACGCCGCGCTGGAAATCGACGACCCGGTCGGTGCTGCCATCGGCCACCGAGAAGGCGAAGACATCGATGCCCAGCCCGCCGGTCAGCATGTCGGCACCCGCGCCGCCGTCGAGCCAGTCGTTGTTGGCGCCGCCGTCGAGCGTGTCGTTGCCGGCATCGCCGTACAGCGTGTCGTTGCCGTTCAGGCCCAGCAGCGTGTCGTTGCCGTCCATCCCGCGCAGCTCGTTGCCCAGCGTCGACCCGCGCAGCGTGTCGTTGAACGCCGATCCCGTGGCGTTCTCGAACCCGTTGATGCGGTCGCCCGCCGCGGCACCGCCGACGACGTTGGTCGCCAGATTGACCTGCACGCCGCCGGTGGCGTCGAAATAGGTCACGGTGTCGATGCCGCCATTGCCGAGCAGCGTATCGCGCCCGCCGCTGCCGCCGCCGATGACGTTGTCGGCGTTGTTGCCGATCAGCGTGTCGTCGTACGCACCGCCGATCAGACCCTCGATCGAGGTCAGACGATCGCCAGCGGCACCGCCCGACGCGGAGTTGGCGAGCAGGCTGATCAGCACGCCCGACGTCGCCGATTCATAGCTGACGACGTCGTTGCCGGCACCGCCGTTGATGCGGTTGGCGACCGCATTGGCGACGATGACGTCGTCGCCGCCGCCGCCGACCGCATTCTCGATCCACGCGCCATAGGCGATGCCGACATTGTCGGTCATCCGGCCCAGCAGCGGGTTGGCTTCGAGCGCGGCCATGTTGGCGAGATAGGTCGCCAGCAGCGTCGGCGCATAGCCGGCCGCAGCGCGGTTGGCGTTGACCTGCTCGAAGGTCAGCTCGGCGCGTGCCTCCTCGACCGTGACGCCGCCGATGCTCGACAGCGAGCCCGGGTTGAGATCGATGATCTGGTCGGTGTTGTAGCCCGACACGTCGAGCGTGTCGTTGCCGCCGGCATCCCAGATCGCCGTGGTCGGCGCGGTATTGATCGTGAAGTCGAGCGCGTCGCGGCCGGCGTTGCTGTTGAAGCCATAGGTGGTGTTGCCGGTACGCGTCGTCGTATCGGCGCCGTACATGTTCTGGACCGCCAGGATGTCATGCACCATCGGCGTGCCGCCGTACGAGATCGTCATGATGTTGAAGTCGAAATCGCGTGCGCCGATGTCGCGCGGGTTCCAGTACGACATGATCGTGTAGTTGCGCGCGTCCTGGAAATATTCCGCGCCGTTGGCATAGTTGACTGCAAAGCCCGGGCCGAAATTATAGTTGCCCGGATGCGACAAGCCGATAGCGTGGCCGATTTCGTGGGTCAGCGTGTTGAGGCCGTAGCCGCCGACCTCGAGCTGGAAGTTGCTCGCCTGGCTGGCCGAAACCCACACGTCGCCGAGCACGCCGACGGTCTGCGCGTCGATTTCGGGGATGCCGTACAGCGTGTCGCCGGGCAGATAGGCATAGGCCTGCGTCTGGGGCGCGTCGGCGAGATTGGCGAGATTGATATCGGCATCGCCGCTCGCGGTTTCCTGGAACGACACGGCGACCAGGTCATCCCAATATTCCATCGCGTCGCGCGCGGCTTCGCGCTGTTCGGCTTCGAACGGGGCGAAATTGAAATATTCCTGGGCGCCGTAATAGCCGCCCTGATATTCGAACACATAGCCGTTGTTCTCGAGCTCGGTCAGGCTCTCGTGAAAACCGAAGTTGATCACATCGGCGACGTTGTCGGTCTGCGGCGTGTGGCCCGGACCCGGTACCCAGCTGGTGTCGCTGCGGTTCAGATAGGCAGCGATTTCGTCCTCGCTCCAGATGTCCTTGCCGTTGCCCGCGACGGTGCCGGCCTGATCGTCGACCGACGCGTCGCCGATCTCGACGAACAGGCGCGGATCGCGCACGTCATTTTCGCCGTCGAAGCCATGCGCGCCGCAGGCGCAGCCCATCGCATGCGTCGAAACATCGACCGTGAACGGCGACGGCCGAAGCCCACCCGTCGATGCCATGCCGGTACCATATTCAATCATTCTTGCCATGATGCGACCTTCCCCGAATTGTAACGATTGAGGCGAGATTGTCAGCGGCGGGCCGGTTGGCCTTCGATACCGCTATGGACCTGCAATTGCAGCCGATCGCCAAAGGATACGATCGTGGTCGGAGTGGATGCATCCCCCCGCGGGCCGGAGCCTGCGGGCGCCACACCCGAAAAACCATAACACTGCAACAACTTGCACTCTCCCCAAGGGGGTAGCATGCCACATCCGGGGCGATCCGCAAGGGGTGTTTTCGTACGGTGTGGAACCTTTTTGCGAAATGCCTGCACAATTGGCGGCGGCGCCGCGACACGATAGGGGAGCGGGATGCGCTTTTCCCTGGACCGCTTCGATCTCGACGCCTTCGTCGCCGCAACGCTTGCCGAGGACCTCGGCGATGGCGGCGATGTCACCTCGGCGGCGGTGATACCGGCGGATGCGCGCTTTGCCGGGGTGATGGACAGCCGCGACGCGATCGTCGTCGCGGGGCTTCACGTCGCCGCGCAATTCTTCCGTACCCTCGATCCCGCCGCCACGATCGAGGTGCTGGTGGAGGAGGGGGCCAGCGTCCTGCCCGGCACCGACCTGATGCGCCTGCGCGGATCGGCGCGCGCGCTGCTCACTGCCGAGCGTTCGGCGCTCAACACCGTCCAGCACCTGTCGGGGGTCGCCACCCTGACGCGCGCCTATGTCGATGCCATTGCCGGCACCGGCGCGGTGCTGCTCGATACGCGCAAGACGATCCCGGGGCTACGCGCGCTCGAGAAATACGCGACGCGCATGGGTGGCGCGACCAATCACCGCATGGGACTGTGGGACGCCGCGATGATCAAGGACAACCACGTCGCGGTGGCAGGCTCGGTCGAGGCCGCGACCGCACGGGCAGTGGCGGCGGGGATCGCCAGCATCATCGTCGAGGTCGACCGGCTGGATCAGATCGAACCGGCGCTGGCGGCGGGCGCGACGCATCTGCTGCTCGACAACATGCCCCCGCCGGTGCTGCGCGAGGCGGTCGGCATCGTGGCCGGGCGCGTGCCAACCGAGGCTTCGGGCGGCGTGCGGCTCGACACGATCCGTGACATCGCCCGGACCGGCGTCAGCTATGTCAGCGTCGGCCGGCTCACCCAGTCGGCGCCCGCGGCCGATATCGGGCTGGATTTCACGGTCGGCTAAGGGCAGGTTGGCGATGCGACAGGGGGCGGGGGCCGGCAATGCGGATCGGAATGCGGGTGATAGTGGCAGGCGCGGCGATGCTCGCACCGCTGGCGGCGCAGGCGCAGGCCTATCGCTGTTCGGTGCCGCAGGCGATCGACACCCCGCGCCCCGACACGCCCGATGCGCGCGATCCGGTGCGCCGCGTCGCCACCGGCGGCTATACGCTGGCGCTGACGTGGAGCCCGCAATATTGCCGCACTGCCGGCGACACGCGCTCGGCGCGGTTTCAATGCGGCGGCGGCAATCGCTTCGGCTTCACGCTGCACGGCTTGTGGCCCGATGGCGTCGGCAAGACCTGGCCGCAATATTGCCGCCCCGCCGCGATCGTTCCGCAGGCGGTGATCCGCCGCAACCTGTGCACGACTCCGTCGCCGCAACTGCTCCAGCACGAATATGCCAAGCATGGTACCTGCATGAACCTGACGCCCGCGCGCTATTTCGCGCAGTCGGGGCGCCTGTTCGCGCAGGTGCGCTATCCCGACATGGACGCGCTGTCGCGCCGCGCCAACCTGACCGCCGGGCAATTCGCGGTCGCGTTCGCGCGCGCCAATCGCGGGCTCAATCCTCGCTCGCTGCGACTGACCGCGACGCGCGACGGCTGGCTCGACGAGGTGTGGATCTGCCTCGACACCAACTTCAAATACCGCCGCTGCCCGACGCATCAGGCAAGCCTTGCGCCAGCCACGCGCCTCAAATTATGGCGCGGCGGGCGCTGACCCTTCCAGCGTGACGGTCGCGGGGTGGTGTTTGTCGAGATGGCGCCGGATGATGCGCAGGTTGCGCGTGTTCGACCGGAAGAAGAAATCGGGGATGATGCCGATGCCGGGGATCAACCCGAGCAGCCAGTCGAAGCCGACATTGCCCGCCATCCGCGCCATCGCGCCTTTCGACATGCCCAGATTGCGCGCTTCCCACACCATATAGCCGCCGAACGCCGCGCCGACGAAGCTGCCGCCGACCGGCAGCAGGCCGAGCAGCACGTCGAGCCCGATCGGCCGGTTGATGCCGGGAATGACTAGGCTGCGCTCGAGCAGGCGTTCGAGGAGTTCGACGCGCTGCCGCACCGACGCGGCATCCTTGGCGATCGGCAACTGGTCGGCGATGCGCGCAAAGGTCTCGGGATTGATGCGGGAAGGTTTGGCCATGACGCTTAATTGGGCTCGCGCCGCAGCCGATTCAACGGATGCCACGCATAGGGGTTGGCCTGCCACTGCGCCAGCCGCGGCGCCACCAGCGACCAGCGCAGCGGCGGCGCGATTGGGATGAAGGGGGTTTCGCGCGCGACGGCGATGTCCGCCTGCGCCAGCAGGGCCGACCGGGCCGCGGCATCGGGCGCATCGCGGGCGGCGTCGATCGCCGCGATGGTTTCGGCGCTGCACAGGCGGCAGGCGGTCACCAGGAACCAGCGCGCGCTTTCGTACGGCGCCACCGCATCGATCAGGCGCAGGTCGGCATCCTCGCGAACCGCGACACGGCGGATCGGCAGCCCGATCGCGGCGAACGCCTCGGCCAGGCTGCCCCACACCAGGTTCGATCCCGGCCCCGGCGGCAGCGCCACCCGCAGCGGCGGCGCGACCGGATTGCGTGCCCGCCAGATCGCGACACGCGCCTGTGCAACCGCCCGGCGCTCGGTCAGGTCGGACGCGGTCCAGTCGGGCAGCGCCGGGACGTCGGCGGAATCGAGCTGGTCGGGCAGCACCGACTGGACCGGCGTCCAGGCCTGCCGGAACGCGGCGGTCAGGGTGCCGCGATCGATCGCCATCGCGATCGCGGCCCGGTTGGCGGCGTCTGCCAGAAATCCGGTGCGCTCGACGATCGCCAGCCCGAACAGTCCTATCGCCGGATCGATGCGCAGCGTGTTGGGCGCGACATCGGCAATCTCGATCAGCGGCCAGTCGGCGAAGCTGCCGCCCGTCACCAGGTCCGATTCGCGCTCGGCAAACCGCAGGATGGCCATCGCCGCGCGCTCGCCGCGCAGCCGTACGAAGTCCTCAGGCGCCGGTTCCTCGACCTCGTCACTCGCCTGGCTGGGATCGAAGGCGGGTTGCAGCACGATGTCCTCGGCGCCGCGCTCGGCGATGCGGAACGGTCCCGATCCGACGCGCTGGCCGGTTCCGTAGATCGCCAGCGCCGGATGCGCGAACAGCGTCAGCAGGTTGGGGCGCGGCCGCGACAATCGCACCTCGATCACCTGCGGCGTCATCGCCACGATCTCGTCGATCGCGCTCAGATACGGCGATACCGCGTTGCGCGCTTCAGGCGCAGTGGCGCGCCGCAGCCGGGCGACGACCTGCTCGGCGGTTACCGGGCTGCCATCGGCCCATTCGGCGGCGCGCAGGCGAAAGATATAGCTGCGGCCGTCGTCGATCACGATCCAGCGCTCGGCAAGGCCGGGCTCGACCTGGCCATTGGCATCGAACCGTACCAGCCCCTGCGCCGTCGCGTCGGCGAGCAGCAGGCTGGCGAGCGACGGCTGCCCGCGTCCCGGATCGACCAGCCGTGCCGGGCCGCCGATCGCGCTGACGACCACCGGAACGTCGTCGGGACGGCGTTCGCAGCCTGCGACGAACAGGACGAGCAGCAGCGGCAACAGCGAACGGACCATCGCGCCGGTCTATGCAGCGCCGCCGCGACTGCCAACCCCGCGCCGTCACACCGAGGTCGTCAGCGCCACCAGCCAGTCGGGCGACGCCGCGACGATCGCCGCTTCCAGCATTCGGTCCACCCCGGTGCCGATCAGGACGCCCACTGCAAGCAGCAGGGCGCCGAGCAACTGGCGGCCACCGCTGCCGGTGCGCAGCAGCCGGGCGCGCCAGCGCGTCATCAGCCTGCGCCCGGCCAGCGCGATGGCCAGCAATACGCTGGCGATGCCGGTTCCGAACGCGAGCATCACGGAAGCGGCGGCGCCGAGATCCTGTCCTTGCGATGCGAGCACCGTGGCCGCGCCCAGCGTGGGGCCGACGCAGGGTGCCCACACGAGCCCGAGCAGCGCCCCGATCGCCGCCTGCCCGGCCAGTCCGTGTCGTTCTAGACCGGCTTGGCGCGTCCCCGCCCAGCGCGCCGCTGGCGCAGCGACGCGCTCGGCAACGACTTGCGCGCGGGGGACCAGCAGGACGATGCCGATCAGCGCCAGCATCGCGGCCCCGGCCATGCGCAGCGCCTCGGCATCGAGTCCGACCGCGACGCCGACCGTGGCGAGCGCGAAGCCGGCGACAGTGAACGCCGCCACCAGGCCCGCCGCGAGCGCAAAGGGACCCCAGCGGCTGCGCTGCGCCGCGCTGCCCAGCACGATCGGCACCAGCGGCAGCACGCACGGCGACAGGATCGTCAGCACGCCTGCGACATAGCCGAGCAGCGGGTTGAGCGCGGGATTCACCGATCAGCCTCGCATCGAGGCGAGCAGGCGCGTCATCGACGCTTCATCGCTGACATACGCGATCCGCCCGGTTTCCTTGGCGCCGCGAAACGCGATCATCGTCGATTGCTTTTGCGCTCCAAACTTCTTCCACAGCGGCTTTTGCGAATCGTAATCGATGCGAAAGACGATCAGGTCGCGGTCGCCCTTGGCGGTGAGCTTGTCGAGCATTCGTCCTTGCGCCGCACAGACCGGGCACCATGGCGCGTGGACCTCGACCAGGATCGGGCGCCCGGCGCGCTGCGCGGCGGCGAACGCAGCGTCGCTATAGGCGACGCGCTCGGTCGCCGAAGCGGGAGCGGCGACGACGGCCATGCTGGCGGCAAGAACGCTGGCAAGGAAGGCTGGGACACGGTGTTGCATGGCGGGCTCCGATCGAGGGGCGCGGCCGGGATCGGCGCGGCGCCATCGGTTCGCCATGCGGCTGTGATCGGTTACAAAGGCGGCGGTCGTAACCAAATCGCCAGATGGCGCGAATGGGTCGCGATGCGTGCAATCGGTCAGGGGGAGCCATGACGCCCAGCGAGCAATCGCTCGCCCAGTTGATGGCGATGGCGCAGGCGGGCGACGGTGCCGCCTATCGCGCGGTGCTGGTCGCGAGCCAGACCTGGCTGGCGCGCTATTTCGCGCGCCGTATCGCGCCGCATGCCGTCGACGATCTCGTCCAGGAAACGCTCGCCTCGATCCACGCCAAGCGCGCGACCTATGATCCGGCGCGCCCGTTCCTGCCGTGGCTGGCGGCGATCGCACGCTATCGCTGGGTCGATGCGCTGCGCACCGAATATCGCCGCCGTGAGGATGCGCTGGGCGGCGATCACGCGGTCGCGGGCTTCGAGGACGAGGTCGGCGCGAGGCTGGGCATCGCCCGCTTGCTGGCATTGCTGCCGGCCGGGCAGGCGGATGCGATCCGCCTGGTCAAGATTGAGGGGCTTTCCGTCGCCGAGGCCTCGCAGCGCGTGGGCCAGTCCGAATCGCTGATCAAGGTCAACATCCATCGCGGGCTCAGGCGGCTCGCCAGTTCGATCGAAAGTGACTGATATGTCCTCTTCCACCATCGACGCGCTGGTCGCGGATTGCTCGCCGGTGCGTCCGATCGCGCCGCGCCACGGGATTGCGCTGGTCCTGGCCGCGATGGCCGGGACGATCGCCGCGGTCGCGGCGCTGTTCGGGCTGCGCGGCGACGTGACCGAACTGCGCCCGCCCGAAATGGTGATGATGCGCTCGGGTGCACTCTTGCTGCTGGGGGCGGCGGCGCTCGCCGCGATCGCCGCCAGCGTGCGGCCATCGATCGGCGAGCGTCGCGACGGCTGGCGCTGGGCAGTCGCGGCGGGAGCGCTGTTCCCGCTGTCGAGCGCGGTGTTGATGCTGCGCAGTGGCCAGCTTCCCGCCGATCTGGTGATGGGGCCCGATCCGCTGGCGTGTCTCGGCATCAGCCTGGCGGGGGCGGGGGTGATCGGCGGCGTGCTGACCGCCTGGCTGCGGCGCGGCGCGGTCACCGAACTGCCCCGGGCCGGGTTGTTGGTAGGCCTCGCCGCAGGCGCATTCGGCGCGTTCGCCTATAATCTCCACTGTCCCAGCCTGTCGCTGCATTATGTCGCGGTGTGGTATTCGCTGGCGATCGGCTTGAGCGCGATCGCCGGACGCCTGCTGGTGCCCCGGATGCTGCGCTGGTGATGTAACCTGCGGCCGCGGCGGAGCGAACCGCGGGGCATCACCACGGGAGTTGCATCATGATCCGTCGCCCGCTCGTCGCCCTGATCCTCGCCGGCACCGCCGCCGCCGCGCTGCACGGCATCGGCAGCTCGCAGACGCCGGCCCGCCCGGTCGCCGTCGAACTGTTCACCAGCCAGGGCTGTTCGTCATGCCCGCCCGCCGACAGGATCATGGCGCAGCTCGCCGCCGATCCCGGGGTCGTCGCGATCACGCGTCCGGTGACCTATTGGGACCGGCTCGGCTGGAAGGATACGCTCGCCAGCCCGCGCAACACCGCGCTGCAGGCCGCCTATTCCGCGCGCGGCATTCCCGGCGCCGGCAACTACACGCCGCAATCGGTGGTGCAGGGGCGCAGCGGCACGGTCGGCGGGCGCGGTCCGGCAATCCGCGCACTGATCGACCAGGCGTCGCGCCTGCCGCAACCGCGCGTCGGAATCGTGCGCGATTCGGCGGGGGTCACGGTCGCCGTCTCGGGCACTGCTCCGGCCGACGCCCGCGTCAGCGTGGTGGCACTGCGCCGCAGCGTCGATGTCGCGATAGGCACGGGCGAGAATGGCGGGCGCAGGCTGCGCTACAGCAACGTCTTCGTTGACGAGCGCCCGATCGGCCGCTGGACCGGCGGCGCGCAGCGCGCGGCAGTGCCGACCGACGCCATCAAGGTCCCCGGCGCTGACCGCTACGCCGTGCTGGTTCGCCAAGGCGCAGCCGGACCGATCCTCGCCGCGCGCTATATCTGAAGGGCTGGTGCGGACGGCGGGACTTGAACCCGCACTCCCTGGGGAAGCGGATTTTAAGTCCGCTGCGTCTACCGATTTCGCCACGTCCGCACTGGCCGGCGGACAAGGCCCGATGCCGTCCGCATCTGCGAACGACAAGCGGATCGCGGCAGCTACGTCAAGCGCGGCTCATACGTTGAGGCGGATGCGCATTTCCTTGCCGGGCTTGAAATAGGGCACGCGCTTGGCGGTCACTTCGACCGGCTCGCCGGTACGCGGATTGCGCCCGACACGCGCGTCGCGCGCCCGTGTCGAGAACGCGCCGAAGCCGCGCAGCTCGACCCGGCCCTCGGCGCTCAGACGGCCGGAGATTTCGTCGAAGAAGGTCGTGACCACGCGCTCGATTTCGCGCACCGAAAGGTCGGGATTGTCGCGAACCAGCATCTGTACGAGTTCGGAACGGATCATCGGCGTTTCCCCAGTATGGACGAAGGCCAGTACGGCACCCCGCGAGTCCCCTCTCGCGCTTCCGTTCTACGCGCAAAGCTTAACTTCCATCAAGTCCGCAATCATACGGAGTTTCGATTAGACAGAACGACTTGACAGCGCCGGGGTCGAAACTGGCCGGGAGCGGCAGCGTCGTCGCCGCTCCCGGCCGATCCGATTACTTCTGCTCGTTGCGCGCCTTGAGCGCCTCGCCGAGGATGTCGCCGAGCGACGCTCCCGAATCCGACGAACCATATTGCGCAACTGCCTGCTTCTCTTCGGAGATCTGCATCGCCTTGATCGAGAAGGTCGGCTTCTTGGACCGGTCGAAACCGGTGACCATCGCGTCGAACTTCTGGCCGACCTGGAAGCGCTCGGGGCGCTGCTCGTCGCGGTCGCGTCCCAGATCGGTACGCTTGATGAAGCCGGTCGCGCCATCGTCGCCCGCCTGCACCTCGAGGCCCGCGTCGCGGACTTCGAGGACGGTGACCGTGACGATCGCATTCTTGTTGAGGCGATCACCCGAGGTCGGCGCGCCGACCACGGGGGCGCCGCGCTCGAGCTGCTTCATGCCGAGCGAGATACGCTCCTTGTCGGGCTCGATCGCCAGCACGATCGCCTGGACGGTCTCGCCCTTGCGATGCAGGTTGAGCGCGTCCTCGCCGGAAATGCCCCAGGCGATGTCCGACATGTGGACCATGCCGTCGACGTCGCCGTCCAGCCCGATGAACAGGCCGAATTCGGTGGCGTTCTTGACTTCGCCCTCGACCGTCGAGCCGACCGGATGATCCTCGGCGAACTTGTCCCACGGGTTCGACTGCGCCTGCTTGAGGCCCAGCGAGATGCGGCGCTTGTCCTCGTCGACCTCGAGCACGACGACTTCGACTTCCTGGCTGGTCGACACGATCTTGCCGGGATGGACGTTCTTCTTGGTCCAGCTCATCTCCGACACATGGACCAGGCCTTCGATGCCGGCTTCCAGCTCGACGAACGCACCATATTCGGTGATGTTGGTGACGCGGCCCGACAGCTTGGCGCCGACCGGATACTTCGCGCTCGCGCCATCCCACGGATCGCTCTCGAGCTGCTTCATGCCCAGCGAGATGCGCTGCGTGTCGCGGTTGATGCGGATGATCTGCACCTTCACCGTGTCGCCGATGCCCAGCATCTCGCTCGGATGGCCGACGCGCTTGTAGCTGAGGTCGGTGACATGGAGCAGGCCGTCGATGCCGCCGAGGTCGACGAACGCGCCGTAGTCGGTGATGTTCTTGACGATGCCGTCGATGATCTGGCCCTCGGCGAGGCTGAGGATCAGGCCCGAACGCTGCTCGGCGCGGGTTTCCTCGAGGATCGCGCGGCGTGACACGACGATGTTGCCGCGCTTGCGGTCCATCTTGAGGATCTGGAACGGCTGCGGGATGTCCATCAGCGGGGTGACGTCGCGCACTGGACGGATGTCGACCTGCGAACCGGGCAGGAACGCCACGGCGCCCGACAGATCGACGGTGAAGCCGCCCTTCACGCGGCCGAAGATCACGCCCTCGACGCGCGCGGTCTTGGCGAATTCGGTTTCCAGCGTGTCCCAGGCGGCTTCGCGGCGGGCGCGGTCGCGGCTGAGCATTGCTTCGCCATTGGCGTTCTCGACGCGGTCGACATAGACCTGGACTTCGTCACCGACCTTCAGCTCGGCCTTCTGGCCGGGAGCAGCGAATTCGCGCAGCGGAACGCGGCCTTCGCTCTTGAGGCCGACGTCGATGACGGCCAGGTCGTTCTCGATCCCGGTGACGGTGCCGACGACGACGCGGCCTTCGAAGCTGTCGGAGCCGCCGAACATGTCGTCGAGCATTGCCGCGAAATCATCGCGGGTAGGCGTGGGCTGGGTTGCCATAAAAGCTGTCGTTTCCTGTATAGTCATTTCCGGCCAGCCGGTTGGGTCCGGCGGTCTTTAGGCCGATATGCCGCAGCGGCCGGATGCCGGATACGGCGTTCGCCATGCATGCGCAGTCGGCCGGGGATAGAGACGCGATCAAATGCGAAAACGGCGCAAGGGCTTACCCTCACGCCTTCCCTGCCGCGAACGCACGTTCGCCGAACCCGCGCCCGATAGCGCCATCCGCGCGATTTTGCAAGGCCGAAGCCGGGCTCAGGCGACCGACTGGTGGCGCGCCATGCGCGCTTCGACCAGCGCGATCGCGCGCTGGATCGCCGCGTCGATCGATAGGAAGCTGGTGTCGAGCAGCGCGGCATCGGCCGCCTGCCGCATCGGCGCCTGCTTGCGGGTGGCATCGCGGTCGTCGCGCGCGCGGATGTCGGCAAGCACCTTGTCGAGGCTGGGTGCGCTGCCATGCCGCGCCAGTTCCGCGTGACGCCGGCGCGCGCGGATCATCGGCGTCGCCTTGACGAACAATTTCGCGTCCGCCTCGGGCACGATCACCGTGCCGATGTCGCGCCCGTCGAGCACCGCGCCGCCGGGCTGCTGGGCAAAGCGGCGCTGGCGCTGCAGCAACGCCGATCGCACCAGCGGGTGCGCCGATGCCTGAGACGCCGCCTTGCCAACCGCATCGCTGCGCAGATACGGATCGTCGAGCAGCGCATCGTCGAAATCGCACGCCGACACGGCGTCCGCCTCGCGCTCCGGATTGAGCTCGTCGCGCAGCAGCTTGGCCGCGACCGCGCGGTACAGCAGGCCGGTGTCGAGATGGGGAAGGGCGTAATGGCGGGCGAGCGCACGGGCGATCGTGCCCTTGCCCGACGCTGCGGGGCCATCGACTGCAATGATCATGACTCTGATATACGCCTAGACTGCAAACGCCCTAATTCGTGAACGATTGGAGGGTGTCGAAGAAATCGGGATAGCTGGTAGCGACCGGGGCCGCGTCGTCGATCGTGATCGTTTCGCGGGCGTGAAGTCCAGCCACGATCATGCTCATCGCGATACGATGGTCGAGTTTCGAGGCGACCCGTGCGCCGCCAGCGATCGGTGCCCCGCCCGAACCGGTGATCGACAGGCCGTCGTCATGCTCGGCGACCGTGACGCCGCACGCCGTCAGCGCCTCGGCCATCGCCGCGATCCGGTCCGATTCCTTGACGCGCAGTTCGTGCGCGCCGCGCGCGACGGTGGTGCCGCTGGCAAACGCCGCAGCGACGAACAACACCGGATATTCGTCGATCATGCTCGGCGTCAGCTCGGGCGGCACCGTGATCGCGGTCAGCGGCGCGTGCCGCACGCGAAGGTCGGCGACCGGCTCGCCGCCGACGCTGCGCGCGTCCTGCTCGGCAATGTCGGCGCCCATCAGGCGAAGCGCCGCGATCAGCCCGGTGCGCGTCGGGTTCATGCCGACATTGGCGATGACGATGTCCGATCCCGGCACGACAGACGCCGCGACCAGCCAGAATGCCGCCGACGACGGATCGCCCGGCACGACGATATGCTGCGGCCGCAATTCGGCCTCGCCGCGCAGCGCGATGACGCGCCCCGCCGGGCTGTCGGTGACGGTCAGATCGGCGCCGAACCCGGCCAGCATCCGCTCGCTATGGTCGCGCGTCGCCACCGGTTCGATCACCGTGGTGATGCCGGGAGTGTTCAGTCCGGCAAGCAGCACCGCCGACTTGACCTGCGCCGATGCGACCGGAAGCGTGTAGGCGATCGGCACCGCGGGCGCGATCCCGCGCACCATCAGCGGCAGCCGCCCGTTGCCGGTTGCGGTGAACTCGGCGCCCATGTCCGACAGCGGCGCGATCACCCGGCCCATCGGACGCTTGCTGAGCGACGCGTCGCCGACGAACGTCGCCCGGATCGGATGGCTGGCGACCAGTCCCATCAGCAGCCGGGTCGAGGTTCCAGAATTGCCCATGTCGAGCGCGGCCTCGGGCTCGAGCAATCCGCCGACGCCGACCCCGTCCACGCTCCACACGCCGTCGTCACCGCGCGCGATCGTCGCGCCCATCGCGCGCATCGCCGCAGCGGTGGCAAGCACGTCTTCGCCCTCGAGCAGTCCCTCGATCCGGCTGGTGCCGATCGCCAGCGAAGCGAACATGATCGCACGGTGGCTGATCGACTTGTCGCCGGGCACGCGGGCGCTGCCGGTCAGCGGACCGCGCGGGGCGGCGGCAAAGGGGCGGGGGGCGGCGCTCGACATCGTCAGGCGCGGGCTTTTGACAGCGCGCTTGCGCTATGGCAAGGCGCGCCCCACTTTGCGGGGCCTCGCTCCTCGCGAAATCCATAAAGTTCAAAAGGTGAAATACGGCATGGTGAAGCCTGAACTGGGCACCAAGCGGACCTGTCCCAAATGCGCGACGCGGTTCTACGATCTGCAAAAGGAAGACCCGGTCACCTGCATCGAATGCGGCTATGCCTGGAATCCCGAGCCGATCCTCAAGTCGAAGCAGCCCTTGCCCTTCGAGGCGGCCAAGGTCGCCGAGCCCAAGGCGAAGGAAAAGGACAGCGATCTCGGCGACGACGACATCGACATCGAGGATGAAGAGCCTAACGCCGACGACGATGTCGACCTGGGCGGCGACGACGATCTCGGCGTCGAGGCGAGCAAGGACGACGACGACAATAACTGATCCTGCCCGGGGGCAGGCGGCGAAGTCGCCGCTTGCCAACCCCGCGTCGCTTGACTAATGGCGACGCCTTCCAGGCCAGCGCCGCGCGGTTGAGCGCGGTCCCGGGCCGGAAAAACGTGGGGCCGTAGCTCAGCTGGGAGAGCGCTGCAATGGCATTGCAGAGGTCAGGGGTTCGATCCCCCTCGGCTCCACCATTCCCTGAAAAGCGCTAGCCGGCCGGCTGTTCGCGGGCACTCGGCGCGATATCGTTGCCGCTTCGATTTCGGGCGGCCGCCGCCCGGTGCGCTGCCGCGATCGCGGCGACGATGGCCAGTGCCAGCGCGGTCCAGAAGATCGCGGTGAACCAGGCGGCGTTGCCCAGCGCGAAGCGCGCGGCAAGCGTGATCGCCAGCGCGGCGGGCGCTCCCCACACCACGCCGTGCCACGCGCCGAGCAGGCGTGGCTCGTGCACGCCGCGGCGGCGGCGCTTGCCCAGCCAGATATAGACGCCGGTCGCGCAGACGATGGTGAGCGCGAACCCGAACAGGCAATAGGCGATTTTGACCGGGAGCCCGCCATAGTTGCCGAAATGCAGGTTGTAGTTGGACGCCGCCGCCTGCTGGCCGATCGCGCCGTCGGACAGCCCGGCAGTACCCTTGAACCGACCCGCGGCGTCGAATGCGTAATATTCGCCGAAGATCAGGCGGCGCGGCGGACTCGCGACGATCTGGACATGCTGGCCGGCAGTCATCGGATCGTGCAGCGTCACATAGGTGATCGCCACCTCGGGAAAGCGCTGCGCCATCGTTTCCAGCGCGGTCGCCACGGCGGGGACCGGCGCGGGGGCGGCGTCGGGCTTGCCCTCGTCGCCGAAGATCGGGGCGTACACGGCTTCGAGGTCGTTGTCGTAATAGCGGTTCGCCAGGGCATAGGCGGTGACGCTGGCCAGCCCGATCGCCGCGCCGGTGATGGCGATCGCCAGCCCGAACGGCAGCGTCCATACGCTCAGCCGATTGTGCCAGTCCGACAGTGCGACGCCGCCGCTGTGCCGCGTGCGAAAGCGAAAGGCGTCGCGGAATATCCGGGGATGTGCGATCAGTCCCGAGATCGACAGCGCCACCATCAACATGCCCAGGATGCCGACGATGGTAATGCCGACCACGCCGGGCAGGTGCAGCGTGTAGTGCAAACCGTACAGGAACTCGGACCAGGCATTCTCCTCGGGCGCGGCGACGCGGCCGTCGGCGTCGAGGTGCACCGCCTGCGTATCGGTGGTGATCGTCGTGCGCGGCAGTTCGGGGACCGGAAGATGCACGTAGAGGTGCGTCGTCGGCGGCTTGCCCCTCTCGCTGGCCAGCACCGCTGCAACGCCGCGCTGCACGGCCTGCGGGTCGATCGTGGTCATTTCGGGTGCATCGCCCTGTTCGGCCCGCTGCCATTCCTCGTAGAAGACGAGCGCGGTGCCGCTCAGGCACACCAGATACAGCAGGGCGCCTGCGAGCAGTCCGATCGCGGCGTGTGCCGACAGCGCGCGTTTCACCGTGGCGGCGTTCGGTGCCAGCTTCATGATCCCAATCCCGTCAAGAGGAACGGCGCTCCGGCCGCGGCGCAGGCCGACAAGGTCAGCAGCTGTCCGCGCCGCTCGCCCTGCATTAGCAATGTGGTGACGAGCACGGCCCAGCCCAGCGGCACGGTGAACAGCGCCGCGACATTGGCATTGGCCTCACCCCATCCCGACGCCGTTGCCACCCCGCGCATCGCGATGCCGAGCACGATCGCTATGACAAAGCCGCCGGGTATGACGATCAGGAACGTCGCGATGCGGCGACCGATGCGGCGCGGCTCTCCCGCCTGCGGCAGCATGCCCGCCCACCGCACCGACGCTGCGGTCCGCCCTGGCGGCGCGCCGATTCCTGCTGCTGCCAGCATCGCGAACGCGGCGGCGGTGGTGGCAAGTGCCGCCACCGAAACCCCCCATGCTCCTCCCATCCGCCAGCCGCAGGCGACCGATGCGGCAATCAGCAGCCATGCGACCGCGTTCCACCCGGTACTGCGCCGGGGGAGTGTCCAGGCATACCGGAGCGCGGCGACGCCGGCGACGCCGAGTGCTGCGGCGAGCCACAGCAGCAAAGCGCTGCCTTGCGTCACAACTTCAGGCTCAGCGTGCCGAACACGTTGCGTTCCGCGCCCACGAAGCAGTCGCCGCGCGCCAGACACGCCGAATAATAATCCTCGCCGAGCAGGTTGGTGGCGTTGATCGCGAAGCTCCAGCGCCGCCAGCTGAGCTCGGCGAACGCATCGACCAGGGTGTAATCGGGCGTGACGATGCCGTCGGTAAAGGCGGGGCCATAGGAGATATTCTCCCCGGCATGGCGCGCGCCCGCGCCGAGCCGAAGCCCGACGCCGTTCGGCAGCGAGAACGCCCGCGCCGCCCATAGCGAGGCGTTATGCTTGGGGACATTGTCGATCTGCCGGTCGGTGCCGTCGATCTCGGCCTCGTTATAGCTGTAGTTGGCGATCAGCTGGACCTGCCCCGGCAGCACGGTCCGCGCCTCGAATTCGATGCCCTTCGACGTCAGCGATCCGGCCTGGCGCTGGTCGAACGGGTCGGGCGTGGCGGGATCGTCGACCGGGCGGTTATTCTCCTTGATGCGATAGCCGGTCAGCGTGACGATGCTGGCGGCATTGAGCTGGTACTTGATGCCTAGCTCGTACTGATGGCCCTGTTTGGGCACGAACGGATCGCCGTTGCTGGCGACGCCCGCGATCGGCTCGAAGCTCTCGGTATAGCTGAAGAAGGGCGAGAGGCCGGCCGCCAGATCGCCGATCACGCCCGCCCGAAAGGTGGTGGCGTCGTGTTCGACCGGGGTACCGGCGAACGACCGGCTGGAGACATGGTCGCGCCGCGCGCCGAGCACCACCGATACCCGGTCCCACAGCCGGATCTGGTCCTGCACATAGACGCCGAGCTGGGTCTGCTCGACATCCTCCGAGGGCGCCGCGCCGGGCGGCAGACCGCCGCCGAAATCGGACAGCGCATCATAATCGATGTCGTAGATGTCGATATATTCGATCCCGAAGCCGCCCGTCTTGCGGACATGGTTCCAGCTATAGTCGACCCCGGCGAGCAGCACATGCTCGACCGCAGCGCCGGTGTCGAAGCCGATCTGAACATTGTTGTCGGTCGAGAAGATTTCCATCCGCGCCGTGCTGCCGTCGACGTACAGGCCGATCGTGCGCTGGTCGGGATCGGGCAGCGCCGCCCCCGTCTCGGGATCGACCACTGGCGTGCCGGTCACCGGGTCGAGCAGGACGTACGGATTGGCCGGGTTCGAATAGCTGTCGGGATAATGCGTGAAATAGCTCAGGTCGCTGTCGATGTAGCGCGCCTTCAGGCTCAGCTTGGCGCGCGGGGAGAAGCGATGCTCGAGCAGCGCGGTGCCTTGCAGCAGGCGGCCGTCATAGCGGTCCCAGCCGGGCTTGCCGACGAACCGGTCGTTGGGCAGCTGGCCGTTGGGATTGGGCAGGATGCTGCCCACCAGCGGCAGGAACTGCGCGGTCGAACCGCCGTCATCCTCCTGATACAGGCCGAGCAGCGTCAGGTCGGTATCGGCGCCGGGCGACCAGGTAACCGACGGCGACACCATCACGCGGTCGTCGGGGACGAAATCGGTCTGGGTGTCGGCGTCGCGTACCCGCGCGACGATCCGCGCGCTCAGCCCCTGGGTGATCGGGCCGGTGAAATCGGCGAGCGCTTCCTTGCGATCGAACGCGCCGTAGCGCAGCGAGACCTCGCCCGACGCGACCGACGATGGCAACTTGGAGTTGAGGTTGATCAGGCCGCCGAGCGCGCCTTGTCCGAACAGCATCGACGACGGGCCGCGCAGCACCTGGACGCTGTCGAAATTATACGGGTCGGCGCGGATGCTGGCATAGAAGCTGAAGATGTCGCGCATGCCGTCGCGGAACTGGAGCGCGTCGAGCCCGCGGATAAAGGCACCATCGACGCGGCTGTCAGGGCCGTACGGGTTCGCCTGCACCCCGGCGACGTAGTTCAATGTGTCCGAAATCGAGACCGCACCCTGCGCCTCGTACAGTTCGGCGGGGATGATCGTCACCGGCTGCGGCACCTCGATCGCCGGGGTGTCGGTCTTGGTAGCATCGCCGCCCGAGCTGTTCTGGCCGATGACGATGATGTCGGCATCGCCCTGCGCGGGCCGGGCGGTCTGCGCATATGCCGGCGCGGCAGCCAGCGCCGCGGCCAATGCGGATATCGATATTAGTACCGGCTTGGTCGAAAGCATGAATGAACCCCTTTGCTGGGGTTCGACTAATGCGAGTCAAACTCAATATCAAGAAGCTTTCAACTTGCCCTGGCGTCCATTGGTATTGCGAACGGCGTCCCGCGCTGAGACTCGGGATTGAACATCGGCGTTGATCCAAATCCCTAACAAGACGTTAATTCGGGCATGGCATCGCATCCCCTCCGCCCGCTCGCCGCGCGCTCGATTTCAGCTGTCCGCGCATCCCCGCATCCGCTGCGCCGGGAGATGACGGGACGCATCGCGCGTGGCGCCGGCCCGGTCTCCGACGACAGCGACCTCAAGCTGTTCGTGGTCAGTTTCACCGCCTTTTTCGTGTGTTTCTACACCTTCTTCCTGTGACCCGCTGAGCGCCTGCCGCCGCCCCGCCGCTGCCATTGACGCTCGCGGGAGGCTGCGCCAAAGCGTCCGCCTCGCTATTGCAGGTGCGAAGGCCAGCCGGTGTCCGACGTCGAACCCTTGAGTTTCCAGCGCATGATCCTGACGCTCCACGACTATTGGAGCGCGCGCGGCTGCCTGATCCTGCAGCCCTATGACATGGAAATGGGCGCGGGCACCTTCCACACCGCGACCACCTTGCGCGCGCTCGGGCCGAACCCGTGGAACGCCGCCTTCGTCCAGCCGTGCCGCCGCCCGACCGACGGCCGCTATGGCGAAAACCCCAACCGACTTCAGCATTACTACCAATATCAGGTGATCCTGAAGCCTTCGCCCGCGGACTTGCAGGAACTGTATCTCGGCAGCCTCGCGGCGATCGGCATCGACATGCTGTCGCACGACATCCGCTTCGTCGAGGACGACTGGGAATCGCCGACGCTGGGCGCTTGGGGGCTCGGCTGGGAAGTGTGGTGCGACGGCATGGAAGTCACCCAGTTCACCTATTTCCAGCAGATGGGCGGGTTCGACTGCAAGCCCGTCGCGGGCGAGCTGACCTACGGGCTCGAGCGGCTGGCGATGTACATCCAGAATGTCGACAGCGTGTACGACCTGGCATTCAACGATGAAGCCGTGACGTACGGCGACGTGTTCCTCGATAACGAGCGCCAGATGTCGGAATGGAATTTCGAGGTCGCCGACACCGACAGCCTGTTCGACCAGTTCAAGAAGCACACCGCCGAATGCGAGAACGCACTGGCGCGCGACTTGCCGATCCCGGCCTATGAACAGGCGATCAAGGCCAGCCACATCTTCAACCTGCTGCAGGCGCGCGGCGTGATCTCGGTCGCCGAGCGCCAGGCCTATATGGGCCGCGTCCGAGACCTCGCGAAGGGTTCGTGCGCAGCGTATATGACCAAGAACGGCTGGACGGCGTGATGGCCGATTTCCTCCTCGAGCTGCGCTCCGAAGAAATCCCCGCGCGGATGCAGGACAAGGCGCGCGCCGATCTCGAACGGCTGTTCGCTGCCGAACTCAACAAGGACGGGCTCGAATCCGGTGCCCTCACGACCTACGCGACGCCGCGCCGCCTCGCCTTGATCGCGCGCGATCTGCCGCTCGAAACGCAGGCGGTGTCCGAGGAAATAAAGGGGCCGCGCACCTCCGCACCGCCACAGGCGCTCGAGGGCTTCCTGCGCAAGACCGGGCTGTCCCAGGATCAGCTGACCGACCGCGACGGCGTGTGGTTCGCGGTGATCGAAAAGCCCGGCCGCGCCACCGCGGACGTGCTCGCCGCCGCGATCCCCGGAATCGTCCGCGCCTTCCCCTGGCCGAAATCGATGCGCTGGGGCGACGCGTCGCTGTCGACCGAGAGCCTGCGCTGGGTCCGCCCGTTGCAGGGTATCGTCGCGATCCTCGGCGAGGAACTGGTGCCGTGCGAGATCGCCGGGATCGGGTCGGGATATGCGACGGTCGGCCACCGTTTCCACAGCCCGCACGCGATCACCATCGGCGGCGCGCACGACTATGTCGAAAAGCTGCGTGCGTGCCACGTCATTGTCGATCAGGACGAGCGCCGCGCGATCATCCGCGACCGCGCCGCCGCGCTCGCCGCCGACGCGGGCCTCGCGCTGATCGAGGACGAGGGGCTGGTGGCGGAGAATGCCGGTCTGACCGAATGGCCGGTGCCGCTGATGGGTCGCTTCGACGCCGCGTTCCTCGACGTCCCGCCCGAGGTCATCCAGCTGACCGCGCGGGTGAACCAGAAATATTTCGTGTGCCAAGGCGCGGATGGCACGCTTGCCGACGCGTTCGTCTGTGTCGCCAACATCGCGGCGAAGGACGGCGGCGCGCGCATCGTCGAGGGCAACCGGAAGGTGCTGGCGGCGCGCCTGTCCGACGCGCGCTTCTTCTACGAAACCGACCTGAAGGTCGCGCTCGAGGAGCAGGCGAAGAAGCTCGAGAAGATCGTCTTCCACGAAAAGCTGGGGACCGTGGCGGACAAGGTCGATCGCGTGGCGAAGCTGGCGCGGTGGCTGGTCGAGGAGGGGATTGTCGGAGCAGGCACCCCCCTTTCCGTTCGTGTCGAGCGAAGTCGAGACACATTGCCGAGCGAAGCCGAGGCACCTGCGGACGATCTCGGCTCCGCTCGATCACGTGCCTCGACTTCGCTCGGGACGAACGGAGAGGGGGCGGATCGTGCGGCGTTGGCCGATCTCGCCGAACGCGCCGCCCGCCTAGCCAAGGCCGACCTCGTCACCGGCATGGTCGGCGAGTTCCCCGAATTGCAGGGCTTGATGGGCGGCTATTACGCCCGCGCACAAGGCGAGCCCCGCGAAGTGTGGGAAGCGGTCCGCGACCATTACAAGCCGGTCGGGCAGGGCGACGAAGTCCCGACCGCGCCGGTGACCGTGGCGGTATCGCTGGCGGACAAGCTGGATACTATCACTGGTTTTTTTGCGATCAACGAGAAGCCGACCGGTTCCAAAGACCCCTTCGCATTGCGGCGCGCGATTTTGGGTTTGGCAGCGATCGTCTTGCAGAACGATCTCAAGGCGTCGCTGCGCAAGCTAGTTCTCAGCGGTTACGAAGATCACGCTTACGGCCTGAGGTCTCACGAACTCACAACAAACCGTGCGCATGATCAAGAGAAAGTCGCGGATGAGATAGTATCGTTTGCGATCGATCGCCTCAAAGTCCAGCAACGCGAGGCCGGAGTCCGTCACGACCTGATCGACGCGGTGTTCGCGCTCGGCAATGAGGACGATCTCGTCCGCCTGCTCGCGCGCGTCCATGCGCTGCAGGCGTTCGTGACCACGCACGAGGGCGCCAACTTGCTCGCCGGGTACAAGCGGGCGTCGAATATCCTCAAGAAGGAGGGATGGGAGACGTCCACCGCCCCAACTTCCGTCACCCCCGCGCAGGCGGGGGTCCATAGTGGCGAGCGCCACGATGGAGACGCAGGCGCTGCGGCTATGGATTCCCGCCTTCGCGGGAATGACGATCTTGGGGGAGTCCCGGCGGATACCACCGCCGCACTCGCCGCCGCCGCCGCGCGCTCCGCCCCGTTCGGAACCGAAACCGGCCGCCCGCCCGAGGAACGCCGCGTGCTTGCCGCCGATCACGACGCCGGCGACGCCGCCATACCCCAGACCGGTGAGGAGGACCCGCTGGTCGAGGTCGATACCGATCGCGCCCGCTTTGCCCCGGTGGTCGCCGAGTTCGCCGCATCGCAGCCGAAGAAAACGCTGTCCTACACCCCCGAACCTGCGGAAGATGCGCTGATTACCGCACTTGATTCGGCCGAGCCGCAGGCCGCCGCCGCGATCGGGCGCGAGGATTTCGAAGGGGCGATGGCGGCGCTCGCGTCGCTGCGTGCCCCGATCGATGCGTTCTTTGAAACCGTGACCGTCAACGATCCCGATCCCGCCAGGCGTGCCGCGCGGCTGGCGCTGCTCGCCCGGATGCGCGATGCGGTCCACGCCGTCGCCGATTTCTCGAAGATCGAGGGCTGATCGAAACCGTCCGAGACTCTCCACTTTCTCCACTTCACCCCTCCCCAGGGCCACGACACAAGACAGGGAGCAACCATGACGCAGTACGTATTCCGCTTCGGCGGCGGCGTGTCCGATGGGGGGAAGGGGGACAAGAATCTGCTCGGCGGCAAGGGCGCGAACCTTGCCGAAATGGCGTCGATCGGCCTGCCGGTGCCACCCGGCTTCACGATCAGCACCGAGATGTGCACCCGATATTACGAGGAAGGTGAAGCGTTCCCTGACAGCCTGCGCACCGAAGTTGCAGGCGGCATCGCGCATATTGAGGGGATCACTGGAAAGGCATTCGGCGACGCGGCGGACCCGCTGCTCGTCTCGGTCCGTTCCGGCGCGCGCGTGTCGATGCCGGGGATGATGGATACCGTCCTCAACCTCGGCCTCAACGACGCCACGGTCGAGGGGCTGGCGCAAGTTGCGGGCGACCCGCGCTTCGCCTGGGACAGCTATCGCCGCTTCATCCAGATGTACGCCGACGTCGTGCTCGAACTCGACCATGGCCGGTTCGAGGAAGCGCTGGAGATCGCCAAGGAAGACCAGGGCTTCTACCTCGACACTGAACTCACCGCCGACGACCTCAAGAAGCTGGTCGTTGAGTACAAGGCGCTGGTTGAGGAATTATGGGGCAAGCCGTTCCCGCAGGACGTCCACGACCAGCTATGGGGCGCGGTCGCGGCGGTGTTCGGATCGTGGCAGGCCGAACGCGCCAAGGTCTATCGCCGCCTCAACGACATTCCAGGCGACTGGGGCACCGCGGTCAACGTCCAGGCGATGGTGTTCGGCAACATGGGCGAAACCTCGGCGACCGGCGTCGCGTTCACCCGCGACCCCTCGACCGGGGCCAATGCCTATTATGGCGAGTTCCTCATCAATGCGCAGGGCGAGGATGTCGTCGCCGGCATCCGCACCCCGCAATATCTGACCCGCGCCGCGCGTGAGGCGGCGAACGCGAAGCCGGCGTCGATGGAAGAGGCGATGCCGGAAGTGTACGGCGAGCTGGCGCGCGTGTTCGACCTGCTCGAACGCCATTACCGCGACATGCAGGACATCGAATTCACCGTCGAGCGCGGCAAATTATGGATGCTGCAGACCCGCTCGGGCAAGCGCACGGCCAAGGCCGCGCTCAAGATCGCAGTCGACATGGCCAATGACGGCCTCATCACGCAGCAACAGGCGATCGCGCGCGTCGATCCGTCGGCGCTCGACCAACTGCTCCACCCGACTCTCGATCCCGAAGCGCCGCGCGACGTGCTGACCAAGGGGCTGCCCGCCTCGCCGGGCGCGGCATCGGGCAAGGTTGTGTTCGACGCCGACAGCGCAGAGCGTGCCGCTGCGAACGGCGACAGCGTGATCCTGGTGCGCACCGAAACCTCACCCGAGGATATCCATGGCATGCATGCGGCCAAGGGCATCCTCACCGCACGCGGCGGGATGACCAGCCACGCCGCGGTGGTCGCGCGCGGCATGGGGCGGCCGTGCGTGTCGGGGGCGGGGGCGCTGTCGATCAAGGCGGCCGACAAAGTGATGCGCGTCGGGGCCGGCGATTCCTGGCGCGAAGTGCGCGAGGGAGACATCCTCACCATCGACGGCTCAACCGGCGAAGTGATGCTGGGCGCGGTGCCGACGGTGCAGCCCGAACTGAGCGGCGACTTCGCTGCGCTGATGAAATGGGCCGATGCGGTCCGCCGCCTGCGCGTGCGCGCGAATGCCGAGACACCCGCCGATTGCCGCACCGCGCGCGAATTCGGGGCGGAGGGCATCGGGTTGTGCCGCACCGAGCACATGTTCTTCGAAGGATCGCGCATCACCGCGGTGCGCGAGATGATCCTCGCCGACAGTGAGGCGGGGCGCCGCGCGGCGCTGGCCAAGCTGCTTCCCGAACAGCGCGCCGACTTCGTCGAGATTTTCGAAGTGATGGTCGGGCTGCCCTGCACGATCCGGCTGCTCGATCCGCCGCTGCACGAATTCCTTCCGCACCAGGAAGCCGAGTTCGAGGATGTCGCCGCCGCGACGGGCATCACCGTCGACAAGCTCAAGCGCCGCGCCGCCGAACTGCACGAGTTCAACCCGATGCTTGGCCATCGTGGATGCCGGCTGGGCGTGACCTATCCCGAAATCTACGAGATGCAGGCGCGCGCGATCTTCGAAGCCGCGTGCATCGTTGCCGATCGATCCGGAAAAGCGCCTGTTCCCGAAGTGATGGTTCCGCTGGTTGCCACGCGGCGCGAACTCGAACTGATGAAGGCGGTGGTCGATCGTGCTGCTGCAGCGGTGTTCGCAGAGCATGGGAGTACTATTGACTATCTAGTTGGAACGATGATCGAATTGCCGCGCGCCGCCCTGCGCGCCGGGGATATTGCCGATCAGGCCGAGTTCTTCAGCTTCGGCACCAACGACCTGACGCAGACCACCCTGGGCGTCAGCCGCGACGACGCCGCGCGCTTCCTGTCGGTCTATGTCGAAAAGGGAATCTATGCCCGCGACCCGTTCGTCAGCCTCGACGTCGAGGGGGTCGGCGAACTGATCGAAATGGCCGCAGAGCGGGGCCGGGGCACGCGGCCCGACATCAAGCTCGGCATCTGCGGCGAACATGGCGGCGATCCGGCCAGCATTGCCTTTTGCGAAACGATCGGCCTCGATTACGTGTCTGCCAGCCCGTACCGTGTCCCGATCGCCCGGTTGGCTGCGGCGCAGGCGGCGCTGGGCAAGGCCTAGCGGCTCAGACGAAGCGCCGTCCGTGGTCCTCGTCATGCCCGTCGCGCAGCATCGCCGCTTGTTCGCGCCACTGCTGCTCGGCGATGCGGCCGCGTCCCATGCCGAGCCGGTCCTCGAGCGCGGCTTCCTCGTCGGCGGTCAGCGCCTCGATCGCGGCATAGGTCTTGATCCCATCGGCGTTGAGCGCCTTTTCGGTAGTGTCGTCGATTCCGCGGATGCGCGACAGATTGTCTCGACCCCAGCCGAAGAACCCGCCGCCGCGATGGCTGGTGGCCGTTGCCGCCGTCGCCGCGCTGGCCGCCGCCACCGGCGCGGCGCGGTCACGATTTTGAAGGGCGGCATCGCGTTCGCGCTCGATCTCCCGCAATCGCGCGTCGCGTGTCGCGATCTCGGCGCGGGTCTCGCGATGCGCGGCTTCCTCTGCGCGCAGGCGTTCCTTCCACTTCTTTCCGCCGGGCGCGCTGGCAAGCCCGAACAACCACCCGGCGATCAGACAGACGGCGAGCACCGCGAATTGGGTCGGGGTCGAGAACAACATGCGCATGCCTCCTGTTTCGAGGGCATAACGATCATCCCGCGATCCGCGTTCCCGGCGTCCGATCGGCATATTCGGATGGCGGCACCACGGCCGCCCATTCAGAATATCCTGGATGGGCGTCGGGGTGGGGGAGCGGGCCGGTGCGGCTCCCGACTAGGACAACAGCGCGTCGTTGATCGAGCAGGCCGCCGGGCCGAGGATGACGATGAACAGCACCGGCAGGATGAACAGGATCAGCGGCACGGTCATGATCGCGGGCAGGCGCGCGGCCTTTTCCTCGGCGCGCATCATGCGTTCGTTGCGGAATTCCGCCGACAGGACGCGCAGCGCCGATGCCAGCGGCGTGCCGTATTTCTCGGTCTGGATCATCGTCGTGACGACCCCGCGCACCGCTTCGAGGTCGATGCGCATCGCCAGGTTCTCGAACGCGGCGCGGCGATCGGTGAGGAAGCCCAGCTCGATCGCGGTCAGGCCGAACTCGTCGCCCAGTTCGGGATAGGCGCGGCCCAGTTCGCGCGCGACGCGGTGGAACGCGGCATCGACGGTCAGCCCGGCCTCGGCGCAGATCACCAGCAGGTCGAGTGCGTCGGGAAGACCCTTGCGGATCGCGTCGCTTCGCTTGGCGATCTTGTTCTTGAGGTAGATGTCGGGTGCCTTGTAACAGGCGATGAAGGTCATCGCGACGAGGCCATAGGCCTTGAGCGGCGACCAGTCGGCGAACGCATCGGTGCCGTACACCAAGTACAGGACCGGCCCGCCTATGAAGATCGGCAGCATCATCCGACCGAAGATCACCGCGACCGCCCAGTCCTTGGAGCGGATGCCGGCCTGAAGCAACTTGATCTGCGCCGCCTTGAGCTGCTCGTCCTGCAACACCTTGAGCGACGACAGGAAGTCGCGCATCTTGTCGGCGGTCTCGCTCTTCTGGACGAGCTTCGCGCGGCGCTTGCTGGTCGACGCGGTGATCCCGGCCTTGAGCTGTTCGCGCCGGTCGTTGAGGGCCTTGACGCGCTTGGCCATGGGATCCCGCACGGTCATGATCGCATAGACCGCGAGCAGCACCGCAAAGGCGGCGACGCCCGACAGCAACGTCGCGACGAACAGGACATCGACGCCGAGCAGGGTAGGGCCGTCGCTGGGTTGCATGGTTCGCCTGCCCTCAGATTTCGAAGTTGATCATGCGTGACATGATGAACGCGCCGATGCTCATCCACACCAGCCCGCCGAGACCGGCGATGATCAGGCGTTCGTCGATGAAGAAATTCTGCATGTAATCGCCGGAGATGTACCAGATTATCCCGAACACGATGAACGGCAGCGAGCCGATGATGTACGCAGAGGCCTTGGATTCGGACGACATCGCCTTGATCTTGAGCTTCATCTGCATGCGCTTGCGCAGCACGTCGGCCAGGTTGGCGAGCGTCTCGGCGAGGTTGCCGCCGGTCTCGCGCTGGATGGCGATGGTGATGACGAAGAACTGGAATTCGGCGGTGCCCAGCCGATCGGCGGTCTCCTGAAGCGCGGCGTCCATCGTCCGGCCGATCTTCATCTTGTCGGCGATCGCTCGAAATTCCTCCCCGACCGGGCCTTTGACCTCATGCCCGACGACGCCGATCGTCTCGGTGATCGGCAGGCCCGAGCGCAGCCCGCGCACCAGCAACTCGATCGCGTCGGGGAATTTGGTGTTGAACTGCGTGATCCGGCGCTTGATGTTCCATCCCACCACGAAATGCGGCAAGCCGGCGCCGACGAACAGTCCGAGCGTCGCCGCCAGCAGCACCGGCGCACCGCGCAGCCACAGCAGCATTGCGGCGACGACGAACAGGCCGACCGACGCCATCAGATACTGGCCCATCGTCCAGCTCTTGCCGGTCATCGCCAGCCGCTTCTTGAGCAAAGCCGGATTGGGCAGGAAGCGCGTGGCCGCGTCGTCCATCTTGGTATTGCGGTTGGTCGAGATGCGACGCAACTGGGCCTCGGCCACAATGTCGCTCGAAGCGCTGTGCCGGGCGCGTACCGCCGTCAGCCGACGGGTGCCGGCGCGGGCGGGCGAGGGGCCGGCAAAGGCGAACACCATCATTCCCAGCACGCAGAACGCACCGAAAGCGATGGCCAGGATCGGCAGCAATTCCATTACGCGTGCGCCCTTCCTTCAGACCGGCGGAGTGCCGGTCGTCACTTGCCGCCCTTGCCGGGCAGCTTCGCCTTGAACCCGCCGAGCCGGTCGAACAGCGATCCACCCTTTGTGGTCTTGCCAGGTGCTGCCGCATCGGCATCGTCGCTGGCGCTCAGGATCTGAGAGGCCAGGTCGCCAATCGGCGCCACCGTTTTCGATGCTTTCCCGGCCTCGGCGAGCGGCTTGCCGAGCTTGGCGGCCTGCGCGCACAATTTCTGATCGTAGGGAACCAGATAGTCGATCTTGCGCTCGATCGAGGCTTCGAAATCCTTGCGCCCGATCTCGATCGTGCTCGACGCCGGTACCCGGTTCGCGACGGTGATGACGCGCGTATTGGGGGCGTTGGACTTGAACCACGACAGCAGCCGGATCGCATCGCGCGCCGCCGCCAGCGTCAGTTCGCTGACGATCACCGCGGTCTGCAGGTCGGCGACGAGGTGCGGATGCTGGACCAGCATGCCGCGCGGCAGGTCGACGACGGTGCATTCGAATGCCGAGCGCATCTCTTCCTGCAGCTGATAGAAGGCCGCGCCGTCGGTCATCAGCGGCGTGTGGATCGGGGCCTCGGCCGACAGCACCGCCAGCTTGTCCGAAGCGCGCACCATCGCGCGTTCGATGAACAGCCCGTCGATGCGGCTGGGATTCTCGATCGCATCGGTCAGTCCGCGTCCCGGCTCGAGGTCGAGCGCCAGCGCGCCGGTGCCGAAATGCACGTCGAGGTCGAGCAGTGCCGTGGTGCGCTTGCCCTTGTCGCTTAGCAGCCAGGCGAGCGACGTGGCGATGGTCGAGGCGCCGACGCCGCCGCGCGTGCCGATCACTGCGACCGAGCAATGCGGGCGCTCGACGGCGGCTTCGACATGCTTGGGCGCGGTCAGCATCGCCTGCGCATGGGTGAAGCTCTCGCGCAGCATGTCGGGGCTGAGCGGTTTGAGGAGATAATCCTGGATGCCGCTGGCGACGAGGTCGCGGTAGAGCCGGACGTCGTTGACCTGGCCCGCGGCGATCACCACCGTGCCGGGCTCGCACACTTCGGCCAGCGCGTTGATGTCGTTCAGGGGATCGCCCGATTCGGACAGATCGACGAACAGGACGTGCGGGCTGGTCGACACCGACAGCGTCTGTACCGCGTTGCGCAGCCCGCCCTTGTTGATCTTTTCCGCCGGCCAGCCGAATTCGCTGGCGATCGGGCGCAGCGCTTCGGCAGTGGTCTCGTCGCACACGAACGCGACGAATGCATCGCGATTGGTGGCCTTTGCAGGCGTCCACGGCGCATTCATGTCACTGGCCTCCCTGCGTGGTGCTGACCGCTTCGGCGGCCTGGCCGCCCTGGCCGGTCGGCGCCGCCGCGCGATAGCTGCGGATCGCCTTGACCGCGGTTGCCGGGTCGATGGCATCGGCGCCGGGCTGGCCGCGGACCAGATCCTCGGGCCGGGCTACCATCGCCGCGAAGTTGGAGTTCACCGAACAGCCCTGGTTGGAATAGGTGTGCGAATCGAAATTGGGACCGTTGATCCGGCTGAAGTCGGGACAGCCTGGAACCGTAGCGGTCATCCGGGTGACGACGACCCGTGCAGTACCCGGCGCGATCGCCCCCGGCGTCACCGGCGCTGCCTCGGCGAGCAGCAGGCCATAGCGCGCCGCCTCTCCGGCAACGGCTTCGCGCGTCAATTCGCTATAGGCGCCGCCATCGTCGATCGCCACGCGGTCGCCATAGCCGAGCCGCATCGAAGCCATCCATCCCGCCAGTCTCTCGGCCTCGCCGGCTGCCAGCCCGCCGCCGTCGGTGCGCAGGTCGAACGCGTAATCGCCGCGGCTCACTACCGGCTGGTGCACCGATTCGAGCCCGCGATTGGCCGTGCCGCCGCACGATGCCAGCAGCAGCGCGCTGCCCAGGATCGCGGCGATGGGAGCATAGTTGGTCATGTCGGTCATCCTCGCGATCAGTTGGAGCTGAAGCCGGGCGCGGCGACGACGTCGTCCTTGCCCTTGTCGGCCGGCTTGCGCGGCGTCGCCGGCGCCGGCAGCGCCGCAGCGTTTTCAGGCGCCTGCTCCGGGAAGGACGGTCCTGCGGGAAGCGGCGTCGCCGCCGCCCCGAATGCCGGGTTCACGCCGGGCGCCGGGGCCATGACAGGCTTGGGTCGGTCGCCGCCGGTGTCGCCGCTCGACAGCTTGCCGAGCAGTACGCGCTCGATATCGGTCGGCGATTTATAGCCGTCGGTCGGCAGCACGATGTCGTTGGCATTGACCGGTTTCACCAGATACGGCGTCACCACGATCACCAGTTCGGTCTCGCTGCGCTGGAAACCGTTCGAACGGAACAGCGCGCCCAGGATCGGAAGGTCGCCCAGCCCGGGCGCCTTTTCGATCTGGTTGTCATTGTCGTTCGACAGCAGCCCCGCGATCATGAAGCTCTGGCCCGAGCCGAGCTCGACCGTCGTCTCCGCGCGGCGAGTGGTCAGTGCGGGAACCTGCGTGTTGCCGATCACGACGGCGCCCGCGGCGGACAGCTGCGACACTTCGGGACGCACCCTCAGCGAGATGCGGCCGTCCGAC